>NZ_JBMPOQ010000001.1:0-305531 GCF_049340505.1 Undibacterium sp. Dicai25W | reverse complement strand
CACCAAATTTTTTGGACAATACTGTCGCAATCGCTGCTGTCAGTGTAGTTTTACCGTGATCAACGTGACCAATTGTACCGACGTTGACGTGCGGCTTGGTGCGTTCGAACTTACCTTTTGCCATTTTATTCTTCCTTCAAAAAGAACGATTTATTAACATAGTACCTACCCCGCTGGGGGTAGGTTTATTTGATACGAATTACTTAGCTTTGGATGTTACGATTGCATCGATAACGTTCTTAGGCGCTTCAGAGTAGTGCTTGAATTCCATGGAATAAGTTGCACGACCTTGAGTTGCTGAACGCAGGGATGTAGAGTAACCAAACATCTCAGACAAAGGTACTTCAGCTTTAATGATTTTGCCGCCACCGCCAGCAATTTCATCCATACCTTGAACCATACCACGACGGGAAGACAAGTCACCCATCACAGTACCAGCGTAGTCTTCTGGTGTTTCGACTTCAACAGCCATCATTGGCTCCAGAATAACTGGGCTTGCTTTACGGCAGCCATCTTTGAACGCCATCGAACCCGCCATACGGAACGCGTTTTCGTTGGAGTCAACGTCATGGTAAGAACCGAAGAACAGTGTAACTTTAACGTCAACCACTGGGTAGCCAGCCAATACACCGGATGTCAATGTTTCGCGAACACCTTTTTCAACCGCAGGGATGTATTCACGTGGAACAGTACCGCCTTTGATCGCGTCAACGAATTCAAAACCTTTACCTGGCTCTTGCGGTTCGATCTTCAATACCACGTGACCGTATTGACCACGACCACCGGATTGCTTAACGAACTTACCTTCGATCTCTTCGCAAGTTTTGCGAATTGTTTCGCGGTAGGCAACTTGTGGCTTACCAACAGTTGCTTCCACGTTGAATTCACGCTTCATACGGTCAACAATAATGTCCAGATGCAACTCGCCCATACCGGCGATAATTGTCTGACCAGATTCTTCGTCTGTACGTACGCGGAACGATGGATCTTCAGCCGCCAAACGGTTCAATGCCAAGCCCATTTTCTCTTGGTCAGCCTTAGTTTTTGGCTCAACAGCTTGAGAAATAACTGGCTCTGGGAACACCATACGCTCCAGAACAACGATTGCTTTTTCATCACACAGCGTATCACCAGTTGTTGTGTCTTTCAGACCAACTACCGCAGCGATATCACCGGCCATCATTTCTTTGATTTCTTCACGTTGGTTCGCGTGCATTTGAACCAAACGGCCGATACGTTCTTTTTTCTCTTTAACAGAGTTATAAACGCTATCACCTGAATTCAATGTACCTGAGTAGCAACGGATGAAGCACAATTGACCAACGAACGGATCAGTTGCGATTTTAAATGCCAACGCAGAGAATTTCTCTGTATCTTCTGCTTTACGCACAACTGGCTCATCATCGTCATTCACACCAGGAACTGGTGGAATATCAACTGGGGATGGCAAGTATTCAACAACCGCATCCAACATTGCCTGAACGCCTTTGTTCTTAAATGCTGTACCACACAGCATTGGAACAATTTCAGAAGCGATAGTACGTGCGCGCAATGCTTGCTTGATGTCGGCTTCAGACAAATCACCTTCTTCCAGGTATTTGTTCATCAACTCTTCACTGGCTTCAGCAGCTGCTTCAACCATGTTTTCACGCCATTTTTGCGCTTCAGCTACCAGATTTTCAGGAATATCACGGTATTCGAACTTCATACCTTGAGATGCTGTATCCCAAATGATTGCCTTCATCTTAACCAGATCGATAACACCTTCGAACAAGTCTTCAGCGCCAATAGGCACTTGCAGAGGTACCGGGTTCGCTTTCAAACGTGCACGCATTTGATCGTACACTTTGAAGAAGTTCGCGCCAGTACGATCCATTTTATTGACGAATGCCAAACGTGGAACTTTGTACTTGTTAGCTTGACGCCATACTGTTTCGGACTGAGGCTGAACACCACCCACTGCGCAGTAAACCATGCAAGCACCATCCAGAACACGCATAGAACGCTCAACTTCAATAGTGAAGTCAACGTGGCCTGGTGTATCGATGATGTTGATGTGGTGAGGAGCGAAGTTGTTCGCCATACCGCTCCAGAAGCAAGTTGTCGCTGCTGAAGTAATAGTAATACCACGTTCCTGCTCTTGCTCCATCCAATCCATGGTAGCGGCGCCGTCATGCACTTCACCGATTTTGTGATTTACACCGGTGTAGAACAGAACGCGTTCAGTTGTCGTCGTTTTACCTGCATCAATGTGAGCGGAAATACCGATGTTGCGGTAGCGCTCAATGGGGGTCTTACGGGCCATAGATAATCCTAAATCTTTTAATGGACAAAACCGAGCGCAATTTTTTTGTAAAAATCGCGCCCGGCCTGATTCAAAATACTTGCCAGAGCCGTTGCATAAATATCATACAAAGGCTCCCTACTCTTACTCTTAGAAGCGGAAGTGAGAGAAGGCCTTGTTGGCTTCTGCCATACGATGGACTTCATCACGTTTCTTCATTGCACCGCCACGACCTTCAGCGGCTTCCAGCAACTCTCCACCCAAACGTTGTGGCATGGATTTTTCGCTACGCTTGTTAGCGGCTTCACGCAACCAACGCATAGACAAAGCTAAGCGGCGAACTGGACGAACTTCTACAGGCACCTGGTAGTTTGCACCACCAACACGGCGGGATTTAACCTCAACCAGTGGTTTTGCATTGTTGATTGCCAGAGCGAACACTTCCAATGGATCTTTACCAGATTTTTGTTGGATGTGGTCGAATGCACCGTAGATGATGCCTTCAGCAACAGACTTCTTGCCGGACAACATCAATACGTTAACAAATTTTGCTACTTCTACATTACCGAATTTTGGATCCGGCAATACGTCCCGTTTCGGGACCTCACGACGACGTGGCATTTCAATTCCTTTCAATCTTCAGTTGAGCACCAAATAACACTTTACTGGCACTCGCGACAGGCCATCATAGCCAGTCACTTACTCGGCTCATTCCGAACCGACACTGATCCGTAAATTTTACGGAGATTAAATTACGAGATAATTACTTCTTAACTGCCTTAGCGCGCTTAGAACCATATTTGGAACGAGCTTGCTTACGGTCTTTAACACCTTGGGTATCCAATGCGCCGCGAACCATATGGTAACGAACACCTGGCAAATCCTTAACACGACCACCGCGCAACAAAACTACGCTATGTTCTTGCAGGTTATGACCTTCACCGCCGATGTACGAAATAACTTCGAAACCGTTGGTCAGGCGAACTTTAGCAACTTTACGCAAAGCCGAGTTAGGCTTTTTTGGAGTTGTAGTATAAACGCGGGTGCAA
Organism: Undibacterium sp. Dicai25W; assembly: GCF_049340505.1. Classification (NCBI taxonomy): domain Bacteria; kingdom Pseudomonadati; phylum Pseudomonadota; class Betaproteobacteria; order Burkholderiales; family Oxalobacteraceae; genus Undibacterium; species Undibacterium sp. Dicai25W. The sequence continues at coordinate 302,198 of NZ_JBMPOQ010000001.1, read as the reverse complement.
ACGCCACGTTTCTGCGGGCTGTTTTCCAGCGCCGGCGATTTGCTCTTTACACGTGCGGAAACACGTGGTTGGCGAATCAGTTGATTGATGGTTGGCATCGTTTTTAATCCAACAAAATACAACGTTAAACACAAACCCGGAAACGGTTGCCCGGGAACTAAGAATCATTTTTTACGTCCGTTTATATTCAGACGAGCCCGATTTATCTGAATTTGCCTGCTTTTTAAGCAGTCAATTCACATCATGTTATGCAAACAAATAACTAAAAAGTGCAAACCCAAAATCGAGAACTCGCAATTTTATGCCCCATTACACAAGGCTGTCAACGATTTTTATTCAGCGTGCTTGCGAATGCATAGATGAAATGAGAACTCTCAGGGTAGAAAATTTCTTCGATAAATCAAGTATTTCCGTGTTTTGAAAAAAATTGCAGATTAAAGCACTAGCATCGCAAGATGTCGCTTTTGTCACTTTAGCGTATTTGACAATCGCTATTGCGAAGTCCTAACCACAAGCTCCGCAAATCATTTATATTGTCGCGCTTTGCTTAAAAAACGTGCCGTTAAAAGATTAATTTATTTTTATTACTACTTTTCTACGCCTTTTTTACTCGCTTTTTTGACCTTAAGACTTGCCGGACAACGGCAAAAGCCATGATGACGCGTTTTTCACTCAGATCACTTCGACCACTATGGTCACTAAGAACTGGTTCCTGCTTTTTGCTAGGCAGCTATATTTTGCTGTCGGCAGTCGCGTTTTTTTCATTCGTAATTGGCAAGCCTGTTGAACATGCGTGGCAGCTATTTTTTACTGAAGCGATAGCATGGGTGGTTTTCTGGGCGGCATTTCAAAGCCCGCGCTGGTTTCACTATCTTCTGTTACCGGCAATGCTGGCAGTGCCGGTCGAAATTTATTTGCGCCTTTACTTTGGGCAAGGCATCTCTACCCATCATCTGGGTATTATGTTTGAGACCAGCCCAAAAGAAGCAATGGAATTTCTAGGGCAGAAGGTTTGGTTATTATTTATCTTAATTATCGCTATTTGTGGCTGGTGGGGAATAAGCTTCAAAGCGGCGCGCTCGAGCCCAGAACTGACATGGCGGCATTTCTCGCGCTGGATCGTCATTGCCTTGGCTTTGCTTGGCACGGCCATCTGGCAATATGGTCATTGCGTGGGGATCGCAGCCGCACCAGTTGTCGCACCTAGCAACCTGGATAGTAGCGATGAAGACGACACGCCCGTTAACACTCCAACCACCGAAACTAAAGGAAGAGTGCTAAGCAACCCTGATCTGGAACGCCTGCGCCAACGCCTTGCCAAGAGCCCCGGCAAGCTACCCGCCTGGGCAGCGATACCTTACAGCGAAGAGGTAATGACGCAAACCTGGCCATTTGGACTGGTCTCATATGCGATCGACTTCTGGAACGAACGCACTTATTTTCAGGAACTATCAGAAAAAAACCGCAATTTTAGCTTCCACGCGAAGCTAATTGGCGATCCTAAGGCGCCGCAAACGGTAGTGGTGGTAATTGGCGAATCGTCTCGATTTGATCGTTGGAGTCTGAATGGGTACAAACGCGACACTAACCCACGCCTCTCTTCTGAAAGCAATCTCGTCAGTCTGAATGATATGGTGACGCCGGTCACTGCCACTCGCTTATCGGTACCGATCATTGTTTCGCGCAAACCAGCCACAATGGGTTTAAAAGCAGGTTTTTCAGAAAAATCATTTTTAACTGCGTACAAAGAAGCAGGCTTCAAGACGTTCTGGATTTCTAATCAGATGAGCTTCGGCAAATTTGATACACCGGTATCCGCATTCGCCAAAGAAGCGGATGTGACTGCATTTCTGAATCTGGGTGGATTTACCAACAACTCGAATTTTGACGATGTATTGCTTACGCCGATGAACCAGGCAATGCAAGATCCGAGTCCAAAGAAGCTGATCGTCTTACATACCTTAGGCAATCACTGGAATTACAGCCACCGCTATCCTAAAGAATTTGATCATTGGCAGCCATCACTATTCGGCATCGTTGATCCTGAATATACAGATCTAAAAAACAAAGATGCGTTAAACAATAGCTACGACAATTCTGTCCTTTATACGGATTGGATCCTGGGCGAGCTCATAGAGAGGTTGAAAGCCAGCAATCAGCTAAGCACCATGATGTACGTGTCAGATCATGGACAAACCTTGTATGACGGCGATTGTTTATTAGCATTCCACGGACATAACACGCAGTTTGAGTTTCACATTCCAGCTTTCATCTGGTATTCCGATGCATATCGGGAACAGTTCCCGGAAAAAATCGAGCAGTTACACAAGCATCAAAAATCCAAGTTATCAACAGAAAACGTGTTTCATACGCTACTAGATATGGGCAACATTCAATATCCGGACGAAAAACTTGAATGGAGCATTTTGAATAGCCAGTTGCAAAGGCATACCCGTTTTGTCGATAGTCATGGCTGGGTCGACTATGACCATGCCGATATGAATGGTTCATGCCGCGAGGTCATTGCGAAAAAGCCAGTGCGCAAGAAGAAAAAGGGCCGAAAATAGACGTAAATTCAAAATTTCACCGAACTTCTCACTACATTTGATGCCAAAAGATCGCAGTGAGACATCCAATAGTCGTTTCATTGCAGGAAATACACTATCTCGCTTACACTTGTTCCATGCCTATTGATATCCCGCCTACCCTCACCATTAGCACTTCCAATGAGCCCGTAATCACCGCGGCGGGCGCATGGGTAGTCAATGCTCTCACGCATGGCGACCGGCTCAAGCAATTAAGTGCGAAACTCAGCGAGGCGATGGTATTAAACAACGCACAATGGGATTTACGCCAGATAAACAATCTTGATCATGTCGGCGCGCAAACACTTTGGAGCGCATGGGGAAAAAAGCGGCCCAAACATTTGATCATGCAGCCCGCACATGAAGGTATTTTTGAGCGACTTGAATTAGTTACCGCCATGCCTTTGCCAGTTGTACCTAAACCACGACTGACACGTACCATGCAACTAGGCGCGGTCGTGCTTGGTTTTTTTGCCCATTTAGTCAGCTTCAGTAGCTTGCTTGGGCAATTAGTGCTGGATCTTGGCCGTTTTGCGCAGCGCCCATGGAAAGGTCCATGGAAAGAATTATCAGCCAACATTTACCGCATGGGTGCGCAAGCCCTGGGCATTACTGCCTTGGTCGGCATTTTGATTGGTATTGTTTTGTCGTATTTATCTGCACAACAATTGCGCGCATTCGGTGGCGATTTGTACATCGTTAATCTGCTGGGTATGAGCATCATTCGTGAGCTCGGTCCTATGCTGGCAGCGATTTTAGTGGCAGGTCGTTCCGGTTCTGCCATCACGGCACAACTTGGCGTCATGCGTGTCACAGAAGAATTAGATGCGATGCGTGTGATGGGTATTCCACATGGTTTCAGGTTGATTATGCCTAAGGTACTAGCCCTTGTAATCGCCATGCCGCTGCTGATCATCTGGACCGATATCATGGCATTAATAGGCGGCATGATTTCAGCGGAGGCCTTGCTTGGTATGTCGCCAGCATTTTTTATTTATAAATTGCCTGACGCGGTTCCGTTACTCAATTATTGGATAGGACTGGGAAAAGGTGCGACGTTTGGTTTGCTCATCGCCCTCATCGCCTGCCATTTTGGCTTACGTATAGAGCCCAATACCGAAAGTCTGGGGCGCGGCACTACCAGCTCGGTGGTCATTTCCATCACAGTTGTGATTATTGCAGACGCTGTATTTGCCATTATTTTTAGCAAAGTAGGATACTGATTGATGAAATCCGATTACATCATCGATATTCAAGGCTTGCGTACCCAGTTTGGTCGCACTGTAGTGCATGACAATTTGGAACTGCAAGTTAAGCGCGGTGAAATTTTGTCTATCGTCGGTGGGTCGGGTACCGGCAAAACCGTGTTAATGCGTCAAATGCTGGGTCTGGAAAAACCACGGCGAGGTACGATCAAGGTTTTTAATGAAGATATACACGCGCCGAAAGAAGGACACATGAATTATTTGCGTAAGCGCTCCGGCATGTTGTTTCAGCATGGTGCGCTGTACTCTGCCTTGAGCGTGTTTGACAATGTTGCGCAACCTTTGCGTGAATTCGGCAAGTTGCCCGAAGAACTCATCACTGATCTGGTTTATCTGAAATTGCAGATGGTCGACATTGCGTTTGAACATGCCCGCAAAATGCCCTCGGATTTGTCCGGAGGAATGATCAAACGGATCGCTTTAGCACGCGCACTGGCGCTCGATCCGCAATTACTGTTTCTGGATGAGCCAACCGCCGGACTCGATCCAGACCGCTCAGACAGCTTCGTACAATTAATCCAGTCGTTACACCGACAACTTGCTTTGACCGTAATTATGGTGACGCACGACCTCGACAGCCTGTTTGCACTTTCAAACCGGATTGCGGTACTGGCGGAAAAACGCGTTATCGTCATTGGATCGCCACACGAAGTGGTGGCGTTTCCGAACCCATTTATTAAAAGTTTCTTCCTCGGCGGGCGCGGCCTGCGGGCGATGGAAGTCATGACTTCAGCAACCAATTAGGAAAGCCATGGAAAACCGATCTCATGCTCTTATTGCTGGCTTTTTTACCATTGCTTTATTGGTAATTACTGCCATGTTCGCGATTTTTTTGGGACGAGATAAGATACAACGTATCCCTTATGAAATTGTAACCAGCTCCTCGGTGTCAGGCTTAAATCTGCAAGCCGCAGTGCGCTACAAAGGAATTAAAGTCGGCAATGTAACCGATATCAACTTCAACCCCAAAGTGCCCGGTCAAATCATACTTCGGGTCGAAGTCATCCCGACTACACCAGTGACCAGTGCCACATTTGCAACTCTGGCGTATCAGGGTGTCACCGGGATTGCTTTCGTTCAGCTTGATGATGATAAACAACCAGGTCACGCTTTGCTCGCCAGCACCCAAGATGACGACGCATTGCCGCGCATTCCTTTACGGCCAAGTATGTTGCAAAACTTGGAACAAAAAGGCATTGCAATTCTGAGCCAAACTGAAGAACTCACCAAACGCATCAACAACTTACTCGACCCGCAAAATCCTTCTTCACTGATGTCGACGATAGATCATGTCGGCAAAGCGGCAGAACAATGGGGAACCGTACCTGCACAGATTGCGCCTAGTCTGAGCAAACTTCCGGCGCTGATAGATCAAACCCACAGTACACTAAGCTCGGTAAAAAGTTTGTCCGTCGATGCGAATAAATTTACTCAAAATCTAAACCAGCTCAGTAGTCAATTGCAGTCCAGCGAAGGACCAATTGCGCATTTTAATAACACCTTGGATCAAATCAGTAACGGTATTACGACTGAAACCTTGCCACGCATACAAACGCTGACCAGCGATGCCCGTAGCAGCTTACGATCGCTCAATCGTACGACTGAAAATTTGAACGACAGACCACAAAGCATCTTGTTTGGTAACTCAGCGCCAGCGCCAGGCCCAGGTGAGCCAGGGTTCGTTGCACCTGCGTCAGCATCCGAATAAAGGAAATCTTATGTCACGCTTTTTTCGCACTCTCACTCATCTCGCTGACAAACCATATTTGCCTCTACTGGCAGCCAGCTGTCTGATGTGTCTACTCAGCGCCTGTTCGGGCAATGCCGCAATACAACGGCAGCAATATGACTTTGGTCTACCGGCTATCCCCGCGGTTGGCAATGGTTCGTCCAAATTACAGGTCAGCCTTGCAGATATTCAAGTGGTGCCAGCACTCGACAGCAATACCATGTGGTATCGCCTGCAATACGATAATGCACAGCAACTTAAAGCCTATGCACAAGCGCGTTGGAGCATGCCGCCAGCGCAGCTATTAGCGCAACGCTTGAAAATTCAAATGTTAGCAACTGGCACGCAAGTCATCAACGCCAATGATGGGATTGTGACGCAACCAGTTCTGCGTATTGAGCTTGATGAATTTTCGCAAGTCTTCACAAGCAGCACAAATAGCCATGCACAAATCAATGCCCGCGCTGTTCTGAGCAAAGGAAAAATGATCCTGGCACAACGCAGCTTTAGCGTGCAATCTCCGAGCAAAACTCCCGATGCCTCAGGTGGTGCCCGCGCGATGCAAGAAACGAGTGATGCGTTGATCAGTGAAATACAACAATGGCTGACGCAATTAGCTGCGGTCTGATTTGCATCATGCGATGAATCAAATTGAACATACAGCACCCCCGAAAACACTGCGCAGTTCCCCTTTTGCGCGGGCGAGTCTGGTCGCTTACCTTTTTCTGATTTTGTATGCGAGCTGGTATCCATTTACTGGTTGGCGTGCTAACAACCTATCAGCTCTGCCAGATGTAATCCGGCAGTGGCCGCACTATTGGACGGTGTTTGATGTCAGTACCAATATCGTCGGCTATGTCCCGTTTGGAATGCTGATCGTGTTCTCTCTGTACCCACGAGTTAATCGTTGGTGGGCGGTATTGATCGCGATTTTATGTGGATCGGCGGTGTCAGCAACTGCAGAGTTAGTACAGTACTTTTTACCTACCCGCGTTACGTCTATGCTGGATTTTTTGACCAATGCCAGCGGTGCGGTGATAGGCGCGCTGGCAGGTGCATTGTTAACCCCTTTGTTAATCGAAAAAGGGCGCTTGCAATTACTGCGCAAACAATGGACGTACCAGGAATCTAGCAGGGAAATTGTCATTTTAGGTCTGTGGCCTATGGCACAACTGTACCCACAGGCGTATCTGTTCGGACTGGGGCAATTTTCCCCCTTGTTGTCTCAACATTTGACCAATTTTTTTGAGATGGACATCGATCTGAGCGCCTTCTTTTTACAAGGAATCGAACCCAATGCGGATGCCTATTTATTAGCGGAAGCCTTCATTACAGCTTGCGGTTGCACGGGTGCCATTCTGATTTGCCTGAGCTTACTTAATCGCCATGCGCCGAAATTTATTCTGGCCCCGTTGCTCCTCTTGATGGCGTTAATCTGCAAATCTCTCGCCTGCGCACTGCTGTTCAACCCTGAATATGCGTTTGCGTGGTTTACCCCCGGTGCCCGTGGCGGCTTGCTGATTAGTCTGATAATGTTGTACGGCTTTTCATTTGCGCCAGTGCATGTACAAAAGCGTTTAGCGTTTCTTTTGCTAATAATCTCGATGGTCGTCGTCAACTTGTTACCTGATAATCCTTACTTTGAAGTAACAATGCAAACCTGGGTACAAGGAAAATTTTTGAACTTTAATGGTGCTGCGCAGTTCTTATCGATGTTTTGGCCATTTCTTGCTCTCTGGGCACTGTTACGCAAGCCGCGCGCGGGATGATGCGGGTTTGCAGTATTATATTGCCTTAACTTTGCAAGTCGGTCTTTACTGACATGCTCCACTGCAACAACTACAAACAATCCCATCATGTCTGAACCACTGTATTTTCAAAAGCATGTCTTTTTCTGCATGAACCAACGCGACGATGGTCGGCCTTGCTGCGCTGATCGTGGCGCTCAGGCTGCGCAGGAACATGCAAAACGTCGGGTTAAACAACTCGATATGAATGGTCACGGAAAAATCCGTATCAATAAAGCTGGATGCCTGGATCGCTGCGAAGAGGGCCCAGTGATGGTGGTCTATCCGCAAGGCACCTGGTACACCTTTGTCGATCAATCTGATATTGATGAAATCATTGACGTCGATCTGATCGGTGGCGGTGTGGTCGAACGTTTGAAATTACCAAATACATGAATGCACAAACTGAACATTTTTTGATCACCGGTGTTGCTGGCTCATTACAATGCGCACTCGATTTACCTGATCCTGAAACACAGGGATTGCCAAAAGGATTAGCCCTAGTTGCCCATCCCCACCCTTTGTATGGTGGAACCATGGACAATAAAGTAGCGCAAACATTGGCACGTACCTTCACCGGACTGGGTTATGCCGCAGTCAGAATGAATTTCCGTGGTGTCGGCGAATCAGCCGGCACGCATGACGCGGGCATTGGTGAAACCGACGATATGGCTTTGCTACTCCAGCATATGCGTGAACGGTTTCCCGGATTACCTGTCGCTCTTGCTGGATTTTCTTTTGGTACCTTTGTTCAAGCCAGCCTACAACAACGTCTGATCGCAGAAAACAATGCCGCACAACGTTTAGTATTGGTCGGCGCTGCAGCCGGAAAATGGGCGATGCCGGACATCCCCGCAGATACAATTTTGGTTCATGGCGAGCTGGATGACACTATTCCGCTCTCTGCAGTACTCGACTGGCTACGTCCTCAGGACATTCCGGTGACGGTCATTCCTGGAGCTGACCACTTCTTTCACCGCCGTCTGCACCATATCAAACAGTTGGTCACTAGTTTGTGGGACAAGTCCTGATAAAACATCGAACTTAGCTCTACAACGATTCTCTCTTTTTTTGTTTTTATAAGCTGCATCCAATGAAAAAACTTCTCGCTATACTCGCCACCTCGATACTGACGATGTCAGTTGCGATGGCCCAATCTCTCCCGGCACCAACCATTGCGGCCAGATCCTGGCTACTGCTTGATGTGACTAGCGGTCAGATCATCGCCGCCCAAGAACCGGATATGCGCATCGAACCAGCATCGCTGACAAAAATCATGACGGCTTATCTGGTCTTTACTGCATTATCAGAAAAAAAACTGGACTTGAATCAAAGCGTTAATGTGTCGACACACGCTTGGAAAGTCGATTCAAGCAGTTCTAAAATGTTCATTGAGCCAAACAAACCAGTCACCATCAATGAATTACTGTACGGTTTGATTGTCGACTCTGGCAACGACGCTGCCGTTGCTTTAGCTGAAGCCGTGGCAGGTAGCGAAGAAGCCTTTGTAGTGCAAATGAATCGTCAGGCAGAACGTCTGGGGATGAAGTCCACACACTATGCGAACCCACATGGCCTACCTAGTCCAGAAAATTATGCAACGGCACGTGATCTGTCAACTTTAGCTTCACGACTGATCAGCGATTTCCCGGCATTTTATAAAACCTACTACAGCACCAAGAGCTATACCTACAACAAAATTACGCAGCCTAACCGTAACCGTTTGCTGTGGCTGGATCCTACAGTTGATGGCATGAAAACTGGTCACACAGAAACTGCGAAATATTGCCTGATCTCGTCAGCCAACCGCCCTAACGGTAGCGGTCAACGTCGCTTGATTTCTGTCATCACTGGCGCTGATAGTGATCAAATTCGTGCTCAAGAAAGTTTAAAGCTGTTGAACTGGGGCTATCTGAACTTTGACACCGTCAAACTATATGCCAAAGGTCAGACACTGGAGACGCCACAAGTCTGGAAAGGCTCACAAGCGCAAGTCAAAATCGGCTTTGATCATGATTTATATGTCACATTGCCAAAAGGCTCAGCAGCTAAACTGAAGCCAGCCTTGGAACGTAAAGACCCACTGATTGCGCCGATTGCATTGAACAGTAAAGTAGGCACAGTAAAAATGATGCTTGATGGAAAACCAGTGGCAGAATTTCCAGTAACGGCATTGGAACAAGTTGATCAGGCGAGTATTTTTGGGCGTGCCTGGGATTCGATACGATTGATGTTTAAGTAATTAAATTTACACTTAAAAAAACGACAGCTTAAAAAACTGTCGTTTTTTTTTGAAATATGGTGGCGTGAGCAGGGAGAGAAACCGATAGTGTAAATTTTGCAAAATTTACGTTTAATAGCGCACTTAAGATTAAGTTTTAAAAATAAAAAATGTTACGTTCGGATACATTTTATGATATTTTACTTTCTTTCTAAATTAGAAATAAAAATATTTAGAAAAATAGATTTGATTCTGCTTACGCAACTTCAAAGCTCATTACTTGGAAAAAATTGGTACTTTTCTACCTTTATCACTTTTTCAACCGGAGACATTATGAAATTAAATATTTTATTAGCAACAGTTATTATTAGTCTTACTGCTTGTGCTACGACTGAATCTGAACCAAAGCAGGTGAGCAAATCTAAAGATTGTGAAGAAGTTTTAGGAAGTCGAATTCGTCAGTGTGGACCGCAACGTACGCAAACAATGTCTGCGGATCAAGCTGCTGATATGATGAGAAATAGCGCTAACATTCCTAGCTCAGCAAGTATGGGCAGCAACAGATAAAAATTCATTGTCGCCGGATACGGGGCAAGACCGCTAAGTCCAATATTTACAGCTAAAGAACTTGGTGGTCTCGTTAAATTTCGACAACTGCTTAAATATGTTTAATTTGCATAAACCCTCCACGGGATTCATGCAAAAATGATTTCCTCACTCAACTGATGGAAACATTATCATGCTCGATCCTCTGGTCTACCTCAATGGTGCGTTGACACCTCTTTCTGAAGCAAAAATCCCTGTACTGGACCGTGGATTTATTTTTGGCGACGGGATTTATGAAGTCATTCCTGTATATGCACGAAAAATGTTTCGCGCTGAGCAACATCTCGCACGTTTATTCCGTAGTCTGAATGCGATAGGTATTACAAATCCGCATAGTAAAGAGGAATGGTTTTCCTTGATCAATCAAGTCATGGCAGCCCATGAGGCAGATGATCAAATGGTCTATATTCAGATCACGCGCGGTGTTGCCAAACGGGCACATGCGTTTCCCAAAGAGGCCACGCCTACCGTCTTCATCATGACCAATCCTATCGTGTTGCCGACAGCAGCAGCCCGTGAACAAGGTGTTGCTTGTGTCTCTATGGAAGACAAACGTTGGTTGCATTGCGAAATTAAATCGATTTCGTTGCTTGGCAATGTACTGGCAGCGCAAAATGCCGCCGAGCATGCAGTCACAGAAAGCATACAATTCAGAGATGACTATCTGACTGAAGCATCAGCCTCGAATGTATGGATAGTAAAAAACGGCGTAATGATGGGCCCACCAAAAGACAATTTGATCCTGGAAGGCATACGTTACGGCTTGATTCAAGAATTATGTGCTGAACTGAAAATTCCCCTGGAAGCCCGCCGCATTTCCCGGGAAGAAGTATTTGCCGCCGATGAAGTCATGCTTTCATCCGCCACAAAAGAAGTTCTTGCTGTCGTCCGGATTGACGATCAGACTATTGGAAATGGCGTACCTGGCCCCATCTACCAACAATTGTATAAGGCTTATCAGCAAGCCAAAGCGAACTGAACATTCTGCCATCCACATTCATTTCCCAATGTGAGCAACAGAATACTGCAAAGGAATTCATGCAATATTGCCACCTTCAGCAAAGGCCGTCTGGATCAAAGATGGTCTGCAGAAGGCAAAACCGGGCTGTTTCGGCGTTGTATGAAATCTTAGTGCGACTCTGACTAAAGAAATGGAAATAAAATGGAAATGAAACCTATCCCACCAGAAGAAAGTCTGATCGTTTATCCCAGCGAATTTCCGATCAAAATTATGGGCGCGATGCATGATGAATTTGCTCAAACGATGGTAGAAGTGGTTACGACGTATGATCCAACTTTTCATGCAGGTAAAATGGACATGCGCCCATCGAGTAAAGGAAGCTATCTGGCCTTAACCGTCACAGTATGGGCTACCAGCCGCGAGCAATTGGATAACTTGTATCGCGAGTTGTCGGCACACCCGATGGTCAAAGTGGTTCTTTAATCATACGGAAAAAAATCAAGTACAAAAAACAAACCCTGCTGCACGTCCATATTTGGCACGTGCAGCAGGGTTTGTTTTTAGGTCTGCTCAACTAATTTGTTAAGCCGTTAAAAATTCAATGAAGTTATGCGGTCAGGGTAAATAGCAAGGCCGCAGAAACAGCACCCAGCAATGGGCCAATGACAGGTACCCATGCGTACCTCCAATCACTGTCACGTTTGCCTGGGATAGGCAAAATTGCATGCATAATGCGCGGGCCCAAATCACGTGCAGGACTCATCGCATAACCGGTCGTACCGCCAAGAGAAACACCAATTCCCAGTACCAACAAACCCACCGGCAGGGCATTCATGGCACCCAACCCCACTTTAGGCGCCGCCATATTCAATACGGCATACACCAGCACAAAGGTCGCAATTGCTTCTGATGCCAGATTGCCAAACGTACCGCGAATCGCGGGACCGGTGCAAAATACAGCAAGCTTGCTGTCCTGACATGCGGTCTCCGCAAAATGTTTGTAATACACAACCCACACCAGAAACGCGCCCATCATACCGCCAGCCATTTGCGCCAAAATATAACCTGGCACTTGCGCCCAAGGAAATTTATCTGCGACAGCCAAAGCAATAGTTACTACAGGATTCAGATGACCTCCACTTGCGGCCGCAGTACAAAATACCGCCACAAAAACCGCCATCGCCCACCCTAAAGCGATCACCACCAGACCGCTATTAAAGCCCTTGGTTTTACTCAAAATCACGTTAGCGACAACGCCATTACCCAATAAAACCAAAATAGCAGTGCCGATAAATTCAGCAAATAAAGGATTCATTTTTCACTCTTTCTTTATACTTGAAAGTAAGCCACCACAGCTTGCCAGGCAAGCTGCTCTACACCAGGTCAACATAAACACAAACGTCGGCACCAGCGTTTTTCAGATGTCAACATTGCGCGACAACTAAGCTGATGCAACATAGCTTACTGCGGTGGACAGTATTATCTTTAGGCTTCGTCAGCCCACGCTTTGCTGGCATTGACCGCACGCTGCCATCCCTTCATGCAAGCATTCACTTCTGCTTGCGGCATCGCGGGTTGAAAGCGTTGATCCAATTTCCATTGGCTCTGGATTTCAGTTAAATCTTTCCAGTAACCAACGGCGAGTCCTGCCAAATAGGCGGCACCTAGTGCCGTGGTTTCTGTAATTTGCGGACGCACAACATCAACGCCCAACATATCGGACTGAAATTGCATCAGTAAATTATTTGCAACGGCACCACCGTCGACACGCAACTCCGCAATACGTCCACCAAGATCAGCTTCCATCGCTTTCAGAACGTCGACTGATTGATAGGCAATACTATCGAGTGCAGCTCGTGCAATGTGTGCAGAAGTTGTACCACGTGTCACACCGAACATCGTGCCGCGAGCACGCGGATTCCAATGTGGCGCACCCAGACCTGCAAAGGCTGGCACCAGATACACACCATCGCTGTGAGGAACACTTTTGGCCAAGGCTTCAATTTCTGAGGCGCTACGAATGATGCCCAGACCATCTCGTAACCATTGCACTACTGCCCCGCCAATAAAGATGCTACCTTCTAAAGCATAGTGAACCTGATTGCCGATTTTCCAGGCGATCGTCGTGACTAAATTATTTTTTGATTCAATTGGTTTTTCGCCGGTATTCATCACCAGGAAGCAACCCGTTCCGTAGGTGTTTTTGACCATGCCTGGTTCGACACACATTTGCCCGAATAAGGCGGCATGCTGATCACCTGCGATTCCTGCAAGCGGGATTTCTGATGCAAACAATGTAGTTTTAGTTTTACCGTAGACTTCTGAACAAGAACGCACTTCAGGCAACATACTGCGTGGAATTTTCAGGATATCGAGCAATTCTTCATCCCATTCCAAAGTATGAATATTGAACAACATCGTGCGCGAGGCATTCGTCACATCCGTGACGTGCAATGCTTGTTGAGAGAAATTCCAGACCAGCCAGGTATCAACGGTACCGAAGGCTAATTTCCCTTGATTCGCGAGTTCACGTGCACCTGGTACGTGTTCCAGAATCCAGCAAATCTTCGTCGCGGAAAAATACGAATCAATCGGCAAACCTGTTTTAGAACGGAATTTCTCTTCCAGACCTTGGGTTTTTAACTTGTCGCAAAATTCTGCTGTACGACGATCTTGCCAGACGATAGCGTTATACAAAGGGCGGCCTGTTTCTCTGTCCCACACGATCGTCGTTTCACGTTGATTGGTAATACCGATCGCAGCAATCGAACCACCCGCCAGACCAGCGTGTGCGACGGCTTCCGCAGCGACACCTGCCTGCGTTGACCAGATTTCTTGTGGATCATGTTCGACCCAACCCGGCTGCGGATAAATTTGTTGAAACTCTTTTTGTGCGACAGCAACCACACTACCAGTGCGATCAAATAGCACAGCACGAGAACTGGTTGTTCCCTGATCTAATGCAAGAATAAATTTGCCATCCATTTGCGTCTTCTCCATCTTGTCTCCGTTTTTAGATTTTTTAATTCGCCAATATTGACTGACGATTGGCTCGACTACTTGACTACCTGACTGCTGAGGTTGTTGAAACTGCTGCTAAGCTTGTTGCACCTGCCGCTGTTGCTGCAGTATTCGTTGAAACGGCTGACGGCACTTGACCTGCCGCTTCTAATAGGTGCGTTAACTTTTCCTGCAAAACCTGTACTGAAGAAGGTGTGGCGTGCAGACCTAATTTGCTTCGGCGCCACAAAATATCATCTGTTGTACGTGCCCATTCGCTCTCCACCAGATACCTCACTTCGGCTTCATACAAACCAGGGCTCAGTTGCTCGCCTAAGTCAGAAAGCGCACGACAGTCGCTCAACATGCGCAAAGCGCGGGTACCGTAACTGTGCGCATAACGTTCTGCAAGCGCCTTTGGCAGCCAAGGGTAATACGATTGAAAGCGCTGGAAAAATCCAGAAAAATCGGCATTCGGAATATCCCCGCCAGGCAAAGACGCATTTGCTGTCCATGCTGTTTTAGTGATTTTTAATGGTTGTTCAAACAGGTTAACTGCTTCCTCAGCAAGACAACGGAACGTGGTAATTTTTCCACCAAAGACGGACAGGATTGGTGCCTGGTCGTGTGCAGCGTCAAGCTCCAGATGATAGTCACGCGTCACTGCGGAAGGGTTCGAAGCATCTTCCTGTTCAAGCAAAGGCCGCACACCGGAATAGGTCCACAGCACATCCGCCGGTTTGATACTTTGTTTGAAATAGCGGTTTGCAGAATCACACAGATAGCTGACTTCATCTGAAGAGATTTTGACTTTACCCGGGTCACCTTTATATTCGAGATCCGTAGTACCGATAAGCGTGAATTCATGCTCATAAGGAATAGCAAAGATGATGCGCTTGTCAGGATTTTGAAAAATATAGGCATGATCGTGATCAAACATTTTTTTGACGACGATGTGGCTACCTTTCACAAGGCGTACATCATTTCTCGCCGTCTGATGTAAATGCTGATGCAATAATTCGCTTGCCCATGGCCCCGCTGCATTCACAATCGCTCGCGCAGAAACCTTGATTTCAATCTGCCCGTCTTTGACCAACGTAGCCTGCCACAAACCAGCCTCACGATGCGCCGACTGCAGCTTAGTGCGTGTCATAATCTTCGCGCCGCGTTCTTGGGCATCCATCGCATTTAACACGACCAAACGTGCATCATCGACCCATGCATCGGAATAGACGAAGCCTTTGTGCATACTATCTTGCAAGGGAACACCAAGCGCATGTTTATCTAAGTTCACGCCGCAAGATCCCGGCAGCAATTCGCGTCGGCTCAGGTGGTCATACAAAAAGAGGCCCATGCGTATCATCCACGCCGGGCGTAAATGCGGCACATGCGGCATCACAAAACGCAATGGCCAAATGATATGCGGTGCCGCTCGCAGCAATACTTCGCGTTCTTTCAACGCTTTACGCACCAGACCAAATTCATAATATTCGAGATAGCGCAAGCCACCATGGATCAGTTTGGTACTCGCTGATGAAGTGTGTCCGGCAAGGTCATCCTTCTCACACAATAAAACACGCAAACCGCGCCCGGCAGCATCACGTGCAATGCCAGCACCATTGATGCCGCCACCCACAACCAGTAAATCGTAATGTTGATCATTCGCCATGATGTCAGGCCGCCATTGCAATTAATAAATGATTAAAAAAATCGAAGAATTAGATGTTATTGAGATATTGATCATCAATTTTTTGTTTTAAATCGATCATAAATCACCAAACGAATAATTACAAGTTCGTTTTCGAACATTTTAACTTCACCCAAAAACCCTGTTCTTACCTCATCATTTCAGCATAGGTGCCAATACCAGTACCTGCTACATATAAAGAGTAAGGGGGGGGTTCAACCCATACGAAAATCCAAGCTCATCAATACACAGGGTTGCATCCGCCCTGCCCCTCACCCATATTTTTCTCTGAAACACGCTTGATACATGCTTCGATTACAATGCATATTTTCGTTTTCGAACATTTTCTCTTTCGTTGAAGGAAGCTTGTTACATGCCGACCACGCTACCGCCGTCATACAGCCAGACATCTACGCAAACACTCAATTTGCGACAACAAGAAATGTTGGCAAATGTTCAGAGAGAAGGTTTTGCTTCGGTGGAACAACTCGCCGCGCAATACCGGGTCACGCAACAAACCATACGGCGCGATATTAATTTGTTAGCCGATATGAATTTATTGCGACGTTTTCATGGTGGTGTCGGATTAACTTCCAGCGCCGAAAATATGGCGTACAACACGCGCCAGACTTTGCTATCTGAAGAAAAGCGCCGGATCGCCGCTTTGGTGGCGCGGCATATTCCCGATCAGGCAACCCTGTTTATTAACCTGGGCACAACCACGGAAGAGATTGCGCGCGCCTTGTGTCATCACCGCAATTTGCGTGTGATTACCAATAACATGAACGTTGCCAGCATCATGAGCAATTACCAAGATATTGAGGTGATTGTGACTGGTGGTGTGGTACGCCCGCGCGACGGTGGCTTAACCGGTGAAGCGGCAGTGGATGTGATTAATCAGTTTCAGGTCGACTTCGGCATCATCGGTATTTCTGGCATAGAAATGGATGGCACGCTGCGTGAATTTGACTACCGCGAAGTACGGGTTTCCGAGGCAATCATCAAACATTCGCGAACCGTATTTTTAGCGGCAGATCATTCCAAATTTGATCGCCCAGCCCTGGTCAAATTAGGACACTTATCGCAAATCGATGTGCTGTTTACCGATAAAGATGTGCCAGAACAAATGCATGCAACTTTTGACAAAATCAAAACAAAAATCATGCTTGCTTGATTTAGTCTGTGCGACCTAGCGTTTTATCAATGCCACTTCAGCTAATAACCATTCACGAAATGCTCTTACTTGCGGCTTCTTGAGTGACTGTTCCTGATACACCAGATGATATGAAACCGGGCTAGGGATTTCTACATCAAACAGTCTGACTAACTGACCACTTTCAATATCCGATTGCACGATGGCATGCCGCCCTAAAGCAATGCCCTGCCCGTCCACCGCTGCGCGTGCGAGAATCGATGCATCCTGATACACCAGGCCGCTGGTCGGCTCTTCATTATTTAAACCGGCAGCGCGAAACCATGGTTCCCACGGCTCTTCTTCGCAACGCAATAAATTGGACGCCGCCAGTTCAGCCGGGGTCATTGGCAAATTACCGCCGTGATAACGCGGGCTGACGACGGGGTAATAGTAATCACCCATCAAAAATTCAGAAACCAGACCCGGATAATTTCCAAGCCCAAAACGTATTCCGATATCAATAGAATCGCGCGAAAAATCCGCCAGTTGATTACTCGACTGCAAACTGACCTCTAAATCCGGATAGTGCTCAATAAAGCGCCCCAGACGTGGTGACAACCAACGCGCAGCAAATGAAGGCAATGACGTAACACCGAGACGTTTTTGTTGATTACGTTTTTGCAATTGTTCTGTGGCTTCGACCAAATTTTGCAGACACAATCGTATCGCTGCCGCGTACCGCTCGCCTTCGGCATTCAACACCAAGCGCTTACCATGCCGCGCAAACAATTCAACTTCCAACTCTTCTTCCAGTGCCCGTACCTGATGACTGACGGCACCGTGGGTCAAATGGATCTCTTCTGCCGCCTTAGAAAAATTCTGATGCCGTGCTGCCGCTTCAAATGCACGCAGTGCCGCTAAATTAGGCAGTTTTCTGATATCCATTTTTCATATATCTATCATCAAGAATACACATAACAATGTTAATTTTATTAGCAAGCAAAGCCAAAATTTCTCGTTTTGTTTCTGAATTACAAACGCCTACAATGCATACATCGCAATGCAGCATTGGATTTTCCCCTGAGATGTCAATTTTTTATTGATTTTTTGCTGCACAACAAGGAGCAAGGAAATGACAAATAATTTCGCAAACCCATCTTACACTATCACTGCTGGAAAAACACTTTCTGGCGTATCCCCTGTCGATCGTAAAGTCAGAGTCGTATGCGGTCGCGTCTGGCTGACCATTGCTGGTGAAGATTGTGATTTCTGGCTCACTGACGATGAAACCGTTGTCATTCCAGCCAATCGCATGGTGGTCGTAGAAGCCGATCAAAAAGCAAGTTTGATCGAATTGCAAACAGTGACCAGCCCGGTCGTCGTGCAACAACCAGAATTCGCAGTGTCTAATTACTTCCAAAAACTGTCTCAAAAACTGACACACGTCTTTGCTTAATGTTATTGAATCACACGACAACTGGCGAAACACGCTGGTTGTATGTGTTTATCCTCTGCGAAAAACCGCAGTCGCTGGTAAGGAATGTTAAACTAGCGGTCTATGCAAAACAGCACCTCTACTTCCACTACGCCCATCATTCTGCAGCGTGGCACTGAGCCTTATCAGCAGACCTTCGATGCGATGCGCGCCTTTACTGACGCGCGTGATGCCAATACGCCCAATGAATTCTGGATTGTCGAACATCCGCCGGTATTTACGCTGGGGTTGGGTGCCGATCAGTCGCACGTGTTGGCGGCGCATGATATCCCTGTGGTTCAAACTGACCGCGGTGGCGAAGTCACCTACCACGGCCCAGGTCAAGTTGTCATTTATCTCATGATGGACTTGCGTCGTAGCCACCCCAAAGCACGTTTATTTGCGCGGGAATTCGTTCACAAGATAGAACAAGCCGTGATCGATACGTTGGCAGCGTATAATCTGGCTGGCGAACGCAAAGAAGGCGCACCCGGCATCTATGTTAGTGATGGCGCATTTAAAGGCGCAAAAATTGCAGCGTTAGGCCTCAAAGTACGTGGTAACGGTTGCACCTACCATGGCGTATCCCTGAATGTGGACATGGATTTAGCGCCGTTTTCGTGGATTAACCCTTGTGGTTATGCCGGACTGGCAACGGTCGACATGAAAACTCTGGGCGTCCATGCTGCCTTAGCCGATGTACAAAACGCCCTCGCACAGAATTTGCAAGACTTATTGTCTGCACCCGATTGAATTTTTGAAATTTTTCGACACCGCTCCGTATCATGACAACCGAAAATACTCCTGTCTCTCCTGCTGACACCAGCAATGCGGCTACTGCCGCCTACGATCCGACTGAAAAGCAAAAAGGCGCGAGTAAGACTGCGCGTATTCCTATCAAGATTGTACCGATGGAACGTCTGCCGAAGCCAGACTGGATACGTGTCAAAGCCGGTTCGCCAACCACCCGTTTTTACGAAATCAAAGACATCCTGCGTGCCAATAAACTGGTGACGGTCTGTGAAGAAGCCTCTTGCCCGAACATTGGTGAATGCTTTGGTAAAGGTACTGCCACCTTCATGATCATGGGTGACAAATGCACCCGCCGCTGCCCATTCTGCGACGTGGGTCATGGCCGTCCTGATCCACTCGATGTCAATGAACCCGCCAATCTGGCAAAAACCATCGCTGACTTAAAACTCAGCTATGTTGTCATCACTTCTGTTGACCGCGATGATTTACGTGATGGCGGTGCCGCCCATTTTGCCGAGTGCATCAGCAAAATCCGCGAATTGTCTCCAATGACACGCATCGAAATTCTGACGCCAGATTTCCGCGGTCGTATGGATCGTGCTTTAGAAATTCTGAACATGGCACCACCAGATGTGATGAACCACAATCTGGAAACCGCACCACGCCTCTATAAAGAAGCACGCCCTGGTTCTGATTATGAATACTCTTTAAATCTGTTGAAACGCTTTAAAGAAATGCATCCGAATACACCGACCAAATCCGGCATCATGGTTGGCCTCGGTGAGACCGATGAAGAAGTCTTACAAGTCATGCGCGACATGCGTGCGCATAACGTTGACATGTTAACCATCGGCCAGTATCTGGCACCAAGTGGTCACCACTTGCCAGTGCGCCGCTATGTACATCCTGACGTCTTTAAAATGTACGAAGAAGAAGCCTACAAAATGGGCTTCGCCCACGCCGCCGTCGGTGCAATGGTTCGCTCCAGCTACCATGCTGACCAACAGGCGCATGGGATTGGTGAGTAATTGTCAAAGACTAACTGGCAATAATCAAATTAGACGAGTTGTGTGGAAGATCAGTAAGTGGTGAGACAAATCATTTACTGACAAGATAAGTCAATTAACGCCTTTAGTGGACTTTTCGAAAAAATCCTTTAATAACAATCACTTGCCATCAATTTTCGCCTTTCCGAAGGATGAAAATTTTTGGCGAATTGACTGGTTCGGCGAAGTTGCTTTCCCCAATCGACTGCTACGCCGAACCCAACCTTCCGTACTGGTGCACCTTTCGCGTGTACTAAATACTTCCTTTCAGAAAAATCCCGCTCTGCTCCTTGCCTCAGACTGCACATTTGCGTCGAGACAACGCAAGGTGTGGGTTTCCATCGGAACATTGCCTCTGCTGCGCATTGGCGACATCTGGCGAAATGGTCAGCTAGCAGCAACTCCAGATTACGAACTCGAACAATTTCTCAGCCTTGAGATCAACGCTGAAACTGCAGTTCTGGTTAAGGCGGGTTTAAATTTGGAAGAAAAGGGCTTTCTGCTACCACGCACAGAACACCCATGGCACATGGAATGCACGCAGTCGTATTGCCTGATGGTCGAGCTACAGGAAAATCTCCGGCTGATCATTCCGTGCATGGAGTTGATCCGATTCTATTTCGGCTCGTCCAGTAATCTGTTGACCAAGCTGTTCCTGCCACCACTGGTTCGCGATACGCTTTACAACAAATCCCATTTCGACAAGAACAGCGGCCGACTTACCTTACAGCTTGCTGCCGGTATCTCTGGCGTGTCTGCCGCCGACATCGGGCGCATACATATGGATCCGCATGCATGGAGAACCGCCGTACACGTCGGAGCATCGCTACTCAAAGGATCAGTATCCGGTCAAGGTGCGTATCCTCAGGCTTACTTTCCATTTGAAGGTCAGACGGATCTTATCGCCTCCGGAAAATGGCTGTCGTTCCAGGACGATCCGCGTGCCACGTTCATCGCCTACAGCCTACGCTCTTGCTCCTACCCGTTTCCATTTCGATCACTACGATATGACGTGAAAGATCGCAGTCCATCATCTGTCCGGAAAAATGGTCAAGAGAAAAATGAGTCAGGCGCGCGCATAGTGAGAAAGTCAGCAAGTGATTCGCCAGATCAGCAACTCATAGAAACAGATGCCTCGAACAAACTGACTAAACAAACTCGACCAGGATGGGGAGCTGCACGCTTCCCAGACCTCACACTGAAGACGATCTGGAGAAATCGAGTACTGTCGGAACCATCCGCAAATAATGTCTTTGGCGGCACTCGCCCAAGTGACGTTCAGCATTCTGCGGTAGGTAGCCAAGATTCAGAACGACGCGCCCGCCCTATTGATTTCGAAATACGCGCCAAACAGCAATCCGAATTTCCAGTGCCGGAATTTCTTCGCGCAATTGTCGACGAATTAGAGGTATTGGACGGCTTCAATATTCAGCTGCTAACGAATAGCGAGCAGGATGGCTGGACCATTCCTATTACAGTGCTGGTAAGCGAAGATGGGGAAATCGATGCAAGCTTATTTATCGAGAGGGGTGAAAATCGGTTACGCGAGAGGCGCGTGGCGGTATTCTCGGTGGAATACGAAACGGAATGCATAAAAATCGTCGCTGTTGAGTCGTCTCCAGTGCATATGAAACTGTATCTACCATCTAACGATGATGAAACAGATCTTGTGGAAACATTGGCCTGTGCTGCGTCCGATTTCATTTCAAGACCAGAACCAAAAACAGAAAATGCCTCACACTTGATTCGGTGGGTATTTGACACGCAATAGCCGCTAGAAAGCGGCACTTCGTTGCTTAGTTAGGATACGTTACGAGTATTGACTGCGATCAATCAGAATGGGCCTACAAAAACTTTAGAAAGGATCCGCTATGGAACCAACCTCTTTGATAAAGCGTGATGTTGATTTGAAATTGATGCAGTCACCAATCGAAATACAGAGACTTCGCGATGAAAAAAGTCCTGAGGATATCGATTACTTCGGACTTGGTGAGATCTGTCACGCAGATACATTCCATACCGTCAGCGATGAATCGGAATTGATTACACGAATTGAGAATTAATTGAATTCTTTTGAATCATTAAAGTTCTGCTATGTATTTGCTCGACAAACTCCAAATGCTTGTTATACGATCAATGGTATTGTGATTGTTTCTATAAAGAGGATCGAAGTATGTCAGAGACTGATTTAGTTACTGCCCCGAACACCGATGAAGAAGAAAAAAATATTGCCGCTGATACTCGTCCCACAAAAAAATTATTGATCGAAGGTATAACTCGAGATTTAACAGTTGAAGCTTGCATTTTCGACCTAATTGATAATTCGATCGACGCAAAAAAGGAAAACGATAGCGGCTTAATTGAAATCAAGTTTGACGGCAGTACCTTTAGCATTCAGGACTACGCTTCCGGCATTGGAATAAATGAAATGTCCGAAAGTACTCTGCGCTTCGGTGCGGTAACCTCACACGTGGACGGAATAGGAGCATTTGGCGTTGGGTTGAATCGGGCATTATTTAAGCTAGGCAAGGATGTATCCATCACAAGCGAAACAACCGACGAGAGGATCGAAGTAAATTGGAATGTTGTTGAGTATATGAACAACGATATTTGGGATATCCCAATTTCAGTAAAGTCAAAGCAAGGCTTGCAAGGAACGCTGGTCCAAGTCCATGCACTAACAGACGATGTAGCTTTAGCCTTCTCCGACTCTAAATGGAAAGGAAGTTTAATCGCGCAATTATCGAAACGTTACGGCTGTCTTATAAAGAATAAAGGATGCATCATTACTTTAAACGGCGCCCAAATTCCAGCATTAGTGCCCTCAATAAAAGAAAGTGTCCACTTCAAACCTTTAGAAACCCAATTTGTAAAAGATGGCGTATCGGTTGAAATAAAACTTGGGCGGCATCACTTGCACTTGTTCACGGGTGAGGATCCAGGTACAGAAAATGCGATCAAAATTCCTACCGAAGATTACGGCTGGACGGTTTACTGTAATGATAGAGCTATCCTTATAAATGAAATGACCCATAAGGTCGGATGGGATACTGAAAGACATTCACAACATTATGGTTTTGTTGGAATTGTGCATTTGAGAGGGGAGCCAAGACTCTTACCTTGGAGCACAAGTAAGGAAGATGTTGACTTACATAACGCCGTTTATGTGGATGCATTGAAACATATGAGAGATTACTCTTCGAAATGGAGATCATTCACGGATAAGGTAAAAAAGGGAAAAATAAATTTCCAAATTTCTACTGATCCAGAAAGGCAAGGGTCTTCTCAGTTATCACTGCTGCCTAGTGCAAATTCATCCAATGAAGCTGCAATCTCAGGCGATGCCGCTACTCAGGCAACATTAAATGGCAACCAGAACGCGTCAACGACTCATGGTGTTGCTGCTCAAGCCAATCAAGGAGTGGCTCCCAGCACAGATAAATATAACGTGCAAGAACACCCAAACCAATGGAATTATTTGTTCGGGCCAAATATCACAAGTCGAGTTCAATTTAAAATTCCTAGCACATCACCAAAATTGGTGGCGATCGTCAATGAATTGCAAAAGCTGGAGATTAAAAATTTCGCTTGTTCAACAATGCTGCTATTGCGTGTGTTTATTGAGGAAAGTTGCAAGTACTATAGCAGCAGACACCCAGGGGTAACTCAACTTGAGCATAAAGGGAGTTTGGCAAAGACTGTGAAATCGATTGTGCACTACATGGAGCAAAACAACATATTGACTGATGGCAATGAAATAGCAGCGATCAAAAGTATTTGTAGTCCAAGAGGCGAAGAAGTTATTTCGATCGAATACCTACAAAACAGTATTCATTCGAAAAGCAACTTTCTATCCGGTGAATTGATCCGCCCATTTTGGAGAGATATCCATCCCTTCATAAAAGCTTGCTACAAATAAATATTTACGTATCTTGCTTCTTAGAAAATAGTAACGCTCAAACCCAAGATTTTCAGGAGCAAAAACTTAGGGAGATCTTGCATGTAAATTACTCTATTTCTAGCCATTACGCTTGCGGGCGGAGCGTTCAATTTTTTGGTGCGATTTGATAGATAATTTCTTCTGAAGCAATTTTAAAATTGCTTCAGATACTATTGGCGACACGCTGTTTCCGATCATGCGAAAACTATGCCATTTCGCCGAGTGAAAACAAAACCAATCCGGAAAACCTTGCAGTCGTGCTGCTTCTCTTACTGTAATAACTCTAGCTGCTTCAGGATGCAACGGGCGAACCGCTTGATGACTGCCCTTGTCGACTCCAGTACCGGCTCGCAGCGTCGGGCACAATCCATTCCAAGCTAATTTCTTGGCTCTACTAACCTTATCGACCTCTCCCGGTTTCGTCGCCTCATAGCGTTGCTTAACTAAATCAGTATGAATCGTCTCAAAGTTACCAGACGTATAGCCACGAGCCAGCATCTCAATTGCTTCCGGCGATCCCATGTTTTCTGGCGGAGCCGAACGCATTTTAGCCGCATAAGAAGAGACACTCCCTATTTCCCGATATTTAGACCATCCTAAATTACCCTTATCCTTCGATTGGGGCACTGGCTCTGGAATATCTTGAATCGCGTCTTTTACGGTTACGCTTGGTTGCTGAGCAGCAATTAAGTCATCTTCAGTAATTTTTTCGAATATTTGTGCAACATATCCAATGACTACAACGCGTTTTCGTTTCGTCGGTACGCCGTATTTTGATGCATCTAATATTATAGGAGGTAGAATGGTGTATTTACGATCAGCTGTTGCAATGGCCTTTTGTAACTCCTCTATATTCCCTTCGTCGAGAAGTCCTTCAACATTTTCCATCACGAAGAAACTTGGTTGAATTATATTTATCGTTCGAAAAAAATGATAAAGCAATGACCTTCTCGGATCATTAACGTCACCTTTACCCATTCGGCTGTAGCCTTGGCATGGTGGGCCTCCTATGACGCCATCAATTTTTTCATCCCCAAGAATTAAGTGCCATGCGTCCTTATCCATCTTGGATAAATCTCCATTTAGGACGCGGGTTTTGGGAAAGTTAAGACGATAAGCCGACTGGAGAGTAGTGTCTATGTCAACTGCAGCTACAACGTCGAATTCGGCTTGCTTTGCGCCCAATCCGAAACCGCCGCATCCGCAAAACAAATCGACTATTTTAAGTTTTTTTTCCATGTTAACTCTCCATTTTAACAGCTTTCAGCATTGTTTCACAAACACTAAAAAAAGCGATCGCTAAATGAAAATAATCATGATATGCCATCTACCTTTCGAAGAATTTGCTGCATCGTTAGTCATGACCTATAGATTGGATTCAATTTCTATTTTGCCAAAATTAAAATGGAGTAAGTAGATATCGCGCGTACAATCGTCGTCTCAAAATATCCTATAAAGCGAAGCGCAGCTGGGTAGATTTTAAGCTTCAGATATCTAGGAGTATCTCATGGGACATTCGTAGTCTACTTATTTCGCGGCTCTGTACTGACCAATACATTTCCTCATAACCTTGTACTGCGACAAAAAATTGCAACATATCGTCGCATATATAGTAAAACTCGTCCTGATTAAGGTTGCGCACCTGAGCATCATCCAGGAGTATCCCGTAAAGATATGCAATTTCGTCTTGATCATCCCCTCCTTTAGCATTTAGCGGCTCGTTAATATCTGGATGGCCATTGAATTCTGCATGTATCGTCCGGTGGCAGGTATGACATAGAGTAATGCCATTTCCTAGTTCAAAGCATCCCTTCGGGTAGGTGACTTTGCGAAAAATGTGATGCGCTTGAGTTTTCTCGGACGACTTACAACGAACACATTGCAACAGATCTCGAGCACGTATGTATCGACTCCACAGCGTCAAGCACCAATGTCTACTCCGCCCCTGCCTTATGGCATCCAATAACTTCTTTTTGAGTCTCAGAAGCTGATCAAGGTTTTCTTTATTCATACGGTTCCAATATAACAATATTTTGATGAAGCGTAGGCTGGGTTCTTTTCAAATACACAAAAATCTTATTACGTATTTTTAAAAAAAATAAAAATTTTTTATATGATTGCATTTCTTAGAATTACCCATTTTCCAGTTCATTTATCACGCCAATTAGAAAACTTCTCGGCAATGAATTTGTAATACATCGGCGGATCATCAAAATCCTTCAGTAGCAAGTTATAACGTACAGCCTTAGCACGCCAAGCAGCAGTAAGTCGTGGTTCCAAATCGACCATAAGCCAGCCAACCAACTGCAATAAGTGATGCCGTTCCTGTATAGTCCGCATTTCAAAAGGGATATGCCCGCCTATCAATTCAATATCTGGCACTCCAATTTGATCCAACACGAACTCCCTTAAATGCGCATGCTTGTATCGCGTAGTCATAATTCTGCATAACTGATGCATCACTGCGAAGTGTCCCAAATCCCACTCTGACTCCAGTACCTCGTCATGCTCGAATTGGCGACACGCTTCGAGCAATAATGAAGATGTGTCCGCATCGTAGACAATCGGATTTGCCGGTACCGCTTCCCTAAAATCAAATTGGCACGAGTGACAATACGACAGCGGTGCGACATCAATGGCCTCAGCTCCAGCCATATCAAGACGATGAAAGGCAACCGCGGCACCGCAATGCGGGCACCGATCGAAAAGCATGGTGCCGTGTGTGCTGCAAACGGTATTTAACGCAATTCGCCAGTGCTTTCTAAAATAGGGAATTTCGTCTTCAGCCAAACATGTAGGACAAAATTGCAAACCATATCCTTGGCGCGTCCGGTGATATACCTTGAGCGCAAGGATCCACCTCAAGGTACTGGATAAACGAAATTTGGGATAAAGAATGCCTTCGTAAGGGTGCAAGGTCGTTCCCCATGCCGTCTCAGGCGAAGTTCCTGTGCGCAGAATGAGTTCGTCGACTAACCATGCCGGAGCTAATCGATCAACATCCCGATTCCAAACTTGACGCCGATTACCGAACATCAGGTTGCAGAATGTTTGTACCTTTAGACCATGCCCATGCGCCAGGCGCACCAGCCAACACGAGAGCAATTCATCCGGAAACGGCTTATAACGTATTGGCCACAACGGTGAAGTGAAGCCACGCATTGCGGTCAGTGACGCCGATATTGCTTGCGCTTGGAAGGCGGAACCCATTGCAGCGCATTTACCCTGTCAAGCGTGATACGTTCTTCCTTGCTACGAATAGCATCAACAGCCAGCTCCTTGACCAGGTCGCACATATCGCCCAACGTTCCCTCGCTGCGGGTATGGATGGCCAGCATCGTCGCCGGATCCTTCAAATTCGATGCCAGTCTGAGAGGCATACGCATTTCGAGTGTTGCCAGGAGAGAGCCAAATTCATTGTTGGCCTTCCAGAGTGGCAGCTCTTCTGGGGTGAAACGGCTCGACATCTGCGGATCGGTATTGAAAGCATTGTAGGCGTCCTCAATACCAGCAGCGACGATCGTCACCATGGTTTCATTACCAAGGCTCTTCAACGCATTGCGAAATTCCTGCTGTCGATTCAGGCTACCTGCGATCAAATGATGAATCTCGTCAACGATCAGCATTTTCACTTCCATCTGGCGAAACAGTCGCTTGATCTGCGAATACTTCTCTGACACCGAGGCTGTCGGCTTGTAAGGTGTCATGAGCACATCCAGAATGCGCGTATAAAAATCAGAAATATCCGGCTTTGGTGGAGACTCGACCATAATGACCGGACAAATTGTGACTTCATTGGTAGGATCCAGATCAGGTTGATGCAGCGACAAAAATCGCTGGAGGATCGATGTCTTTCCGTTGAACGATGGTGCGACTAGCAGCATGTTCGGCATACGTGTGATGCGCGGATAGTTCAACAGATCTTCCATCTTGGCGAGAATGCGTTTGGCATCCTTATAGCCGAGCCAGGTTCCCTCGCGAATAGCGTAGATACGCTCTTCGTCGCTGCGTTCAACCAACGCTTTTGCTGTTTCATTCAGATGAAAATAGTCGCTCGCCGTCGGCTTCATTCGTCATCCAATGGGATTACTGCATCAGGATCATAGCCGCGGACTGAAGGAGGTAATCCACTTGGAAGTGAGCTGCTTACGGTCGGCAGGTTTTCAGCAGTCACTTTGCGTGCTTCAACGTGCAATGTTCGGCGCTGTTGGGCTCGTCTGGCGGATTTTGTTTTTGCCGCGGCATCTTCTTCAATTTTGCGTTGCTCATTAATTAATGCGAACACCGCTTTTTCGTTCTCGTGTGGAATACCTCTTTCATCAGCGCGGCGATGCCCATCGCGTAGCTCCCAAATACTGACTGGAGGCAAACTGGTATCACGATATGGAATAGCACAGTAACGTCCAACGAGCTCGTCGAAAAAATACAAGGTGCTTATATCCCTCGGATCTCGGTGAAACCGGAACTTACGACGATGGCCTTTAAATTCTGGATGTTCCGCATTAATCCAGGGACGAAGTACATCGTGGTAGTAATGAACATCATCAATCAGAACGCCGTAATTTTGGACAGTTCGCTCTAAGAATGGCATAAAATCTATGCGCATTTTCTCTTCATCTAAACGCCGAGCAGGCAAACCTCGCCCAGGTTTACCTTTCGTTCCGAGCAGACCTTCCTTCCACTTAACCAATGGTGGCATACCGATTCCTGAGTGACGTTTCCGATGGTAAGCCGCAAAGAACAACACAAGCCAACGTTCAAGTTCACTGAAGGTCATACATGCATTCCCTTCAGCGTCGTACTCTCCCTTTTCGTCTGGTCCTGAAAATGTCGCGCCCTTCACCGTCTTTAGCCCTTCGGAAACCGTGCCCATCAACCTTTCGATATGCGCGCCATAGCGAGGCTTTTTGACAGGACGTAAATGCAGATCGATATCGTATTCTTTGCATGCAACGCTCAGCATATTGCCGCGAAACTCGCGTGCATTATCCATGTGCAATACGCTCATCGTCCCCCAGCACGGCCAGTCGGTCGACGTGATATGTAAACGTGCCAGCCATTTCTCTTTTGCAAGAATCGCATGTGCAATGCACATGCCAGCAGACATGGCGGAAGGGGCATCAAGCGACAAATGCATACCGAGACAAACACGCGAGTTGACATCGATCGCCAACGTGATCCAGACGCGTTTAATCGATTTTCGGTGTATGTCATCGACGATAATGACAGGCAGCTCAGTATGATCGATCTGTACCATGGCCAGCGGCCAGTCGGCATCGGGAATCTGTCCCTTGATGGGGTCGAACTGGTCGTGTGCGGCCGCCATACCTTTACGTTTTGCAATCCGCTCACGCCCCATGGTTTGTTCAAGGCGATTACGAATCGTATTTGCTGCCGGCAAATTCAAATTTGCATTGGAGCAGCGCCGGCGGATTTCTGTGATCGTTGCAGCGGTCGACGGGCTTTGATCCGTATCATGAAAGTTCTCAATGCAGTCCTCAATAATTGCCTCGACCTCGGGAGATAAGCGCGATGGCCGCTTTCCCCCTTTACCTCCTGGATTCAGAATCAACGACGATAGCAAGCCTGTTTCCCTAAATGTAGCTAACCATCTGTAAATCGTTGCACGACTCACGCCGGCCGCAGCTGCCGCTTGGTCGGCAAGAGCATTCGATTTTTGATAGTCATTCCTGAGCAGAGGTTCTATATGTCGACGACGTTCCTCGGCAACTGCCCAATCCTCTTCCGACACGACAGCCAATTCCTTGGCAACGGCTTGAGGTGCCTTGGCTTCGCCTATCTTCTTTGGTGGCCCTATATCGCCAATCTTCAACAGCACTTTCTCATTGGAACCGACTTCTTTTGCCAAGACCAAGTTGATGTCCGCAAGCGAAACAATGATGTAGTCGCGACCGTTGTTGGTGATCGTTGCGCCTTCGGTAATCCAAAGCAGCGTGCGTTCCTGTTTACTCATATAACGTCCTCAGGCAACTGGAGCACTGTATCGTTATTGATGGGTTGATCCCAGTCAGTAAGCAAACCTCGTGTGACGACCGCATGCCAGATAATAGGAAGCCAGTGCAGTCGGTCGTCATCGGTTACGGCAAGTCGCTCAAGTAGACTCTCGACGGAGGAAAGACCGCCATTTCCCCGCACGATTTGGATCAACCCCAAACTATCTTGATTCGCCGGTTCAATATTGCGGTATTCGCGCAGAAATTTGAGATTTGCCAGCAGCGGCGTTCGGATATCAACTTGCGTTGTTATCCGAAATTCCCACCCGCATTCGGATGCATATTCTTCTGCCAACGCAAATTTGGGGGCATATTTTTGTGCGTTGCGCTGGAGGTCGTCGGTGTGCTTGACCTCGGTAAGTAAGGATTTGGGAATTTTTCCGGATATCGGGTCTGGATGGTAATGAACTAAAACGTCAGGAACATATCCCTTGGGAATTCCTGGAACGGCAATGGTGACTGGCTGCGGTTCGAATCGTAAGACGCGTTCGTCGAACTCCAAGAGTAGCATGTATTCTTTTTCGAGAAGAGATTCGAAGGCATCCATCTGGTCGTTCTTGCAGCTGGCAAAGCTACCGGTCACGACCAGGTGGTTTTTGGGAATTTTACGTATAGGCATATACCTCCGGGGAGCGTAAATTATGCATTCGCCCAAGTAAATCTAGCCGAGCTATTCTGATAATATATAAGCTGTGCGTAGGGCATATTCATGATGCGAGCATAAGTAATTTAACCAAAGTCGAAGTTTGAAATTTAGTCTCACCACTTCCTGAAACCTATCTTAGCAGAAATTAATTAGAAAATAATTTTTGGACTTCCCCTAGTTTAGTAGACATTTCATAATGTCGAAACTAAGAAGGGGAAGTCCACATGTTGGATAGTGCATCTGAAAGAGTTGAATGGGATAGTAACAAGACCAGCTCCGAACCGTCGTTCAAGTGAACGCGTGAAGCCCTGTCCTGAACAAATAAGGCATGTCATCGAAGCGTCAACGTGTTATTTTGGAATGATCTAAGTCGTTAAAGTTTCCTGCGTTGCGCGAGTCAACGATTGCTGGTCTGTCGACATCGTCGGGGAGTGCCGAACCCTGGTCGGTGACAGTCAATGCTCGTCATAGCCAGCGTAGTAGCATATGCAGGTGTAACAAACAACGCTAAAATAGCTAATTAACTTAGTTTCAATAGAAGATCAGTTGGTGTGCTGAGTGGCATTTTTCAATTGAGGTCGAGGTACGTATGAAAGATTCCTGCAATGGATGAGAATTTTCGCTATAAAACGCAGAACTACAGCCTCCACTTTGTGCTCCGGCAGATCGAAAGTGGGAGGATGAGCGTTACCCCGGAGTTTAAAGATTTAAAAGCTCAAAGCAATAGAGAGAGAAGCCTATTTATCGAATCACTGATTTTAGGGATTCCTACCCAGCCCATATGGTGTGAAGAATCACCTTTCGGGGACTACATCGTCATTGAAGGATCTGAGCGGCTTGTTACCATCGTTGATTTTGTTATGGGAAAATTTCCGTTAACCACCTTAAAGATTCGCAAAGAATATAGAGGCTACCACTTCAAGTCCCTTCCATATCACGAGAAAATTTCTCTCGAGGACAGGTATCCATTTACATTTGTAATAATAAATAACGATACACCTCCTCGACTTAAATGCGAATTCTTCCGACGACTATTAAATGACACGGGGAATACTAACGACCAAGCCGCACGTAATTTTGCCTGGCCACGAACATTTAGATTTCTGCAAGAAATCAAAAACAGTTGCGAAAGCTTAATAGATTTCGCACCACGCGATCCCCGCTGGCACCTTCATCCAAAGACCACAAAAGTTAGCAGTGAAATAGATGAGGTTTTCCTATACATGTTGATGATCTATTCGATTTTGCGCGGAGACGTATTTGAAGAAGCCTACCTCGATGACAGTATTTCTATCAATGACTTATTAGACAGGACCATGAGCGATTTCGATAACTCCAATGGAAAACGAATTGAAGCTAGTGGCGCCATTCACTGGGCTCTTTCTCAAATATCTAAATATCTCGGACAGGCACCTAAGGTTTTTCTTTCTAATTCTATACGAAAGATACGATTGCACAATCCAAATGAAGAATTGTCATTGCCCGAGTTGTATTTGCTTTTTGTGCGAGTCTATTCCAATAAAATCAATGAATCTAACAATTGGGAAACCGCTAAAGCGAACCGATTTATTAAGTCGTATCCGGCACGAAACCTAATTTCATACTTATTCGAGGCTCGAAATGCTTAGATCGTTAACTATAAAAAATATTAAATGTTTCGAGGCTCAGGCCTTCCAATTTTCCCATCTTACTGTCTTATGTGGCGCAAACTCCGCAGGGAAGTCAACGATAATTCAGACATTGCTCTTATTGAGACAAAGCTACAATGATGACCATTTTGCATCGAACGAGATAGCGTTGATGGGCGCATATTTCTCTGTTGGACACTTGAGCGACATAATCTCTCATAATGCCAAAGAAAGTCAGTTGTTAATTCAAATTGACACACTCCCATTTGTTATCGATCTAGGTGTGCTCGATAAAGAAAGCTATCGAATGCGGTTTCGCACCAATGGCAATTACGACCATAATCTCTTTACTGGTGATTTTGTTTACCTGTGCGCTGAAAGATTAGGTCCACGCAATAGTTATGACGTGCGCTTTGATTCTAACCGTTTGAATATAGGAATTTATGGCGAATACGCCATGGCCGAATTCGTCCGGCGGGCCTCGACAGCTGCGAGAAATCAGCCCCTAGCAAGAGCCTATGCAGATATTTCTCGGCCTTCAGATATAGAGGACATCACTTTGGAAGTAGCGGTCAAAACCGTGATGCGGAGGATATCACCTGGCTTTGACATAAACTATGAGTCACATCAAACAGTGGATAAAGTTTCGAATGGCTTTTCTTCCAGTACAACTAAGGCAGCTGTCCGTCCTGTAAATACCGGTTTCGGCGTTAGTTATATTTTTCCAATCATTGTTGGTGCTTTTTGCCTTGGCGAGGGAAGTACCTTTATTGTGGAAAACCCGGAGGTGCATTTGCATCCAAGTGCACAATCAGAACTGGCACAATTTCTCGCTGCGCTGTCGCAAACAGGAGTACAAGTCATTATTGAAACCCACAGCGACCACATAATAAACGGAATTCGCCTTTATGCAAAAGGACATCCTCATGCGAGCAATGGAATAGTGATCAATTCTATTTCGAGACAAGACCCCGTGACTCCAGTTAAATTTATTACAATAGATCATGACGGAAATCTGAGCGATGCGCATCAAGGTTTTTTTGACCAAGCAGAAAATGATTTATTGAGGCTTTTTTAATGAAGGTATTCCTTAATGAACGGTCAATTCCAGAAAAAGCGATCGATCCTCAAGAAATTTACATTGCTCTTAATAAATTAATTCATATTGCTGCAAATATAAAAAAGATTTCAAATAATCAGCAAATTAAGCGCGATCGCGATTTAAAAAACAAAGAAGTTCTCGTTGGACAATCTTTGGTCGAATACATCATAGCTTTAGGTAATCATCCTGATCCTAATCGGAAAAAAGTAAAGGCATTGTTCTTAGAATTGTTTGCCAAGGCACCATTCTTGAGTGGTTTTCATGACGATAATCAAACAATTACCGACTTACAAGGGCAATGTCTAAAGTACAGCTGCTTTGACGATGCGAGCGCCTGCAGAACAGGTGCTGCAGTAATCTCGGCAGAAGTTACGGGCCAACCGACAGATCTATATATTTCTATAAAAAGCAGTATGTTTGGTCAGCGAAAGATCTTAAACATCAGCAATATTGATCAACTGAATAATATGCTATGGGTCTACCAGAGCAATGAAAAGCACGAAATCCCAAAAGATTTCATTGTGGATGGTGAAATATACTCAGCGATGCAATTGTCGAATGATGAGGCCCAGCGCGTGTTGTCGAATGGCGTGATGATCGGAAAGTGCGTTTTCAATAAAGTTGGAGGACAATGGTATAAATTTCATTGCCACGAAAAGAACATTTACCACGGGTTTCCTATTACAGTTAAAACCCCATACAAGGATTTTAGCTCTGCACATATTCTGTTCGAAGAAATCCAGTCGAACGAAGATGGTCAGCTTCTTGAGGAGTTACTGGTCATCCGAAATAGAGAGTAATCCGGTAACAATGAATTTTGGTAAATTACCTATGAAGCCGAACTTTTCTCCCGATGTTTCTGAAGTTGTGGCTTATCCGTCGATCGAAATGCTACATCGCTGCGTTCCCTTGGTAATTCCCGGGACGGTAATGGCAACCGGCTGCGGGTCGAATCGTAAGACGCGCTCATCAAATTCCAGGAGCAGCATGTATTCCTTTTCGAGAAGAGACTCGAAGGCGTCCATCTGGCCGTTCTTGCTGCTGGCAAAGCTACCTGTCACGACCAGACGGTTTTTGGGAGTTTTGCGAACCAGCATAATACTTTCAGAATGCGAAATCTGGTTATATAAGACAGAGGCTTCCTCTTTTCTGGTTACTGCAACGGAGTGCCCTCAAATTACAGGTCGTGGATTACTAGCAGTCACCTTTGCCTAGCACTTAGGCTAGTTAGTGAATACAGTAGTTGACATTATGATTCATATTTATATACAGAAATAGTCTCGCAACTTGCTGACATGTGTCGCGTCACTTATTGAACTATATCATTCAAAAAGCACAATTTGTCTCACCACTCACTGACTATTCACAAGTTGACTGGTTCGCCGAAGTAGGTTTCGGCACCGTCAATTCGACTTACACCAGCCTCAACTATCATTCTTCTCTCGCAATTTCAAAACGATTCCGACCAGCGCTAACGTCGATGTAAATAGTCAGCGCAACACCAAGTAAACGAGGTCACAATGAGTGTTAAATCACCTTGTATTGAGGTGTGCAAATTCGATGGAAAAACAGGTTTTTGCATTGCCTGTTTGCGCACCCTACCTGAATGCCGGGAGTGGAGCAAAATGAAAGATCACCGTCGTCATCAAATCTTGCGGGACAGACAAAAACGTGAAAATAAGCTAACTGAAAAGGGCGTCAAGCTCCACGTTGATTGCGATGTTTACGACTGAATCGCATAAGCACAGCAATTTTCCGCACACAAAAAATCCCAAAACAGAAACATAAAAAAATGCCAGCAGATACACACTAGCTGGCATTTTTTTGTCGCTTTATTTAAAACGACATCTCGCTTATTTCTACCAATTACGATCAACACTAGCGCAAGTTACCAGTATGTCCCAGTGAATAACGACCAGGTTGCGGCCAAACAGTTAAACCATGCGGTTCCTGACCCACGGCAATCTTATTGACTGCGCCGCTAGTAGTATCGATACGATAGACAACGTCATCGTAGCGGCCAGATAACCACAAGTATTTACCATCGGCACTGACGTTACCCATATCTGGGCTCCCACCACCGGGAATAGGCCATTGCTGTACCACTTTACCGCTGGCGAAATCGATCACGGTCACACTGCCTTTACCATTGCGTGGGCCGTGGATCAGATGTGAGCCACGATTGGCAACGTAAAGCTTACTACCGTCACGACTAGGGTATAAGCCATGCGCTGCAACGCCAGTTGGGATCAGACCAATTTCTTTAAACGCATCGCCATCGATGATATGAACACCGTCTGCCTCCATGTCGGCGACGTAAAAACGCTTACCATCTGGCGAGATGCGGATATCTTGCGGCATGCCTTTTTTGGACGAACAAATTTCTGTCGCACCTGGACCAGCAAGGCTAGGTACGTCTTTAAAACGTACTGCTGGCATTTGTAATTTCAGATAGCCAATGACGGAGCGATTTTTCAGATCGATCTTTGCAATACTGCCGTCAAATTCACACGTAAAAATCGCATAACTACCATCAATCGAAAAATCGGCATGATTGATGCCACCACACTGCGGAGTAGAAATCGAGTACTGCATGGCCATGGTGTGAGGATCACGGAAGTCAAGACGGTGCTTCGCTTCAGCGACCACTATCGCCGATTTACCATCCGGTGTGAAATACAAGTTGTACGGATCATCCACTGGTAATGCTTTGGAAGATTTTCCAGTGCGTGGATCGATTGGCGTAAGGCTCCCAGAATCCAGACGCTCGGCATTATTGGCGACCCACAAAGTACGCAAATCCCATGAAGGAACAATATGCTGAGGCGCTTTGCCGACCTTAAAACGATCAACTACTTTAAGCGTTTGTGGGTCAATCACAGAAACGTCATTCGAGCGCAAATTAGGTACGTAAACACGTTGCAAATCGTCTTTCACTTGAGGACTCAAATGACTGGCACCAGTTTCACTGTATAGGTTACGCGCATCCACTACCGCTGGCATACCAGGTACTGTATTGACGGTAGCAGCGGCCTGAATGGCAGGTGCAGCACCTGCGGTCAGAAACTGAAATCCAGCGATCGACAAAGCAGCAATAACACCAGTTCGAACAACATATTTAAATTTCAAAGGCATACTTAAGACTCACTACTTTAACAAAATGTAATTCATCGGGCGGCAGTTACACGTTTAATCGCTGTAACCGACGCATCTATAATTTGTTTGACGGCGATTTGCCCTAACTCTTCGGTCGCCTTGCGCGGATCACCATACACGCCTTCGCTCTCGCTTGGTTTGGCTGCGTGCGCCATCACATCCGCTCTGACCAAGGAGCGATCCAGAGCCATCG
Organism: Undibacterium sp. Dicai25W; assembly: GCF_049340505.1. Classification (NCBI taxonomy): domain Bacteria; kingdom Pseudomonadati; phylum Pseudomonadota; class Betaproteobacteria; order Burkholderiales; family Oxalobacteraceae; genus Undibacterium; species Undibacterium sp. Dicai25W. Next base: position 265,270 of record NZ_JBMPOQ010000001.1, on the reverse strand, counting down.
TCAATGCGGTGTCTGCCAGACCAGCATGCGTACCAATTTCCGCCATACTAAACCCGCGATTACGCAGAGTATTGACGTAGCTCACTGAAACTGCCTGATAGTATTCCGGTAATGCGGATACGCGACAAGTTGGATCATTCGCCCATTCGCGGTTTAAACGTGCAGCGACTTTTTGCATATTCTTTTGGTAGCCACCGTGGTCACCGAGAAATATCACGTCTTTAAATCCGTGCTGCTTAAAACTTCGTGCAGTTCCTTCCAGCACAGATTCAAATGCACTGTCCGGAATTGAAATGGTGCCAGTAAAGCGCATGTGCGCAACTGGTGGATGGATGCTGCCTTCTGGTACATAAGAAATCACCGGTGCAACTAGCGTATTTCCTAGCGTTTGCGCAATTTTTTGCGCCAACAAAAAGGCACGCACATTGTGCTTACCCAATGCAACATAGGGCCCGCTTTGCTCGGTCCCACCTATCGGTACCAGAATCGTGGTGCTACCGCTGGTAATGCGATGTTGCGCTTCAGTCCAGGTCAGATTATCGAGTTCTACTTCGTTCGTCGCTGCCTGACACGTCAGAGGAGACGAAAAGTACAACGCAGCAACAAGCAAAGCGCATGTACCAACAAATCGAGGCTTAATGCGGGGCTTCGCCTGTAATTTTAAATACGTTGTGATCTGCGCAGTTATCCTGAAACGCAAATATTGTGTCAAAGAATTCATGGACGAATTATGGGGCCGAAATTTAAAAATTAGCCATTAAGGCGCAAAAAAAATATTATGAGTCTTTTCAGACCTCTTCAGCATTGACATATCCATCATATAAAAGCCTCTTTTTTTTATGTTCAAATAAGCAATTTCATGTGATTTTCTGATTTAAGTGATTAAATCGACAAATACGTAACAAGAAATTTCTTTTTAAGAATATTTTTTGCACCAAAGTACAATATCTCTTCATCGATTAGCTGAGTAAGCTCAATCCCGGCAATGCCTTCCACGTCAAATTTTCGTCAAATATCTTTATTTTTTTGGTGAAAAAAATCTACAAAAACTCATTCTCGAATGGAACTTCGTATGAAAATCAATCCCAGCACTGGTGTGCTGATCTGCACTTTGCTATCTCTCGTAGCCTGCGGCGGTGGTGGGGGTGGCAGCACGAATAGTAATAGTACTTCTACGACCGATAGCAACGCTGCAACAGCACCTGCAGCCGTCACAACAGCAAGTATTCAAAACACATCAGCAACCAGCATCAGTCTGGGTTGGCCAGTTGTCACTGGTGCAAGTTACTACGAGGTTTTTCGTAGTGTGGCGAATGGCAGCAATCCCAACAGCTTCACATCATTAGGGAATGTCACAACCAACTCTTACGTCGACAGCGGTTTAACTGCAGGAACAAATTATGTGTACCGCTTAGTTGCTTGTTCTAACGTTGGTTGCGGCGGCAACTTTGATTTTCCGGCAGCGACCAGCAGCTCACCTTCTACGGCGCCAAGCGTGCCAGCAGCACCGGCAGCAGGAACAATAACCAGCACGCAAATTGTTTTAAACTGGGCGAGTGTTCCCGGTGCATCGAGCTATCAATTGCAGCGCAATGGGTTCCAAATCGCTAATGCGGCGACAATTTCCGGGCTCACTTATACGGATACGGGCTTAACGCCTGCAACGAGTTACGCTTATCAGGTACAAGCTTGTAACAGTGCTGGCTGTTCAGCATGGAGTGCAGTGAGTAACTTGCAAACGGCAGCAACGCCAGGTGGAACTGAGCCTCCTAGGCCTCCTACAACGCCACCTCCGCCAGTACCAACGCAGCCAAGTGCAATCGCAAAAAATAGCAGCACCGTAACTGTTTCCTGGTCCAGTGTTGCCGGAGCAACGCGCTACGTTTTGACCCGTAATGGTACCGAAACTGGTGGCACAAATTTGACTGCATTGAGTCTGGTCGACACCGGTCTGGTTGCCAATACGGCATATAGCTATCAGGTAGCGGCATGTAATGCTAGCAGTTGTTCCGCAGCTAGTCCGGCAGCAACTGCGACTACCAACGCAATTGATAATATTTTGTTGAACGTGAGCGGGTTTGATAATACTTCCGGCGCAACTATTTCATTTCGCGTTAATGGCTGGGTAGATGGAGGTGGTGTCTATGGCATAAATACGCTGTCTAGAAATGACGTAACCACCAGCTATATTAAAACCCAAAGCAGCAGAAATTACAGCGGCTCGGTGACACAGCAACCTGGCAATGGCCAGACCTGTACCAGCAGTCTCGCGGACCCATCTGGTGTAGCAGGCACGACCGATGTGACGATTAATATTAATTGTTTAACACCAGCGAGTTTGAGTTTTCCAGCTGCGAGTAAATCAATCCCAGCTCAAATTTCCGGTAATATGCCGCAAGTTGCGCAGGCTCAAAATGGAAGCGGTACAATATTGCCAACAACGGCGATCCGGTATTCAAGTAGCAATACTGCCGTGGCAACGGTAGACAGCGTGAGTGGCGCCATAAACGCGTTACAAGTTGGAACAACAACCATTTCCGCCAATTTACCTTCAGATCAATATACGGCAACTCCCGCCACTTATACATTAACCGTTGTACCAAATACAGCCAGCTCACGTCTGGCCCATATTGAACTTGCACAAAGCCTGGCTCAACGTCCTGCCAGTACCTACCAAATTCTGACACCTGGTCGTGATGCTTTGGTGCGTGCCTACATGTACGCAGTCAACACATCTAATACTGCACCACCAGTGGTCTCCATACAGGTTCGTGGCAGCAATAATCCGATCACAATGACCTGCCCTAAAGCACTTCCGCTTTATGATGGTGACATCAATATTTCCTATAATCTGAATGACCAATGTTATGCAACGATCCCTGGAAATCAAGTGCAGCAGGGAATGGTAATTGACGTTGCGACGACAGATGGTCAAGCATTAAGTGCAACACCTGTAGTCAATAACAGCAATGTTATACATCTGACGATTGTTCCTTTGATTGTCGATTCGGTGACAGCCAACGTTCCAACAGCTGCACAACTGGTGAGTGTATTTAAAAAGATTATGCCGTTTGCGAGCGTTGTCGTGAATTTTCATGCTCCGTGGTCGCCGAGTGGTGGGCTGACTGCAAGTGACAGCTATGGACACGCATTAGGCCTCGTGGACCAACTCCGCGTGACTGAAAAAAGTCAGACACATTATTACGGAATGGCTCCACCGGCATTTAGTGGCGGTGTTGCGGGAGTAGGCTATGTGCCTGGCTTGACCGCTGTGGGTGACGACATGCACGGTGGTGGTGACTATGCCTTACACAATGTCATCGTGCATGAGGTAGGTCACAACCTTAGCTTATCGCACGCGCCTTGTGGCGGCCCAGGTGGCCCTGATCCTTATTTCTCTACGGCACCGCTTCCATGGCAAAACTCTGATAAAGCACAGCTAACTGAAGCACCATTGTTTGACCAGGAAAATAGTTTATTGTCTTCGCCAGGTGTATTAGGATCAAGAACCACAGATCTGATGGCGTATTGCGGTGGCAGATGGCTGTCTGAATACAGTTACCAAAAAATTGCCAATTACATCCGCGGCAGGACAAATTATCAGGTAGCGACACTCGCTGATAAAGCGCAATCCGCCAGTGTTGCTACATCGGTGGCATCGCAAGCAATCCTGATGGTATCCGGTAGCATTTCCGCAGACGGCCATGTCATTCTGGATCCGGTGCAACTTTTGGGTAACGGTTATCAGGCAGATGCAGAAAGTGGCGCGTATCAGTTGCGTATTGTCAGCGCTGATGGCAAGACCACGTATCGTAGCTTTACTCCGGCATCACTGGATCATTTGGATGAAAAGCACATCTCCGTATTGCTGCCTGCCATTCCGGGTATTGTCAGTATCGACGTGATGAAAGATGGAAAAATCATGCCAAAAGCCGCGCCAACTAAAGTCGTTTCGGCCCAACCGACAGTCGCAGCCATGAGCACTTTGCCCGTAAAAAAATCAGCTGCACTTATCGCTGACACAGCAACGTTTGAGCAGTCCGGAAGCAATCTGCATCTGGTGTGGGATAACAACCACTATCCGTGGCTGACCGCCATTTTCATTGCTAATGACGGCAGCCGTACAACACTAGCCATGCGCGCCACTGGAGGCAATATCAATCTGAGCCTGCCAAAGCTGACTCAAGCTGGTAGCGTGCAAATATCTCTCAGTGATGGCCTCAATACAATCATGAAAACACAAGCGATTAACGCTACTAATCGCTAATAAAAATTTAACGCTTCGTTTGCCTCAGGGTGCCGTGGATAACATCACGGCACCCTTTTTTTATTTTTGGAACTGAATGCTAATCACACCGCATGTGCATTGAATACGGTTCTGACAACCTACTTATCTCAACGATAAAACTCACTCCCGACACAAAAACAACAACTAAAAAATTGCGTCCCAAATAAAAAACAACGTTATATAATAAAAACGCTGTTATGTAATATCCAGCATGCAGTATAAAAATAACTATGATTGAGACTAGCTAGTTCACACGATTGAACAGCGAAAAAAGGATGACCTATGTTGAGAACACTCATCATGGCGGCTTGCGCTGCCACGGTGCTGGCGGCGTGCACCCCGAAACCTGCCACACCTACTGCCGGCCAAATCAGTGCCGCCGAAACTGCGCTTCCGGCTGACCCACAAATAGCCAAGATCTATCAACGTTCCTGCATAGGCTGTCATACAGCCGTCAGTAGCACCGCACCGATCGTGGGCTTTGCACCCGCCTGGCAACCACGCCTGCAACAAGGTATGGCAACACTGGTACAGCATGCGCGTGAAGGCTACAAGGCGATGCCTGCGAAAGGCTATTGCAGCGACTGTAGCGATCAGGATTTACAAAAGCTGATTGAATTTATGTCGACCACCATTCCAGCAGGAAAGGACAACTCATGAGTAAGCAATATCCACACGACACTGCGCACGGCTCTCGTAGAACACTGTTAAAAGCAGGCGTTGCAGTCGGTGCTATCGGCGGTCTGGGTGTGCTGGCAGAAATTGCTAAAGTCCCGGTCGAACTAGCCGCAATACCAGCAAATCTTTCCCCAGCTTTACCAGTCGGAAAAGCAAACGCAATCAGCTGGCAAAACTGGTCAGGCATACAAAGCTGCCAACCCCTCGGCATCAACAGCCCGGCGAATGAAAGTGCGATTGCAGATTTATTCAAACAAAGTTCGGGCACCATACGCTGTGTCGGTGCCGGGCATTCGTTTGTACCTTTAGTTCCCACCGACGGCACCATCGTTTCACTCGACAAAATGTCTGGCATCATTGGTCGCCATGATCATCTGGTACGTGTGCAAGCAGGCACCCGCCTTGCCCAATTAGCCCGTGAACTCGATGGCATCGGTCTGGCGATGCATAATCAACCTGACATCGATGCGCAATCATTCGCCGGGGCCATCAGCACTGCAACCCATGGCACCGGTAAAGAATTGCCTGCGCTGCACGCCAAAGTACAGGCGTTGCGCCTTCTCACACCAGCCGGCGAGATTCTGACTTGTGACGCCAATACCAATGCCGATTTACTACAGGCTGCGCGCGTGTCACTTGGTAGTTTAGGCATCATCACGGAAGTCACACTAGAAGCAGTTCCAGCGTATCACTTGCAAAGAAAAGTATGGTTAAAACCGGTCGACGAGATGTTGGCGATGGCGCATGATCTGGCGAATCAACATCGGCATTTTGAATTCTACTATCTGCCCTTCACTGGCTATGCAGCTGCGATTACCCACGACATTGCTAACGATGAAAAAATCTTACGTCCGGAATCTGGTGATGAAGCCATGTTGCATGACTTGCGTCAGCTACGCGATTGGATGGGACGTTTCCCGGATTTACGTCGCTGGCTAGCTAAGAAGTTAATAGACCCGCAGCAAGTTGAACTGGCACAAGATAAATCCTGGAAATTACTGTCAACATCGCGTCCAACCAAATTCAATGAATCAGAATGCCACGTCCCACAAGAACATGGGATAGATTGCGTACGTGAAGTTATACAAAAATTAGAGCAAAGGCATGATGTATTTTTCCCGCTGGAGTTCCGCTTTGTCAAAGCCGATGACGCGTGGCTCAGCCCATTTTATCAACGTGAGACTTGCTCAATCGCAGTACATGCAGCCGCTGGAGAAGCATATCAATATCTGGTGCAAGACATTGCGCCTATCTTTAGAAAATACCAGGGGCGTCCGCATTGGGGCAAATTGCATGCACATCAGGCCGCTGATTTATCGAACTTGTATCCGCGCTGGAAGGATTTTTTAGCGATCCGCGAACATTGTGATCCACACGGACGCATGCTCAATCCACACTTACGACAAGTGTTTGGAGTCAGCGCATGATCTCGACCAAACGACGCAAATTTTTAGCCCTTGCTGGTCTTGGCGTAGCAGGTGCCATTGCACTCAAACCAGGTATGAAAGGTGCCCCGCACACGGCGTATTTCGCTGGCATCGCACAGGCCATGAAGAATGCTGGCATAGCAACACCAACGATGATCATTGACCGCGAGCGTCTACGGCAAAATGCAAGCAATATCATGCAGAACATCGGCGGCAAAGTGGCGCAGCGCCTGGTGGTGAAATCTCTGCCTTCGCATGCCTTGATTAAAGAAATTACCGGCATAACTGGCAGCCAACGCATGATGTTATTTAGCTTACCGCAACTGCTTAGCATGACCAAAGCAGATACCGATATTCTGCTTGGAAAGCCTATGCCTATTGCGGCGGCCGCGCAATTTTATCGTCAGCATGATGTTGCAAGCAGTGGATTTCGCCCTGATCAGCAATTGCAATGGCTGGTCGATACGCCAGAACGTCTGAGCCAATATCGCGAACTGGCACGTCAGCAAAATCTGAACTTGTTACTGAACTTTGAGATTGACGTTGGTCTTCATCGCGGTGGCATCAATCACACCGACACCTTGCAACAAATGCTGGCGATTTTACAAAGCGATCCACGTTTGCAGTTTGCAGGCATGATGGGTTACGACGCGCATGTGGCAAAAATTCCTGACTTACCTGGTTTGCAAAAAGCGGCACATGAACATGCTCACCAGACCTACACCAGCCTTGCTCAATATGCCCTCAATGCGTTAAAAAACAGCACTAGCCACGCACCAAAACGTCCACTCACTTTTAACGCCGCAGGATCGCCGACCTACCGTTTATACGATGGTTCAGGTATAGAAAATGAAGTATCAATCGGATCAGCTTTCGTCAAAGCCAGCGACTTTGATTTGCCGGGTCTGGCCGATTTGCAAGCCGCCGCTTTCATTGCCACACCAGTATTAAAAGTCAGCGATCAATTTCAAATGCCGTATGGCGTTGAATGGTTGGGGGATGCAGCACGTGCGTGGGATGTCAATCAACAGCGCGGCATCTTTATTTACGGTGGTAACTGGCTGGCTGATCCGGTATCGCCCGAGGGCTTAAACGCCAGTGGCTTATATGGGACTTCGTCAAACCAACAGTTATTGGTGGAGTCAGGACGACAAGGCTTAAAGGTCGATGATGTCGTCATCTTCCGACCACGTCAAAGCGAAGCCGTGCTTTTACAATTTGGCGATATTGCTGTCTATGACGCTGGAAAAATTATCGACATGTGGCCAGCCTTTCCTGCCACTGCGTGAAGCCAACATCCGAGCAGAACAAATCATCATCAATTTATGCAGTAAAAAAGGAAGTAAATCAGAAGTTAAAAAAAATGTTTGACGAGTGAGTACAAAGGACAAGAGCCAGCTCACGTAATACAAAAACAAATGAAATCCGACCAAAGGAAGAGACATGAAATTCAAGCAGCGCAAAATCGTGATCTGCATTTCGCAGGCACTCCTACTTAGCGGTAGCCTACCCATCATTGCCAGCGCCGACGATCTCGAGAGCGGGCATACGGTGACGGTTACAGCACAAAGCCGTTCGCAAGAAGCACAGGCCGTTCCGATTCCGTTTCAGATTTTAAAAGCCGATCAGCTCGACAAATTAGCGGCGACCAATCTCGATAGCATGAATGGCTATATTCCGGGTCTGACCGTAGATGGTAATCGTCCAACGCAGCCCAGCTTCTACTTGCGTGGCGTCGGCACGCAGGATTTTGGTATCGGTACAGATGCCCCCGTCGGGATTTATGTTGATGGGGTGTATAGTGGCAAAACCGGCGGTGCGTTGATGAATTTCAATGACGTGCAAAGGATAGAAGTGTTAAAAGGTCCGCAAGGGACACTTTTTGGTCGCAATAGTGCTGGCGGCGCCATTTCTATCGTCTCTAATGAACCATCGGATGAATTAGAGGGTGAGGCCACATTGAGGCTCGGTAACTACGGTACGAAATACGCCGCAGGTTTGTTGAATATCCCGCTCAATCCTGATTGGTCGTTGCGTTTCAATGTCGTAGATAACAAGAGCAACGGCTGGTTGACCGATAGTGGCAACGGTCAGAAATACAAAGACAATGACAACTGGGGCACGCGCACTGCTTTGCTCTGGAAAGGACCGGAAAAAACCCGCGTCTTGCTGACCTGGGAACATGAAGATTTACACCAGATGGCGCGTCCGGCAATCTCTTTGGTCGCGCCAAGCCCTAACGGTGTTGCACCAGCATTTCCGGCTGATCCATCGACCTTTCTCGATCCACGTCGAGGCATCGTCTACAACGACACCAATGCCAACAATGTAGAAACCCGTCGCTACGACGGTTTCACCTTGAAAATTGAAAAACCATTCGCGTGGGGCGATTTTACATCGACCACAGCGTATCGCCACTTTAAGTCGTTTAATCAGGAAGATGAAGACGGTACCAATAACAATGTGACGTTCTTAAACACAGCCAATATAGAAACCAATACCACCTGGCAACAAGAATTTAAAATCGCTGGTAAAAATGACACGGCCGACTGGTTAGGAGGTATTAGTTTTTATAAAGAAAATGCGTATCAGGATAGTCAGGTCAATACCAATACTGATAGCTACGATACCATCACCAATAATATGCTGGGGTTTCCGCTTTTTACGACGCTCAATGGTGCGGCGGCGCAAAATGGTTTGCCTTTGAATTTCTTAGGCAATTCCTGGCAAGAAAACATGATGAACAATGGCAGCTATCAATCTCAGGCGATTTATGGCGACGTGATCTGGCACTTGCAACCAAAATGGAATTTAACGACTGGCCTACGAGTAACGCATGATAGCAAAACGTTTAGCTGGAATTATCCTAACCGGATAGCACCGGGTCTTGATAGTGTGATTGCAACGACAAATCAGTATGGCTTTTTCAATGGTCAAAGTCAGGCACTGGCTGCATTGACGCAAAACTTTTTTGTTGATGGTTCAGCACCGTCAACTGCAATGAGTATCAAGAAGAGTTGGACCGATACCAGCCCCCGGGTTGTGCTTGATTACCACTACACACCAGACATCATGGGCTATGCCTCAGTCACCAAAGGCTATCAGTCCGGCGGCTTTAACTCGGTCTCTATGGGTGCGCAATTTCAGCCAGAAGACGTATGGAATTACGAAGTCGGCATCAAGTCCTACTTCAAAGAAGCCAAGCTGATGTTAAATGCATCTTTATTCCATTACAAATTCACGAATCTGCAATCCTTGACGCTGGTACAAGCGCCAGGGGCACCGATTCCTGCATATCAAGTGACCAATAGTGATCAGAACGCGACCGGTATTGATCTGGATGCACATTGGGCACCGATGCGTGGTCTGAAGTTGTATGGCAATCTGGAATACATCGACCAAAAATACGCCAACTATATCGTACAAAATGGCCCGGATTTATCTGGACAGCCAGTTGGCACGCCACGCTTCAGTGCGGCGGCAGGTGCCGATTACACCTGGAACGATGTCATGCATGGCAATGTCAATTTGAGCATACAACATGCTTATACTGGCGGAACCCGTTGCAATGCCAATTCTGCAGCGCAGATGAATTGCCTGACAGCACCGACATTTAGCATAGGTTCAGCGCAAAACCGCACCGATTTGCATCTGGGTTGGCAGAGTGAAGACCGGCGTTGGAATGTCAGCATGTATGTGACCAATGTGTTCGATAAACGCTATGTATTTGATGGTAGTCCGATTACTTCAGTATTGGGGACGCCGTTTGCGTCGATCACCGCACCACGTCTTTTTGGTGTGCAAGTGAAGGTCAGAATGTAGTCACCAAGATGCAGCATGAGTTGTCTTAATGCTGCTTGCTATAATATGCACACTGCTTCGTATCATGATAGTAATTCATCAAACAGACGAACCAGTGTGCATTCGGAATTTTCAAAAATGAAAGATAGGAAAAAAGTGTGACCAAGGCTTCCGCAAATTTACAAGAACGCAAACGCCGTGAATCTGAGACCAGAAAAAAACATATTATTTCTGTCGTCAAGGCCTTGGTAAAAAAAGGTGGAGCACGCGAAATCACAATCCGTAAAGTCGCAGAAGAAGCAGGTTTTTCTACCACCATTGTGTACGCACTGTTTCATGACAAAGCCACCCTGATCACACAGGCGATGGATGAAACCTTGTTAGAACTGGTCAAGGTCATGAAAAAAGCCGCCGCGCTGACCGAAGACCCTATCGAAAAAATTAAGCATACAGGTAAAGCCTATATCAAATACGGCCTAAGCAACCCCGATGAATACGCGCTGGTCTTCATGGAGCGCCGTCCGCATGCGCCGGTAGAGGCAGCTGAAGTCGAACACGGAAACGTGCAACAAGATCCTTATGCGTTTGCACATAGCTTATTTATCCATCTCAAAGAGCAAGGTTTGGTCGACGGCGATGAGATGCGTCTGCACATGATGACGCAAATTTTCTGGCAAGGTATACATGGCCTGACATCAATCAATCTGGTCATGGATGAAGGTGATGAATGGACACCCAAGCTCAATCACCAAATGCACGTGGATACTTTACTTGATGTTTTGATGGCAGGTTTGTTGCAGACTTTCCCCGTGGTGCAGTCTGGTAAGCATATCAAACCAACAAGGTCGATTAAAAAATAATCAGCTTGACCAAATGGTAAAATAAGACAATACTGAGGTGAGATTGCTAAAAAATCCCACTATTTTTCGAAAATAGCCTAAGATTTTCGGTCAAACCAGCACATCAAGGTATAATTCCGTACTTGTAGCCCGGTTTTCTTTTGATCGAACAGATTTTCTTGTATCTGTGACTCTATCTGGACACCCCCTAGTTGTATGTTGTGGTGACCTTGACCTCGTTTCAATCTCACGCACTGTCTTTGCTTGCTGTCTATCAGCACTGCAAAATCAGCCTACATAACGTATCATTTTTGCGCCATTGCACATTGTCTGTGCAAACGACGTGCGCCAAGAACCGAACACCAACGCCCGGCAGGTAATGTTTTTTGCCAGCTGGCAGTACAGCCTGTGATTTGCACGGCCGTACCCACCCTTTTATGAATGTGAAAATACAATGGCAAAAGAAGAACTGTTAGAGATGAGTGGTATGGTAGAAGAAGTGCTGCCGGATTCCCGTTTCCGCGTGAATTTGGAAAATGGTCATCAATTGATCGCTTATACATCTGGCAAAATGCGTCAGCATCATATCCGCATTCTGGCGGGTGATAAAGTGACACTGGAAATGTCACCTTATGATTTAAGCAAAGGCCGTATCACTTTCCGTCATATCGAAAAACAAAGCGGTGGCGGCGGACAACCGCGTCGTCGTTATTAATCACTGCGAGCAATTACGATTACTGATGCCGGTTCCTTGTTGAATCCGGCGCGTGAATTGTTGATCACGAGATCAATCACGCAGCATTTGCCTCCTCACCCACTCTGCCACGGCAGATGAACTACGAAAATCTGCCACGGAACGGCAGGCGATATGTGGGTGACGGCTTTGCAGCATGCGCGATAAAGCGCTTCCTGGTCCCAATTCCAGTACCACATTCATTCCGGCTTCATCCAATGCATCCATGCATTCATGCCAGCGTATGGTCTGGGTCATCTGCGCCAGCAAGCTTTGTTTGCTCTCGGCGCTATTGACGCTCTTCATCGCATTGACGCCAGCCAATACCGGCGTTGTAATAGCTTGAAATGGTAGCTTATCCAACACCTGCTTCATTGCCGGCAAAGCATCCGCCATTAATGGCGTATGAGACGCGATATGCACTGGTAACAAGCTCAGATGCAATTGTGCAATTGCATGTGCGCGCAATGCTTGCTCAGCCTTCAGAATATCGTCGCGCAGACCCGCAACGATGGCATTGGTTTCACCTGTCACAATGGCGATATACAAGTGATGAGAAAAACATATTTCCTGCAATGGTGCCAGCGGCAAACCGCTGACCGACAACATCGCATGTGCAGCCTGGGGCTTCACGCAGGATTGCATTGCTGTAGCTCTGATCGACGCCAGATGTATCGCTTGCCCGACGTCTAATTCGCCGCTGATAGCATGTGCTGACACTTCGCCGACGCTGTAGCCAGCGATCACATCGGGGGGCGGCAATTCTTCACGCAAGGCCAACCAGTTCGCAAGTGTCGCCGCGACAATCAAGGGTTGTGCGAATCGGTTTTCAAACATCAGTGAGGGAGAGGCGAGCAATGCTGTTAATGGCATCCCAAAATACTGGCTGGTATCGAATTGATCCAGCAACGCGGCGACACGCGGGTTGCTGTTGGCGATGGCAAACATGTGTGCCTCTTGCCCACCTTGCCCAGGACACAATAATGCAAACCTAGGCATACGCTGGCGGCAATGGCATTTGTTGAACCTGATAAATAAACCAGCTGGCCGCCAATAAATCAGCAGCGCCACCGGGTGACAAACGGCGTTGAACAAATTCACGATGACAATGTTCAGCCTGAGCAAGCCAATCAGTTTGTTCTGTGCCTCCCGCAGCTAAAAAAGCGCGTGCCGATTGCCTGGAAAATTCAGCCGCAGCAACGCCGCCGCGATAATACAAATTGGTGTCATGCATATGCGCCATCAGCATAAACAAGCTGTCGATTTGCGCTTCGGTATGCGAGCGGCCCTGATCCAGACTTTGCATCAAACGTGGTAACGCCAACTCAAATACCGATGGAAATCCGGCCGCGGCTTCTTCACGCGCACCGCTAATGGCATAGTTTTGCGCGACTTGCAGACCATGGCTTTTTGTTTGTTGATTTGCGATAAGCTTGAGCGCGGCATTACTGTGTGCGAGTAACTCAGCCCCCCAATGTTCAAGCAACGCAGCGCGTATGTTTTGCGCTCGTAAAGCCACGCCTTGAGACAAACAACGTCCCGCTGCGGCACATAACAACCCCAGACAAAAAATGGCGCCGCGGTGCGTGTTCACGCCTTGCGTTGCGCGCAACATTTGTTGCTCAGCAACGATACCTAAGTTTTTTAAGGTTTGAAAATCGCCGTCACCTATTCCCGCATTCGCCATCGCCAGAAAGTAATGGCGCAAAGAAAACAAGCTGCGAAAAAACGTCGTCGCCGTCATGTCTGTATGGCTGCCATTATCACGCAAAGAAACCAGACCTGGTTTGGGATACAGCACCAATTCTGCATACAAACTGCGCAGCGCCATGATGGCAATCGGTTTGGCAAGCGCTGAGATATCAGCTGTGACCGGCGCTTTACAACTCAATGCGTGATGATGTTGGAGTTCAGATGCGGGAAGGAAAAAATTTTGCATAGAATCAGCTCGCGCTCAAGCTTTGCATGAGTTCCAATTTAGACACCAGCCTGACCTGCTGATTGTCTTTGACCAACAGTCGTTGCGTCTGACTCGATTCCAACACCAGATCAGACAACAACCATTCTTTCCACGACACCGCCTGGGATTGCGGAAAAATCACTTCGCCATCGAGTGGAATTTGCGTCTGAAATTGACGTAGCAACGCGAGGCCTTGTACCAGATGTTCCTGACTTTGCGGACGAAATAGCACATCGATATCCGATTGCTCGTTCACATAAGATTGTCCGGTCAGAAACTCAAATACAACGGAACCATAGACGCGCCAACGCACGCCAACGGCATTGCCCTCGCTATTAAACACTTTCAAGGCTGGTTGCCATTGTGGCGCAACGAAGGGGATAACCGTGCTCAGCGCCAAGCTTGGTTGATGTTCCAAAATATCTTGCGCTTTTACCCGCGCAGCGATGCGTGGCTTGCGTCCATTCACAGGTACCAGAGCAAAGCCGATGCAGACTTCATCATCGGCCGCATCGATATCACGGCGTCGAACGACAGCTGGCCATTCTTCTTGTTGCCAACGATGTAAAGCCTGTACCGTGAAGCTGGTCATCTCATCCGGTACGCGCTGCATTTGTTGGGCAAACACCGCCGCCCAGGCCTGATGAGATAACCACACCAGATCATGTCGCTGAAATTGTTCTATCTGGTCCAAGTGAGTGCTGCCTTCATCAATAATGCTCTTTGTTGGTATTAGCTGGAAATATCCTCAGATAATACGGCATCCACTACTTTTTGTGCCATCCAACGGCCGCCACGTGTTGCGCCACTGGCAATTCTTTGATCGCTTGCATCCGCATTGGCAAACGCGGCGGCGAGTTGCGCCGCCAGATCATGCTCCCATATTGCCTGTATGCCCCCCATGCGTTCGTAATTGCGCGGGCCAGGGGCAAATACCGGATTATCGATGGCCAATTCATTGAGTTTTTCTTCAGAGACTTTGGTAATTCTTGCCATCGCTGGCAATCCCATCACCCTGATCGTTGCTTGCGGCAGCGCATAACAAGCGTCTGCCATCATGCCACTGGTAATAAATCCACCCGACAAGGCTTGATCATAAACCAGCGCAATCACCTTATGCCCTGATTGCCGCGCCAATTCTATGCATTTGCCCAAATGCGCCATGTAACTGTTAATGCCCAGCATTTCATCGCGATGTCGCAGCCGCTGACCTTGCGTATCCACCATCAGCAAAATCGGTCGCTGCGGAAAATCGCGTATCGTTTGCAACACAGCCTGCGCTTGTTTCAAAGCGATTTCGACACCGATAGGTGTATGTCGGCTGGTACCGATGATACAGATGGTAGTGTCACCGAGCTGTGCACTACCAGATAAAAATTCCTGATACTCTTTGATACTATGACCGTTAAGGAAGAACTGATCTGCGATATCTCGCCAATATCCATCTTGAGTAACACCGCCATCCACGCCCACGTCGGACATCGTCGATGCCTCTTGAATCAGTGAATATTTCAACTGTAATTTTGCCAGCTGTAAAAATGCATCAGCATCAAGCATGGCGATTTTTTCTGGCTCGCTGATGCCTAGCTTTTTCCAGATTTCCATCGGCTCACAATAGTCGCCACATTGTGCGATGCGCTGCACCAGCATGTTTTGTTCTTGCATCAGTGTGGGCAAATCCAAAGCGACAACAGTTTTTTCCAAGAACGAGTCAATCGCTCGCCTTGCTGCCGCCTTAAATTCTGCCGTATCATCAGCGACCAGCATCTGGCAATCACCCATCAGATAACGATGTTTTCCACCGGTAGTGCGCCACACCAAAGCGCGATCTTTGGAATCAAATTCTTCTACGCCATTGGCTGTTTCTATGACCTCCGGGCCTGACATCGCAAGGCGCGCTTCTTCCGACATGACAACGATATTGGCGCAACGGGCAACAATACCCATTCCACCAAAACAACCATTGCTGCCGCCGATTAATACGATTACCGGTACGCCTGCTGCCCGCACTGCAAACACGGCTCGCATCACTTCTGACACTGCAATCAATCCCGCATTCGCTTCATGCAAACGCACGCCACCGGACTCGGCCAACAAGATCACAGCCGCAGGTTTTTCGACAACCGCACGGCGCATTAAACCGACTAATTTGGCGCCGTGAACTTCACCAACAGCACCGCCCATAAAACCACCTTCCTGCGCAGCAGCAAACACGCGCCGACCAGCAAGCGTGCCATACCCTATCACTACGCCATCGTCAAACGACACGGCGGCATTTAATTGCGGCAGATGCGGACTGGTCCATTGTTTTGCCGGCACCAGCATTTCAGTAAAATTGTCGATGACGGCATGGATGCGTTGCCGCGCGGTCGCTTCGATATAGCTATTCATTTTTTTGCTTCCAGACTTGCTTCAAGACTCGATTCTATTGCCTGATCAAGACGCAAACTCACTACCGCTGGTGTTGCACCCATATCATTAATCGCAATCCTTACATCAGCCAATTGCCAACGTGCATGGAAGTCTTTCATGACCGCTTCCCATATTGCTGCAAAACCGATGGCCGCGGTGTTGACCTCAATTTCACACGCCGATTGCAAATCGGTCTGATTGACCAATACTTCCAGGTTGCCGGAACTCACAACACCGACTAATTGCGCTGCACTATCCAATTTTCGTGTGCCGTTTTCAAAGCGGAATACCAGAGTTTCCATACTTTTCCTCACCAGTTTCTGAAACGTTTCGGCGGCTGATACAAACCCTCCGAGGCGCGCACCAGGTCTTTCATATTTTTTGCCGCCAGCAAATCACGCGTAGCCAGCCGCTTGTCGATGCCCAGATCTTCCGGACGTTTGATAATACCGCGATCACGTAAATTCTCGACCATGCGCTGGTCTCTGCCCAAACCCACCGGCGTATAACCAGCGACACCACGAATCGCTTGTTCGCGCTCTTCATCACTGCGGCACAACAAGAGATTGGCAATGCCTTCTTCAGTCAGAATGTGACTCACATCTTCACCGTAAATCATCACCGGTGGCAATTCCATCTTAGCTTGTTGAGCGAGTTGCCAGGCATCCAATGTTTCAACAAAAGCGGGTTGCATATGTTCGCGAAAGGTCTCCACCATTTGCACCACTAACTTCTGCCCCCGTGGCATCGCGTATTGACCATCGCGGGCTTCACGTCCCGCCTTTAACCATGCAGGGCTGGCATGGCGTCGACCACGCGCATCGGCACCCATGTTCGGTGCGCCGCCAAAGCCAGCGATCCGACCTAAAGTGGCAGTTGATGAATTACCTTGCAAATCAATTTGTAAGGTCGAGCCGATAAACATGTCACAGGCGTAATGTCCAGCCGCCTGACTCATGGCGCGATTGCTACGCATGGAGCCATCAGCGCCGACAAAGAACACATCGGACCGCGCGCGGATATAGTCTTCCATACCAAGCTCAGAGCCAAACGAATGTATAGAGGTGACAAAGCCTGCTTCTATCGCTGGAATTAAAGCTGGATGCGGGTTCAATGCCCAATGGCTGGCGATTTTACCTTTGAGCCCTAATGACGCAGCGTAAGTCGGCAAAAGCAATTCGATGGCGGCGGTATCAAAGCCGATACCGTGGTTGAGACGTTTGACTTCGTATTCTGCATAAATACCCTTGATCGCCATCATCGCCATCAAAATTTGTATTTCAGAAATCAAAGCTGGATCACGCGTGAACAAAGGCTCGATGTAATGCGGCGTTGGTGCCTGCACCACAAAATTGACCCAATCTGCGGGAATATCAATGCGCGGCAACACATCGACCACTTCATTGACTTGTGCAATCACAATGCCGGATTTGAACGCCGTCGCTTCGACAATGGGCGGAGTATCTTCGGTATTGGGGCCGGTGTACAAATTCCCATGACGATCTGCCGCTTGTGCCGCAACCAGCGCCACACGTGGCGTCAGATCAACAAAATAACGGGCATATAATTCCAGGTAAGTATGAATCGCACCGATGTTGAGTTTGCCAGCAGAAACCAGTTTTGCCAGACGCCCCGCTTGTGGTCCAGAGAAAGAAAAATCGAGCTTATTGGCGATTCCTTTTTCAAACACATCCAGATGCTCAGGCAAGGCAAGCACCGATTGCAACATGTGCAGACCGTGTATGCGCTGTGGATCAAGTTGCGTCAGCGCCTTAGCCAAAAAATCTGCCTGCTTTTGGTTATTTCCTTCTATGCAAACGCGGTCGCCGACTTCTAAGGTCGCATGCAGCACATCTTTTATTCTTTGCTGAGGAAATATCCTGCCTTGCAAATCGCTACCTAAAGTCTGTGCCACCCGCGCCAATCGTTGCTGGCGGTTGGTTTGCAATGTGTTCCAGCGACCTTCAGAGGCCATGTTGTTCCCCTATTAATTTGAGTTCCGGCACTCACACAAGATCCAGGTGCAAAAACTGTATTCTTTTCATCATTGCATGATGATTTGTAGTTCGAGCATCTTACCTATCTTTAGACTGCCGCTCCGAATCAAAAAAGTATGTAGTTCGTTTGCGAGGGCTCAGGTAATCATAAACTTCTGCCGGTAACTGCGCAGGCTTGAGACTTTCACTGATTTCCAGGATAGGCTCATGTTCGAGATCGAGAATGATCGCCTCACTTTTTGGCACGCCTGGATCGTAAATTAAAACGCTAGGACGCAGCGGCTTGCCGGAATTTACCGCGACAACCATACCTAACGTAGCATCAGAGAGCTTGACGATGGTTCCCGGCGGGTAAATGCCCATGCTGCGGATAAACAGATTCAAGACAGCGGGATCAAACTGCTTACGCATTTTGCCAAACATATACGACATTGCCTCATGTGGGCTCATGGAGTCTGCATGATTAGGGCGATTACACAAATTATCGTAGGTATTGGTCACTGCCACGATACGGGCTAACGGAGAAATTTTATCGCCACGTAAAAAACTCGGATAGCCGCTGCCATCCGCGTATTCGTGATGTTGGCTGATGATATCGACGATAGGTTTTGACAGTCCTAACTTTTCTGCAATTTGTTGACCGTAATGACAGTGTTGTTGCAACAGATTTTGTTCTGCACGTGTCAATTCAAAAGTCTTATTGACGATGCGATCCGGAATTTCTATCTTGCCGATATCGTGAAACAAGCAACCCATTCCCAATAATTTAATATCTGCGGCAGAAAAGGATAATTCCTTAGCGACCATCATGGTAAGCACTGCCGTGTTCAATGAATGGTAATACGTTTCTTCACCAACAATTTTATCGTTCATTAAGTGAATGGCAATGTCTTTATCGACCAGCAGCGAATCGACCATTTGTTGAATTAATTCGTCTGCCTGTCTAACTGATTCTTGCGGTCTGGCGAAGAGATTTTTGGTGATATTTTTGAGTGTGCCTGCCGCTTTGAGTAGCTGCTTTTCGCATTCGGCAATGGCTGCGCGCTCTTTGATCAAGCGCTCTACTCTCGCACGTTTTTCGTTGATTTTTTCTTGTTCCTCTGGTGTCACAATGGCGACGGCTGTACTAGCTTCTGGCTGACCAGGCGTGCGCGGAACAGGAGGAAGTGGGCGGCAATCGGACTTAGATGGATTGACGCGAATCGTCTTCAGGCCCAACTGTTTGAGTGCAACGATCTCTTGCTCAGTTTTAATTTTAAAACTATTTAAAGCAAACGAATGATCAAGCCAGGAAACATCCAGATGAACGTATAAACCTATGCATAACTGCTCTACAGGGACATTAACGGTAATCGGTGTTGCACACATGGTTTAGCGTTATAAAAAACGAGATACCTATTTTAACAGTCTGACCTCAAAAGTTTTGCGTAATTCGCACCGAGCGAACTCAGGCAAAAACACGATACAGCAAACTAGATGCAACGCCTGACAGCAAAAGGATAAAAATGATTTGCACTATCTGAGCAGGCAGATAGCTGACTATTCTACGTGCAAGCATAGTTCCGGCCACCGTGGTCGCGACAAAAATTGCAGAAAGCTGCAATGGTAATTCGGCACCATTCATCAAAGCCGAACTCACACCTATCATGCCTACCAGCGAAATCACAAACAAGGACGTAGCAACCGCGCCTTGTATGCTGACATTCGTAAAATGGCGCAACATCGGAACAATAATAAATCCACCACCAACACCCAATAAGCCCGAACTCAGACCCGCAATGCTGCCAATGCCCGCAATCACCGCGGCTGTTTTAGGTGTCCAGTCAAAACGCCCGGTATTGGCGTTGATGTTCGCCAGAGTATTTCTTTCGTTCTCATTCGCCCCGTGTTGACGTATCTGTATAAAAAGTCGTGTCGCCACCAGCAGCAATATCATCGCAAAACTCAGCATCAGCCAGTATTGGGAAATGCGGTGAGCAATATGTACACCTAACCAGGTTGGAAAACTTCCCGCCAGAGCCATCACAAAGCCAGCGCGGTAACGCACCAGCTTTTTACTAAAACCTTCGATAGCTCCTATCATGGCCCCAACGGTCACCGCCAACAAAGCGACTGGCATTGCCTGCTGCATTGTCCAGCCCTGGCTATAAATGAGCGCAGGTACGGCCAAAATGCCTCCACCAGCTCCAGTCAAACCCATCACAAGCCCGACGACGCTCCCAGCAATGATGATCAACAACATTGTCAAAGACAACACTAGCAACCCCTTATATCAAAAAACACATAAGCTTATTCGAATAATGCATAATAATGCGATTTCGTTGCAACGACAACGCTTTACCGATTAAGCTTGCTTTGGCTAGAAATTTTGCTAATTGTTGCGAATTTTCTGATCTATGACACACAAATGGAAAGCAATGTTCGTTACCCGAAAACATTGAGCCAAATTTTTCGAGACTACGCTTATGAATCCAATCATTGAAAGTTTGTTTGATCCGCACACCAGCACCGCAACACATATCGTGTATGACGAGGAAGGTGGACATGCGGCGGTGATCGACCCGGTGCTTGATTACGATCCCAAGTCCGGCAAAACGCACACTTTAAATGCAGACAAAGTCTTAGATTTTTTGCACACTCGACGTTTGAATTTAGCATGGATTTTAGAGACACATGCGCATGCTGATCATCTATCCGCAGCACATTATCTGCGCCAGCAAGCGGGTGGAAAAATTGCCATTGGCGAACACATCGATCAGGTTCAGGAGGTGTTTAAAAAAATATTCCATCTGGAACCGGAATTCGCTACCGATGGATCGCAATTTGATATTCTGTTCAAAGACAATGAAATTTTTTCGATAGGAAAACTGACTGCCAGAGCAATTTCCTTACCCGGTCATACGCCCGCAGATATGGCATACCAGATTGCAGATACCGTGTTCATTGGTGACACCATGTTTATGCCAGACGTGGGCACCGCACGTTGCGACTTCCCAGGTGGCGATGCGCATCAGCTATTTTCATCGATACAAAGATTGCTCGCACTTCCAGCCGATACCAGGCTGTTTTTGTGCCACGACTATCCACCAGCAGGGCGCATACCTGTTTTGCAAACAACGGTGGCTGAACAAAAGGCACATAATATTCATGTACATGATGGCGTGACTCAAGACGCGTTTGTCAGCATGCGGCAAAAACGTGATGCCGGGCTAGACATGCCGGTTTTATTGCTGCCTGCGATACAGGTCAACATCCGCGCTGGCCGATTTCCTGAGCCAGAAAGCAATGGTGTGAGTTATTTGAAAATTCCGTTGAATCAGCTTTGAGTTGAGGCAAATTAGTGCACAGCTGGTGCAAGCGTGTGGTCGATTGTTCGAAATGTTCGAAATGTTCGACAGGTTTAAACTGCTATTATTGAAGCTCATGTTTTAGCTATAGTATCTACAACACCAACCGCACTCCGCCACGTGCACTTTGACGACTCTGCATAAACTCCTCAAATTGCGGCGCAGGCAAAGGCTTGGAGAAATAGTAACCTTGAACTTCTGCGCATCCCTGCTGACGCAAAAACTCCAATTGCTCAAAGGTCTCAACACCCTCAGCAATCGTCTTCAAGCCCAAACTATTAGCCATACCGATCACGGCACTCACAATCGCTTTATCTTCAGGATCAGTATAAATATCGCGTACAAAGCTAAGATCAATTTTAAGTTTATAGACGTTAAATTTTTTCAAATAACTCAGGGATGAATATCCAGTCCCAAAATCGTCGATCGACATTCGTACCCCGCGCTCATACAACTGCTTGATGATACCAATAGCGCCTTCCGGATCGTGCATGGCGACACTTTCGGTCAGTTCTAATTCTAAAAACTCAGCCTTCAAATCCGCTTCTTGTAAAATTCGCGTCACAGTATTTGGCAAATCTCCATGGCGGAACTGCACAGCTGATAAATTAACGGCGATACGTAAACCATAAAAGCCAAGCTGATGCCAGGATTTCAGTTGTGTCACGGCTGTACGGATCACCCATTCACCTATGTTTAAAATCAGCCCTGTCTCTTCTGCAACCGATATAAATTCATCAGGAGAAATATTGCCCATTTCAGGATGATGCCAACGTAACAGCGCTTCTACGCCTATCACATCTTCACTGGCTATCGATACTTGCGGTTGATAATGTAAAGAGAGCTGTTCCTTTTCCAGCGCATAGCGTAAAGCGTTGACCAGTTCAAGATGACGTGCGGAGCGTGCTTGCATTTCCGGAGTGAAAAAGCGATAAGTGTTGCGTCCCTCGCGCTTTGCCCGGTACATCGCCGAATCAGCATTCTTGGATAAAGTTTCGAGGTCTTTGCCATCTTCAGGGAACACTGCAATCCCCATCGATGTCGTAATATTGAGTTCAATTTCTCCGATGCGGTAAATCGCATTGACGATGTGCATTAATTTTTGCACAACCGCCTCGACACCATGACTATCAATGCCCGGTAATAAAAGAACAAATTCATCGCCACCTAAACGTGAAATAGTATCTTCAGCACGCAAACTGCTTACCAAACGTTTCGATAATTCGACCAGCAAAGCATCACCAAAGCTATGTCCCAAGGAATCGTTAATGTCCTTAAAATGATCAATGTCAAAAAACACTACCGCCAAAGGCTCTTTCGAACGCACAGCGCGGCCAAGCGAATAACGCGCGCGTTCTTCTAGCAAAGTCCGGTTAGCGATTCCTGTCAGGGCATCAAAATGTGCCAGATATTGTATCCGTTCCTCGCTACGCTTTTTTTCAGTAATATCTTCTTGTACAAATAAGAAATGTCTTATTTGTCCTGCCTCGTCCCGAATTGGAGACACCTGAATAAAATCGGTGTGCTCACTACCTAAACGATCAAAATGCGTTAACTCTGCATGCCAGTTTTCGCCGCGGCGCAAAGCTTTCAGCATCGTTTTATAACTTGATTTAGAAGTTCGATCGCTTTGATTTAAATATGGTCGTTTGCCGATGACTTCATGCAGCGTTTTACCGCTGCTTGTTAAAAATGCGGCATTCACATATTCAATTTTGGCGCGACCGTCTGTAATAATAATGGCATTGGAACTCTGCTCGACAGCTTGTGAAAGCTTACGTAATTTATCTTCAGATTGTTTACGTTCAATGGCAATCGCAATAAAATGCGCCGCCATTTGCAGTAGATGCAAATGGAATTCTTGTGGAATCGCCGCTGCTCTGTGATAAATCGCAAAGGCGCCCAGTGATTTGTTTAATGAAGACAAAATTGGTTCTGACCAGCATGATCCCAAACCTGCTTGTTCAGTCAATGATTTATAGGGCTCCCAGAACGGGTGAAGCGCAAGATCTACCGCGATGGTTCTTTGACCGGTAGCAATCGCATTGCCGCAAGAACCTACGCCCGGGGCGATCGCCAGTCCATCAATCGCTTGACAGTAAAAATCCGGTAAATGGGGGGCAGCGCCAAGTTTCAAACACTTTCCATCTTCGCTCGCCAGCATGATGGAACAAATACTGTCAGGGATAATTTTTTCCAGTTCCAGCACCACGTCCCGCAAAATTTCTGCCAGGGATAAGCTACTGTTAATTTTTTCCAGCATAAAGCTGCGTAAGCCTTCTGCCTTGCGGGATTGCTCGTTTGTCCGTTCCAGTTCAAAGCGAGTTAAAGCATGGCTGATATCCATCGTCATTTCTAACAACAACTGGCGCGAAGCTTCATCAAAGGCATTGATTCTGTCCAAAAATAAATTAAAGGTACCAACGACGTTACCATTTTTATGTAAAGGTAAAATGGCCATCGATTGCCAACCATGACGCGCACCGCGTTCATACCAATGAAAACTTGCGACATCCTGTACAAAATTTTGACACCACATGGGTTCGTTATTGATCAGCACGCAGGAAATCGGACCTAACTGGCCATTGCTATCTGGTTTGCGCGAGATAGTCAGCCCTTCGATATATTCCTTCCCGTCAACACCATAATAGGCAACAGGAACAAACTCTTGCGTATCTTGCTTGATGATGCCTATCCAGGCCATTTTCATACCGCCATAGGCCACCGCACTATGGCAAATTTTTTCAAACAGATCCTGCTCAGAGTGACTACGAACGATGGCCTGATTACACTGACTTAATGCATTGTACAAACCTGTTAAGCGGCGATTCTTCTCGTTGATATCTTCGTGCTTCTCTTCAGAGATGGCTAATTTATGTTGAGTCAATGCGATCCAGGCTTTGATACTAGCTTCTTGCCTTGGCTCGACTTGAATTACTTGTGCAAAATTGCCGCTGCCAATTTGTGCCAGTAAGGAGTAAATTTCTTCTAAAGGTGCGCCCAGTGTTTCACTTAAAGCACGTTGCGCGCGCCACAACAAAGACAGAAATAGGAGACCGAAAAAAATGAAACACAGCCTGAGTCGAGAGTTTAAGGTTTGGGCATCACGAAGTAAATCTGCAGTGCGCATATCCATAAAGTGATAGGCGTCATCGATAGAATGCATGATGGAAGCTTTTGCATGTTGATACGATTCGTCATATAACAACTTCCTTGCTTCTTCGCGACTGACTTGATCTTTATCACCAGCCATTTCAAACAAGTGCATTGCTTTGCGCTCTGTTGCAGTGAGCGCATCAGATTCTTTTTTTGCTTCGGCTACCTTAGCGAATTCTGCCTCAGTAAAGCCGACCTGACGCATCAAATCGAGCATAGAAATTGTTTTACCACCTTGAAAACGAGTAACTGGTGTACTCATTTCCTGTTGCTCTTTCTCAGACAAAATTTCCCAATAGTTGGCTCGATTGGTAGCGGGACGCGGGCGTTTACCATCTCGAATATTAAGTATCTCCTGATAGTAACGCGGAAATCGACTGTCGCCAGTAGCAATATAGCTACGCGCCATACGGGTCAGGTCGTTGGATGATTGTCGTAGTTCTTCAGACAGAATATAGGACTCAAAGCGCAGATCTTTTGCATGCTCAACTTCTGCAGCAGAACGTACATAAAAGATTAACATCAGTGCAAATGCCAGCATGACAAGCAACAGCCACCAAAAACTTCGGGTATAGGCGGACAAGCTACGATGCGTCGGTATAAGTTTCACTTAAAAACCTTCTATTTCACATAGAAAAAACTCAGACTTCTTTAGGATAAATACGTACCAGAATAATTCTCGGACCGTTCATTCTTTTAACGACAGCATCAAACTTTTCGAATTCAACTTTTTGCCCTTCAACTGGCAAATCGCCCAATTTTTGCATAATCAGGCCGCCTATCGATTCGACCTCGTCGCTATCAAGATCAAAGCCCAGAGCCATGCCCAACGTATATAAAGGCAAACTTCCTTTTCCTATCAAGGTACCATCATCTAACAAGGTCCAGTCATTTTCATTTTGACGGAATTCATCCCGAATCTGTCCGACCAAAGCACTTAGCAAATTATCCAAAGTCAAAAAGCCGACTGGCCTGCTTCCTTTGTGGCCGACAATAGCAAAATGCGGTGCACCCTTGCGAAAACGGCGGAACAATTCTAAGGCGGGCATATTTGGCGGCACATATTCAACCTGACGCAAGTGCTTGCTCAGATCATCCAGCTTTTTGCCTGCCAGTTGCGCCAGAAATAAATCTTTCAGATGCAACATACCCAATACCGTTTCTTCATCTTCATCGAAGTAAGGATAGCGGCTGAAACGATTTCTGGTTGCCGTACTCATGTTTTCTTCCAGGCTCATGCCCTTATACATGGCGGCCACTTCATTGATAGGACGCATCAGGTCTGAAATCTCCAAACCACCAAAATCGAGCACCTGCGCCATGATGCTCCACTCATCGCGGGTTTCTTTGTTGCCGGTATGACTACCACGTAAGATCAGCTTTAATTCTTCCGGAGAATAATGGCTGTCGCTGCCATGTGCGACATCCAACCCAACCCATTTCAACACTTTGTTCGAGCTGTAATTGAGCATCCAGATAGCCGGATACATGACCCAATAAAACGCGTACAAAGCTGGCGCTGTCCATAATGAAACGCGCTCAGGCATCCGGATCGCCATCGATTTTGGTGCCAATTCCCCGACAACGATGTGTAAAAACGAAATCACAAAGAAAGCAAAGAAAAAAGACACTCCGTGAATAATTTCCACCGAGGACACCTTTAACAAATCAAAAATAGGCAATAACAATCTGGCAAAAGCGGGTTCACCGATCCAACCGAGCCCAAGAGACGCGAGCGTAATACCTAATTGACACGCCGACAGATAGGTGTCGAGATGTTGATGTACTGTGACTAACAAACGACCACGCAAACCCGAGGTTTTGGCAATGCTGCGCACACGAGTCTGACGTAACTTGACCAGACCGAACTCAGCGGCAACAAAAAAACCATTTAACAACACCAGTAAAAGCGCGGCAACGACCAGAAAAAAATTTTCCAACATGAAACCCTAGTAGTAAACATCACAACACTTTAGACTAATTTAAAGCATCATGCACATTCTTACGCCGATGCAGATCAAACCATGGAACGTTGAATAGCATTTTATGGTCACATTGTTTCACTGTCATAACAAGTTAAGTTTTTTACAAATTCGTCCCCATATGAGCTTCAATGTGAGAATGAAAAGCGTTGGGCAGCAAGTACAATCATTGTCGGATAATGATTCCAACTGTTTGTCACGGCTTTTACGCTCTGCAATTTGATTTACATTGCTAAAATTTGGAAGAAAATTACATTTGCAGTTAATTATGTTTTTAAGAGACAAGTGTCGCGCTAGCTAGCGGGTAGTGTCAGGGATTGGTAGAGGGAGTATGAGAAAAAGTGCTGTTAATTTCTCGTTATTTTTACCTCTCGCCCCCTCTCCCTGCCCTTCTCCGGCATGCGCGAGAAGGGCTAAACCTACGGCAAGGAGCCATAACGCAGCAGGAACGGCTTTTCGGCATTAAACAGGACTGACGCAAAGCCGCACCGGCAAGGCATGGCGACGCAGACAGTACAAACGCACGGCAAAGAGTCATGACGCAGCAGGAACGGCTTTTCGGCATTAAACAAGACTGACTCAAAGCCGCACCGGCAAGGGATGGCGACGCAGACAGTACAAACGTACGGCAAGGAGTCATAACGCAGCGGGTGCGGCTTTTCGTCAGTCTGAGAAGGAGAAAAATTTGTCTTTGGATACTATATTGGCTGAAATCAACCTCAGCCTCAATACAACACCGTCATTCAACGAGGTGCGCTGCTTGCGGTCGTTGATTGCGTTTATACGCCCTCAACAATCTGACGATGCGCAGCGTGCCACCGATAATTTACGGGCATTTTGCTATGTATTACAGCAAAATCCTGTATGGCAGAAAACCTTGCGCGAATATATGGTACAGGTCATTACATCACGCAAACTGGTCCATTTACTGACGGACACGGGGATTACCTTAAACAATGGTTTTTGGGGGGCAGGAGCGCAAAGACTATTCTCCAAACTGCTACCGCCACTGGTCAATGATGATTACGTACGCGATATTTTCGGACAAATTTTTGATCATCCTAAGGACTATGTGTGGGTCAATGCGGTAACGGATGAGGTCTGGCACGACGTCATTCGCGCGATCGGCTTTCGCACCCAACGAGTACGCCATACCCATGCAACATTGGCGAATGAAGTGCTCAATGCAATTCAGGTACTTTCGTACAGGATTACCAACATAGGCTTAGAAGCCGAGTTGGTGCGCAATTATCCTGAAATAGAAAAATTCGAGTCACCATTTTTGCGACAGAACGATGGCATTAATGAATACATCGTACGCTACCGTGAGTGGCTCATGGATCACCACATAGAACGGGATGACGCCAAACATATAGAAGTATTGTTAGAACAATGTGAAGACATCGCCAGCCGCATACGTCGCACGGCAGCTGTGGCAGGTGTATCAGTCAGCTTGACGCGACTGTTGCTACGCTTGGATCAAAGTATTGCCCGCTTACGCACGCTCTTGCAGTTACTCGATAGCCGCCAACCTCAGACCAGTATCAGCATAGGTACCAAGTTGCTCAAAGAGCTGGTTACCGCAGATAATAAACGCCACAGTCTGCGCGAATTAATGAAAACCAATACCGAGCTATTGTCGCTGCAAGTGACTGAGCGTGCAGGTAAAAGTGGTGAGCATTACGTCACGAATACCCGCGCTGAATGGCTAGATATGCTGTATTCGGCATTGGGCGCCGGGTTTATTGTCGGCTTTATGGCAATGATCAAAATTCTGTTTGGAACGCTGGCATTGGCGCCGTTTGGTTTTGCGCTTTTGTATAGCGCAAACTATTCATTTGGCTTTATGTTGGTGCACGTTTTGCACTTTACGATTGCAACCAAACAGCCCGCGATGACCGCCGCGCTGATTGCCAAAGCGCTTGACGACAGTAAGCAAAAACTCGATGAACTGGTTGAGCTGATTGTCAGAGTTTTCCGCTCACAATTTATCGCAATCATCGGTAATATCGGTCTTGCCATGCCCACTGCGTTTGCTATTGCGTGGGCTTGGCATGGGATTTATGGTGAACACCTGGTCAGCCCTGAAAAAGCGCAGTATCTGTTGCATGAGCTAGACCCGTTCGGCAGTCTGGCGTTACCACACGCTGCGATTGCCGGGATTTGTTTGTTTTTATCCGGATTAATTTCAGGCTATTACGATAACAAAGCGAGCTATTCGAATATCCCTGCGCGTCTGCGACAGCTCAAATGGTTGCGAAAAATACTCGGTGAACAGCGCTTATTCCAGATCACTGAATACATAGGTAATAACCTCGGTGCCCTGGCTGGTAATTTTTTCTTCGGTATTATGCTTGGGTCAATTGGGCAATTTGGTAAGTTTTTTGGATTGCCTATCGACATCCGGCATATTACTTTCTCCAGTGCGAATTTTGCGTTTGCATTGGCGGGAATGGACAACCACATGAGCTGGCATTTAGCGGTCTATACGCTATTTGGAATTATCCTGATTGGCATGGTCAATCTGACAGTAAGCTTTAGCCTTGCGATGTTGGTGGCATTGCGTTCACGCAGAGCAAGTTTTGGCAACGGTGGCAATCTGATCCGCTTGCTAATGAAGCGCTTTGTTTCGGGCACCAGAGATTTCTTTTTGCCTGCTAAAGAACAAGAAAAAACCGCTGAAAGCTGATCGATTCAGTCTGGCAGTTTAATACAAAAGTGAGTTTGCTGTGGCGGCTTGACGCATATCAAGTCGCCACGTCGAAAGGCTTTTTCGTAAATTGAAACGCGTACAATCGATTGTTTCCTTCATCGCATAAATTTCACTCAACATGACCCAGCCTAGTCCCTCCAAACGCTTTGTGCCGCATAGTCTGGTGGAAGATGTGCTGGCGATCGTCACGGGCACCTTATTTGTTTCTCTGGGTATTGCCTTATTCAACCAAGCTGGGTTACTGACTGGTGGTACCGCGGGTCTGGCGTTTTTGATTCATTACCGGACAGGCCTATCATTTGGTTTAGTGTTTTTTCTGATTAATTTGCCATTTTATTGGTTGGCATGGAAACGCATGGGGTGGAAATTTACGCTCAAAACGTTTTGCTCGGTAGCACTGGTCTCCACGTTATCAGGCTTTCATGCACATTTCCTGCAATTGATTAACGTCACGCAATGGACACCGTTTTATATTGCCCTGATAGGCGGCTTATTGATGGGTGTCGGGTTTGTCGTGCTATTCAGACATCAAGCTAGCTTAGGCGGTATTAATATTCTGGCACTTTATCTGCAACAAACCCGTGGACTTCGCGCTGGCAAGCTGCAAATGGGTCTGGATATTTGCATTGTATTAGCATCACTGACCGTAGTCACGCCAATGGCTCTGGCAGCATCGATACTTGGTGCGTTCGCTCTGAATCTGGCGATCAGCCTCAACCATCGGCCCGGGCGATACATGTCAGCGTGAGACTGATACGGCAAGAATGACCGACGCTGAGAGTGCTTTTGCACTGCCAGGAGAGTGCAACGCAGCATAAGCGGTGTTGCGTCAGCCCGATCGAATAAGCACTCTATTTCTGTGCAATAAATCCTAATCCGTCATTATTTTTGTGTAAAATCGAGCGACAAGGTCGCGCATTTTGCGCATCCACCACACACAACATCAGGGCACGACGCCACCGATTTCCAGGATGCCAGTCTCGGCGTCCTTGACCAGCGGAGGCCGCGCGCCCCAAAAAAGAAAGTTAAACGATGAACAATGTAGTCATCAGCGGCACCGGCCTGTTCACTCCCTCTGAATCGATTTCCAATGAAGAACTGATTGCTTGTTTCAACGGCTACGTTCAGCAATTCAATGCTGAAAATGCGACTGCCATTGCGGCTGGCGAAGTTGTTGCATTAGAAGAATCCAGCGTAGCTTTTATTGAAAAAGCTTCTGGCATTAAATCCCGCTATGTAATGAATAAAGACGGCGTGCTGGATATCAACCGCATGGTGCCACGCATTCCAGAGCGTAGCGATGACGAGCCATCGATCATGTGCGAAATGGCAGTTGCAGCGGCAAAACAGGCACTGGAGCGCGCTGGTCGTACTGCTGCTGACGTCGATGCGGTGATTTGCGCAGCGAGTAACATGCAGCGCGGCTATCCTGCAATGGCTGTTGAGATTCAAAACGCACTGGGTATTGATGGTTATGGCTACGATATCAATGTCGCTTGTTCATCAGCCACTTTTGGCATTCAGGCAGCTGTCACTGCGATTCAAAGCGGTCAGGCACGAGCGGTATTGGTGGTTAATCCGGAGATCACCAGCGGTCACTTAAACTGGCGCGATCGCGACAGTCACTTTATTTTTGGTGATGCTTGTACCGCGATTCTGGTGGAACGCGCCGATCTCGCAACGTCTGCACACCAGTTTGAAATCGTTGGTTTGAAACTGAAAACGCAATTCTCCAACAACATCCGCAACAACTTCGGTTTCTTGAATCGCGCCGATGAATCAGGCATCGGCAAACCAGACAAGCTATTCCGTCAACAAGGCCGCAAAGTATTCAAAGAAGTTTGCCCGATGGCAGCTGAAATGATTACGAATACCGTCACCAATGCCTCATTGGCAGTCACTGACGTGCGCCGTTTCTGGTTACATCAAGCGAACTTGAATATGAACTTGCTGATCGCTCGTTTGATACTCGGTCGTGATGCGACAACTGAAGAATCACCGACGATTCTTGATACCTATGCGAATACTTCATCCGCTGGTTCTATCATCGCTTTCCACAAACATCAGGACGATTTGGCACCTGGTTCCATTGGCGTTATTTGCTCATTCGGTGCTGGCTACTCAATCGGCTGCGTTGTGGTTAAAAAACTGAGCTAAACATCCTTACTGCCACTGTTTCAGCGCCGCTGAAACAGTTAAAGAAAAACGCCTTAGACCATTCGGTTTAAGGCGTTTTTTTTACGTAAAGCTGGATACTTTTTCACATCCTACTTTCTCCCATTCACAAGATTTATCTTCGCCTTATAGCCACAAAGAGCAGCATGTCTACAACGCATCAGCGTCTTTAGCGGTAAAAGTTGCAAGATGTAATAGAAGCATCTGTTCGTAAGAATCCTTCCGCAAAGTTTTATCTTTCGCTACGATTTTTGTTCTTTTCAGCGCCTTGCATTTCAACATCAGCAATGAAGCTCGCCAATTACCTGCGTCCAAGCCACCCGCAAGTAGCAAGGTCGAACATGAACACGAGCACGTTGAAGTAACACAGGCAGATAGTGAGTCATCAGATGTGGATTGGGCAGAAATTTATGCAAATCGCTATCACGGTGTGCAAGATCAACATCATGCGTTTTTAAACTTCAACCAACTGCTTTCACCTTAACGTGAACGAACAAGGAAAAAGGAAAGTGAATCGTTATCATGACTGAATTTGTTAAAGCCACCTATCACAGGGATCATAAAGTCGCAGAATTTGTCACCAAAGAAGGCCGTCGACTATTGCGTGAAGGTGGCAGCCTGTGTTGGCGTCTCAATAACTGCGGAAACATGAGTTCTCCTGTTGTCAATGG
This sequence comes from Undibacterium sp. Dicai25W, assembly GCF_049340505.1. Lineage (NCBI taxonomy): Bacteria > Pseudomonadati > Pseudomonadota > Betaproteobacteria > Burkholderiales > Oxalobacteraceae > Undibacterium > Undibacterium sp. Dicai25W. The sequence goes on along the minus strand of NZ_JBMPOQ010000001.1, from coordinate 233,091 downwards.
ATTGCCAGCGCCCCAAAAAACCCAGTCTTACATTGGTTTTGCTGAAGTGAACAATCCCGAGCCACATTTTTTCTTTATTTTCCCCGACTATGAAACTGGCAAAGCTGAGCTAAAAAAATCACTCAAACGTAAGTACGGTAAAAAGACCATCGCTGAAACGGTACCCAAATATGCCCCCCAAGGTGATGGCAACGATCCGCAGCACTATTTAGATATGGTGACGCACAGTACTGGCTTTTCCAGCGACGCTACCATTGGCGACTTCTCTGATGCTGATCTCAATAAGTTAGTCAATGCCATTCAAACGATGGAAGGCTATGACAAAGATATCCGGACACGCAAAGAAACATGGATAGACGCGACCAGTTTGATCGTTACTAATGGCTCTCAACCTATTCCTCACGCAGAACTGCACGTCGAGCACAAGGGTAAATCTACGATTATCAAAGCTGATAAATTTGGCCAATTTCCAACGATTCCTCACCCCCAAGGGGACGACTACACTGTTATCAGACAGCGGCTGTCCAATGGCACGTCAGAAATTCTTAAAGTGCTAACGAGAACCACGCCCTCAGGATTCTTTTTACTGGTATCAGAAATGATTTATGCAAAGGCCTCAACCATGAGCCATGCAGCCCCAGCAGGTGCGGAATCGATCAAACCACCGCATGAATACAGAGTAAAGCCAAGTGACACGCTCGCCAAAATAGCAGCGCAATTTAAAACGACAGAAGACGAGCTAAAAAAAATCAATCAATTAAACGGTAATGGCGTCTTTCCAGAGCAATTACTGTGGATAGACGGTAAGGGAATTTCTCGCGGGTATACTGTACCGATTGTACAAATTTCCCATTTAATGTCAGAGCATAAAAAAGCCAAAGATTTATCCACCATACCCAACAATGTCCCCGTAGTGCGCAGCAAGGGTGGCAAAGGCGCACCGTTAGCACTGGTGCCCGTCAGCAGAGAAATCGCCCCGTGGATGATCATCGCAGCCTACGAGGCGGCGCTATGGCAAGGTAAAAAAGAAGACGTCATCACAAAAACACAAAACTTCCATCGCCTGGTCACCGACAACGACCGAGCAGGAGGGGTAGAAAGCAAAGCAGGTGGCGTGAAATATGATGGCAACCCTACGTTAGCTGGTGACGCCAATGCATGGTGCGCTTCGTTTGTAAATTATTGCTTGCGAGAAGCCGGCTACTCACCCGCACCTACTGGATTCATGAGCTCTCATTTCTGCCACAACAATCCGGACAAATTCGTCAAAATTAGCAAGCCTGTTTATGGCGCCATTCGCTATTGCAGGCGCGATGGTGGTGGGCATGTTTGTTTTGTGTATGGCACATGGAAAGGAAAGATGCTGGTATTGGGAGGTAATCAGCACGATACGATATTGATTGAATACCCTGATCCGACTAGTAAAGGAGTGGAGTATTTTGTGCCGATTGCGTATCAAAAGTTTGCGGAGAAGGAGCAGGAGAAGTGGTTGCCAGAAATTGATATTCAAAGTGCTCGAAAATATTTTGGTGAAGCTATATTTATCAGTAAGAGTCGTGACGAAAAACCTATTTACAATTAATTTCCTCATTTATACCATGAATAAATTATTAAAAATGATAGCGTTCTTTTCGATGATAACTATCTCTCTTTCTGTTCAATCTGGAACTAAAGGATTTGCAGTCATGTTAGAAAATATAGGTGACGAAAATTTTTACAAGACGCCTATTTTTAAGCAGTATTTAGAAAACAGCAAAAATTACGACCAAGATGAATGTTGGCACCATTACGGCGATGGTATGTCCGGAATAGATTATATGGAATACGGAAATTGGAATGTAAAGAAACACGGTGACCCAATACAAGAGGCAGCAAGTGCGAAGCAAATAATAAAAAAAATCAGAAAAGATTTGCACGAGGCAAATGAAAAAACAACCAGTGAAGGGTTTCACGGCATGTACATCATTAAACCTGAAAATGGGCAGCTAACCATCATGGGAGTTGGTGCCAACGCTGATCCTAAAAAAGGTTTAACTGGCATCTCTCCGGTCATTAAAGGCATTAAACTCGATCAGACTAAACCCAAAGAAGGTGCAAAGATTTTTGAGCAAAGTTTATGCCGTGTTTCTAAGCCTTTTAATATTGGGTTTGGGGTGTAAATGAATTACTCACTATGAGACAACGACCGAGCCGGAGGGGTAGAAAGCAAAGCAGGTGACGTGAAATATGATGGCAATCCTACGTTAGCTGGTGACGCCAATGCATGGTGCGCTTCGTTTGTGAATTATTGCTTGCGAGAAGCCGGCTACTCACCCGCACCTACAGGATTCATGAGCTCTCATTTCTGTCACAACAATCCGGACAAATTCGTCAAAATTAGCAAGCCTGTTTATGGCGCCATTCGTTATTGCAGGCGAGATGGTGGTGGGCATGTTTGTTTTGTGTATGGCACATGGAAAGGAAAGATGCTGGTGTTGGGAGGTAACCAGCACGATACGATATTGATTGAATACCCTGATCCGACCAGCAAAGGAGTGGAGTATTTTGTGCCGATTGCGTATCAAAAGTTTGCGGAGAAGGAGCAAGAAAAGGGGTTGCATGAAGTTGATATTAATGCAGCTCGATTATATTTTGGTGGGGCAATTGATATTCGTGAAAATCCAGGTGCTGGTCAAACAGACCCAATGGCATAATTTTAATGGATACAAAAAATGTTATTTATTACCAGAATATTTTTATTAAATTTAATGGCAATTCCAATGGCATTCGCAGGTACAAAAGGTCTTGATGTTAAATTGGAAAATCTAGGGGATAGCGATTTTTATCAATCTCCGATTTTTAAGCAATTTACAAATAATTTCGGAAATTACCATTTCGATGAATGTTGGCAGCATTATGGAGATGGCGTTTCGGGGATACATTATCTCAATTATGGTTTTTTGCGTCTTATAAATGGGCACACAATACAAGACATTTTCAATTTCAACAAAGAAGCAATACAGAATATTAGAAAAAATCTACACCAACCGGATGAACATACTGCAAGTGAGGGTTACCACGGCATGTACATTATTTATCCCAAGAATGGCTACCTAACCATCATGGGAATCGGCGCCAACGCGAACACTAAAAAAGGTTTAACTGGCATTTCTCCCGTTATCAAAGGTATTAAGCTCGATCAGACTAAACCTAAAGAAGGCGCAAAGATTTTTGAGCGAAGTTTATGCCGTGTTTCTAAGCCTTTTAATATTGGGTTTGGGGTGTAAATCAATCACTGGGTGTCCACCCGCCCCCAGCGGATACACGAACTCACATTTATGACATTGCAATCGTAACGTCGCCGGAGGGATATTTCGTCATGGCTAGTTACGCCTTGAGTGCTTTTTCAAGTATGCCATGCAACTCATCAAACGAAGGTTCACCAAGATAACGCTTTAAGATATTGCCTTGCTTATCGATGACAAAGGTCGTCGGGGTCATTTTTACTTCGCCAAATGCTTGCGCTAATTTGCCATCAACATCGAGTGCAACCTGAAATGGTAACTGACGTGTTTCTGCGTAATTCAGAACATAATTGGCTGGGTCGTAACTCATTGCCACTGCCACATATTCGAGGCCTTGATTATGATATTGGTTGTAGGTGCTGATCATCTTGGGCATTTCAGCGACGCACGTCGAACACGAGGTTGCCCAGAAATTGACCATGACGACTTTGCCACGCAAGTTTTGGGCACTGATTTTTTCACCCTTCAAATTGGTAAAAGTCACGTCGGGGATTGTGGTTTTGCCAGACAGTGATTGATAAAATAAAACGCCCAACACGATCAAAGCCGCAGCGGCAACGATAGCGAATAACCGGAATTTACGTGGGGAAGACGGTTCGAGCATGGTTCTCTCTTTGACAATAATAGTGGCGCACAGTTGCAATATGACAGCTTGCCATTATAGAAGTTCAGCACGGGCTTTGCTTGCGCAGACGCAAAGCAAAGCGTGCGACACTAAAACTACGGTGCGGTAATGGCTTTTCCGGCGACGTGCGTGGTCAAGACTATCGCTGTCGAGGTTGAGCCAAACACATTTAATTCATTAATAATACGCTGCAAATGCTCGACATCAGTTGCCAATACCCGCATGACAGCGCCATCTTCACCTGTGACGGTATAGCAATCAATAATTTCAGGACAAGTCGCGACATACTGGGCATAGGGCCTGCCCTGCTGTGTCGATAGGCGTATCATAGCGGTAATCTGGTAGCCCAAGGCTTTGGGGTTAATGTCAGCACGATACGCGCGGATGACTTCGGACGCTTCGAGTCGCTTGATACGTTCGGACACCGCTGGTTGGCTCAGGTGTACCTGACGACCAATTTCTGCATGCGACATGCGGGCATCTTGTTGCAATAATTGCAGGATTTTTTGGTCAAATTGATCAATCTTGGGATTCATAAGGTTTTATCGTCATTTTCAATTGAATTCCATCATCTGCATCTGAATTGCTTATGAATCACTATTCATCTGCATGAAACTGCTTGTTAAAGTAGAGCTTACACTAAACTCTTCCGACTAGACGAAAATCATCATGGCAACCCATATCAGCAATGCCCAGATCGCCGCTATTGCACGAGAATATCAAACCCCTTGCTGGGCGTACGATGCCAGCATTATTCGTGAGCAAATCAGCCTGTTGAAACAATTTGATGTAATTCGCTTTGCTCAAAAAGCGTCGAGCAATGTCCATTTGTTGCGACTGATGCGTGAACAGGGTGTGATGGTCGATTCTGTCTCACTCGGTGAAGTGGAACGCGCATTGGTGGCAGGTTTTACACCAACTCAGGATGCAGATCAGACGCATGCACAAATTGTGTTCACGGCAGATCTGTTAGATCGTCACGCATTGAAGCGCGTGGTGGAGTTAAATATTCCGGTCAATTGCGGTTCACCGGATATGCTCAAACAACTTGGTGAGGCACACCCTGGACATCCGGTATGGTTGCGTATCAATCCAGGCTTTGGTCATGGCCATAGCCGTAAAACGAATACCGGTGGCGAACAGAGTAAGCACGGAATCTGGTTTGAAGAATTGCCAGCGGCGTATCAGCTAATTGATCAATATGCTCTGAAACTCATCGGATTACACATGCACATCGGTTCTGGTGTGGACTATGATCATTTGCAAAGCGTGTGTGATGCAATGATCAGTCAGGTCAAACTGGCTGGACGGGATTTGCAAGCGATCTCAATTGGCGGTGGTTTATCCATCCCGTATCGTGAAGGCGAAGCGATCGTCGATACCGCGCATTATTTCCACATCTGGGATAAAGCACGCAGAGAAATCGAAGCACATCTGGGACACAAAATCAGTATGGAAATTGAACCAGGACGTTTTCTGGTCGCACAATCTGGTATTTTGATTTCTGAATTACGAGCACAAAAACAAAGCGGCAATAACTTCTTTTCTTTGGTCGATGCGGGCTTTAATGATCTCGCCCGCCCAGCCATGTATGGTAGCTACCACCGCATCAGTGCTCTCGCTGCAAATGGCACGCCGCGCACTAACGAGCTGCGCGCCAGCGTGGTCGCCGGGCCTTTATGCGAATCAGGTGATGTGTTCACACAAGAAGAAGGCGGCGTGCTGACATCGCAGGATTTACCTGTCTGTGACATTGGTGATTTATTTGTATTCCATGACACGGGAGCCTACGGCGCCAGCATGTCTTCGAACTACAACTCGCGTCCTTTGATTCCGGAAATTTTGGTTGATGGTGAGAAGGTGACACAAATTCGTCGCCGCCAGACGATACAAGAATTGATCGCACTGGAATTGTAATCATAAACAGAGGCGTCTAAATTTTTTAGATGCCTCTGTATTTATATACTAATTGAAAGAACTTGGAATATCTTCCAGAATGCCTGCCTTTCTGGCTTTCACAATGGCGTCATTGATTTTATCGATAATGCCGTCATCTTTGTCCGCACGCACAGCAAAATGAACCGCATCAATAAAAACGGGTTTCGGTAATACAGTAATTTCTACATTATCGAATTGTGGGAACATGCCTTGCTGATCGACCCTGGCATTTTGCAAACGACGCTCTAAAAAGCGTGGATTCTTATTTGCGGAATTGAATAAGGCAGCGTCCATGCGTTTGAACATCAGTTTATTGAGACGAGCGATGGTATCGTGTCCATCATTTTCGACTTTAAACAATTTGTCTCGAAGCGTTTCAAATTCATCGTTAAACATAAACCCGCGTGGAATACCGATTGTCTTACCGCGCAAGTCAGCATAACTATTGTAAGTAAATTGAGCATCAGAACGTGTCACCAAAAATACGTAATGGAGTTGCACTGGTAACGAGAAGTGATAAATTTTTTCACGGTCTTTGACACGACTCATGCCATAAATCACGCCTCCGCCTGATTCAGCCACTTTGACTGCGCGTTGCCAGGGCGTACGCACCCATCGCAACTTAAACTTCTCTTCCATGGCGATATAGTCAAGTAAATTGCTGACGTTATCCATGGGCATAGGCTGCCCCTTGGCATCAACCGCATCATTGGTCAGGAAAACAACTTCCTGCGCAGCTTTGCTATCTACCACTGCTTGAGGATCTTTTGTGGCAGCAGTTGCGGCACCACTTTGAACCAAGAAAAAAACACTCAGAAGCGCAGATACCAACGTCGTTCGCAAGCTTAACCCGGCGGCGTAATTCAGGATTACTTTATTTAATTTCATCACATTCCTGAGGTTGACAAATATTGAAGCATGCTTGGGACATACGATGACTGGTTTTGGTTCATAAATCGGGGATATCTTAGCGACAATATTTTTTTCTATCAAGTAAAGTCGTTCAGTGTACTTATCGACAACTCACCGACAACACTGTCGCCACTCAAATCATTCACTTCAGACATTGCGAATAAAAACCTCGAATTTTTTCCAGCACCTGCCTGGTTTGCGAACCAAAACCAAAGTGGTCGGCATCGGGAATCCGTATTAACTCCGCTGCCATACCACGCGCAGCAAGCTGATCAACAAACGTCTGTGAAGCACGGATAGGCACGGTGACATCCTGTTCACCGTGAATAATCAGCAATGGTGGCGTCTTTTCTTTTTGCGCGTGCGCCGCATACGTCGACGGACTAGCTTCTTTATAAGCGTTTTTTGCCTGCGAATAATCTTTGCCAAACAAATTATTCAACATAAAGCGCGGTGAAATAGTACCGGTTATCTGTGGATCAGCACTTTGCCACCAATCCGGAAAATCTAAAGGTGGCGCATGCAATACCGCACAACGTAAACGATCGCTGGATTGATTACCACGATCAACAGTATTCCACTTGCCCGATGTCAGCGCTGCCAATGCGGTCAGATGTGCGCCTGCGGAAATGCCAAAACCACCGATCCGTTCAGGATCAATCTGATATTCAGTAGCGTGTTGATGCAACCAACGAATTGCACAGTTAAGATCTTCAATCTGCGCCGGAAAGAGTGCTTGCGGTGCCAGCCGGTAGTCTATGCTCATACTCGCAAACCCCATATTGGCTAGCAGGGATTGCAAACCTTGATAGTCTTTTCTGCTGCCACCCATCCAACCACCACCATGCACGACGATCACCGCCGGGTAAGCAGCCACTGCCGATGCTTTGGGTATCATCAGGTCAAACTTCAGCGGAGTTGGGTCGCTACATGCTGAGACGGTAGTGATAGCTGGAAGCGGTTGATTTTGCGCGGCACAAATCACAGGCTGGCACAACAATGCAAAGACAAAGGACAGGAAAAAATTGAAATAGCCGCGCGAGAACATAAGCACCATATGAAAAAAAACCTTACGCCACGATTTGCTTGCGTAAGGTTTCTGGGATTGCTGTGAAAATAGAAAATTCAGATTCGTGCAGACCGTTTTTACGACACCACGCCGCACGCCATACGCATTCCGCCACCGCCTAAAGGTGCGGGATGATCGCTATGATTGTCACTACCAGCGTGCACCATGATGGCGTGCCCCGCCAAATCAGCGGCTTTAAGGCGTGGCGCAAGTACTGGATATGTTGCTTTACCGTCCGCAGTGACATACAAGGCTGGCAAATCGCCTTTGTGGCCTTTACCGTAAGGTCCAAGATGTTCATTAGTCTTTTCCGGATCCCAGTGACCACCGGCAGCCAGTGCTGGCGTTGCCACACCGTTATTCATGCCAGGCGCACAGGATGGATTGGCATGCACGTGAAAACCATGAACACCTGCAGGCAAGCCAGACAGATCTGGCGTAATCAGTAGGCCGTACGCGGTATCTTCCAAAGTCACTTTACCAGCCGGGCCGACAATACCGTTGGCATCAACGAATTGTAATTCCACCGTTTGTGCCTGCGCCAGACCAGCCAATAGTGCGCTCGCCAGTACGCATAATTTCAATGTAGATGACATGCTTACTCCTGTTAAAGAAAAATAGGGTTGAGTATAAATTCTATAGAAGCGCCTTCGAAACCAATTCTGGTCGCGCCTGTCAGGTGCCCACTATACCTGCTTTTGATTAAAGTGTTTGTTCCGGCAAACTGGCCGATCTGGAACCTGCCAGCGGCAGATTATCAGCTGCACGGTAAGTAAAAACCATAGAAAACTTGGTCGCAGCCGTCTGGTTTTTTCCTGCTGCATGGAACAAATTGCTATGGAATAGCAATACGTCGCCCTGACTTAATGCAACTGGTACAGCCTGTGCCAACACAGATTGATTCCGAGCGAGATCGGTACGTAAAAATTGGGCAGGATCCAACTGCTCCGCATCGACACTGATCAGATGTGAGCCAGGAATGACCAGCAAACAACCGTTCTCTATCGTCTCATCACGTAATGCCAGCCATGATGACACCAATGCTGCACGCTCAAAATTCCAATAGCGGCTATCGCGATGCCAGCCAGTCGCGGTGGAATATTGAGGTTGCTTGGTCATGATGCAATTATGATGCACTTGAGACATCAACGCACCTTCGCCTAGCAATTGCAGTAAAGGCGCAGACAAAGTTTCTCCGGTCGCCCACTGCGCCAACAACGGCTCACGGGCGTATGCCTGTAATAGGCGTCGGGCTGTATGGCCGCCCTCTGCCTCACGTGAGGCCGGTGCTCCGGGATAACGCGTATCAGCCTCGTATTCTATCGGCAGCACATGATCTGCCAATTGTTGTTCGGCATAGGCAATGACTTGCTCGCAAAATGCGGCTGGTGCAGCCTGGCGTAAGACCAAAAAACCCTGTGTTTGAAATTCTTGTAATTGAGCGGTACTAAGCATGACTTCTGCCATTTCATATAAGCACAAAACGCTATTGTGCCACGTGCAACAAAAAGTGATAGGTAACAGATCAAGTGCTATCTATATTATTGATGCATAACAGATATCGATAACCGATCACACAACTGGTATTTTTGCAGCGCGTCAAAAATGCGGCATAATAGCTATGGAAACTGATTCCGCGCTTGATTTGCAGCTTAGTTTGCAGCTTTGTTTGCGGCTTAAAACGCCTGCGTTGCCACTTGTTACCACGAGTTCGCTTCTCTTACTATGCCTGAGCCTCACACTGGATCAGGTGGCGCTTGTTCACCTTGCTTACGCCGCTATCGAGCTTGCGCGTTGCACCGTTGATTACTCGCTTAGTCCGGAATCCCCCGAATTCAATTTTTGCTTAAAACACGATGACCCATACCATTTTAGAAAATATCAATGTCAGCTCGTTTGACAATATGCCCACACCAGAAGAATTACACGCCCGTTTGCCATTGAGCGATCTGGCAGGTGATGTGGTTGAACAAAGCCGCGAAACCCTGCGTAACATTCTGGAACGTAAAGACAAACGTCTTTTCGTTGTCGTCGGCCCCTGCTCTATCCACGATCCCGTTGCCGGCTTAGATTACGCACGCCGCCTGAAGACGCTGCAAGAAGAAGTCAAAGACGTGATGGTTTTAGTGATGCGTGTGTATTTTGAAAAACCACGCACCACGACTGGCTGGAAAGGTTATATCAACGATCCGGATATGGATGACTCTTTCCGCGTTGATCAGGGTATGGAAAAAGCCCGCAAGTTTTTACTTGATGTATGCGAATTAGGCTTACCAACAGGTACCGAAGCGCTTGATCCGATTTCGCCACAATACCTCGGTGATTTGATTGCATGGACGGCGATCGGTGCGCGCACCACGGAGTCACAAACGCACCGCGAAATGTCATCGGGCTTATCGACACCGGTCGGTTTTAAAAACGGTACTGATGGCGATATCAGCATTGCGATTAATGCGATTTTATCCGCCTCACATCCCCATTCATTCCTCGGTCTGAATGGTCAGGGGCGTGTCTCTATCGTGCGCACCAGCGGTAATCAATATGGTCATGTGGTATTACGCGGCGGTGGTGATCGACCTAACTACGATACGGTCTCGGTTGCGATGGCACAGCAAGCATTAGTCAAGGCAAAACTGCCGCCAAACATTGTGGTCGATTGTTCTCACGCGAACAGCTACAAAAAGCCAGAATTGCAACCCTTGGTCATGGCCGATGTCATCAATCAAATTGCCAACGGCAATGACGCGATCGTCGGTGTCATGATTGAGTCCAATATCGTGGCTGGCAATCAAGCCATTCCCACCGATCTCAGCCAATTAAAATATGGCTGCTCAGTCACCGATGCCTGTGTTGATTGGGCAACCACAGAAAATATGTTGCGTGAAGCGGCTGGCAGATTACGAACAAAATAAATTTATATCACTTTTTAATCCCCTAATATTCATGCGCCTCGTGGCTGACTTTAAGCCTGAGAGCCGCATGGATATTAGGGGATTATTTTTTCATCAAAAAAAGTCACCCCCTAGGCAACTGATCCGCAGGCAAACGCGGTCGCTCTTCACACTGCGATGACAAGATCACCGAGGTCGAGGTTTTACCGATGTCTCCCAAGGATTTCAACAAGCTTTGCAAGTGTTCTGGCGCACTGACAGCCAACCGTAAAATTGCGCAATGATTGCCCGTCGTGGCATGCACTGCCAACACTTCAGGATGCGCTGCCGCCCAGCGATCTAACGCGTCATGCGACTCCACCGTGACTTGTATCATCGCTTCAAAGCTATAACCCAAAGCACGCAGGTTGATCCGGGTAGTAAACCCCATGATCACTCCCGCTTCTTCCAAACGCTTTACCCGCTCTGCTACGGCAGGTGAAGTCAGATGAATCTGACGCCCGATTTCTGACCAGCTCAGCCGCGCATTTTCTTGTAGCAAAGCGATAATTTTGCGGTCATAACTATCAAGTTCAAAATTCAAAGTGAAACTCCAAAAAGTCTTTCAATCATGTGGCTGATTCGGTCTAAATAGCTTCGATCTTGCATTGGTAAATACGCTGCTCGACTCTACCATATACCTACTTCAGCAATCATAAAAATGAGGAAAAAGTGGAAGAAGTCATCGAAATCAGAAGCTACCAATTAAAGGTTGACCAGTCTGCGCAGTTTCATCATCTGGTCTCCACACAATCAGTACCGTTGCAAGCATCTGCCGGGATCAAGGTCTTACATTACGGATTTTCTCTTTCTTCGGGTGCGGGGTCGGATCAGGACTACGTATTGATACGTCAGTTCGCAAATCTCACTGATTTAATACAATGCCAGTCCGATTTTTATCAAAGCGCAGCATGGCTTTCCGGGCCACGCGAAAGCATCTTAGCGTGCATACAAAGCTCCCATTCCATCGTTATTCCTGCGATCCATTTTCCTATGAAAGCACATCATGAATAATGCTACAGTACACGACGGCAAGCACGATTTCGATTTTCTATTTGGATCATGGGCCATCACCAATCGCCGCCTGCGCCAGCGCTTACAAGCCTGCACAGAATGGGAAACCTTCGAAGCCTCACAAACCATCACTGCCTTACCTGGCGGTATCGGCAATTACGATGATTTTATTGCGCCAGAATGGCGTCCTGATCTGGTTGGCATGTCCTTGCGTCTATTCAATCCTGTCACGAAATTATGGAGCATTTACTGGTTGGATAACGATAGCGGTGGGCTGAATCTACAGGGCAGTTTGAATCCCCCGGTTGTTGGTAAATTCAGCAATGGCGTCGGTGTATTCGAAGGCGCTGATATGTTGGGAGATCAAGCCATACTGGTACGCTATACCTGGTCCGACATCACCGCCGACAGTGCACATTGGGAACAGGCCATGTCCAACGACAACGGTAAAACCTGGGAAACCAACTGGCATATGGACATGCGCAAAGTAAATTAATTCGCACCATCATCAAAGTCGGCCGCTTTTTTCTCTTACCGGGAAAAGTTCAACAAAGAAAACTCGCGAATAATATGTTAATGTCGTCTATCGAAATGCAGGGTGGGTTGCTATTGATCGGCGTGGTGGCGTATCAGGCAATTGCATTGCTTTTCGATAAAGATCATTTCTTCGCGTTTGTGTACTCGTTACCGGACTATTGGCTACTTCCATTTGAATGCTTGTTCGCCAATGTGCTTGCGATTTTTCTCGCGAGCTTTAACAAACCGGGCAAAATTTCAACACCAAAACTTATTCTATGCTTAGTCATGATGACTGCACTCATTGGTCTTGGCATATATTTTAATAATGAGCATCTGTTTTATGTAGGACCAGTATATGCAGCTTGCTTACTGATTCTCAGTTATCTGCTCATGCGCATTAATAACCGACGTTGGAATGGTGAATTACTGCTCATGCGGGTTCAGGGAAAATAAGTAAAGAATCTACAATCCACGCGAAAAAAACGAGGCTCATCTGTCCTCGTTTTTTTACATCGAAACAAACAACATTACAAACTCCGCAAGCTCCGCATACATTCAACATAAGCTTGCTGAATCTCACTCTGCTCAACGTGACGACCTTCTTGCACGACGCGCTTACCAGCCACGTACACATCGCGTACCAAATTGTCGTTACCTGCAAAGATCCACGTATTGAGGACTGCGCTACTTGCCAGCCCGGCCAGATTGGGATGTTGGTCATCGAGAATCAGCATATCGGCGCGATAGCCGCTGGCGAGTTGTCCGACCTGACGGCCACTGGCTTGTGCGCCGCCTTGTAATGTGTGCTGCCACAAGAAATCGCCAACCTGACGTTGAGTAGCAGCGCTGGCGATATTGCGGCCTTGCAAGCGCAAACGCTGACCGTATTCGAGCCAACGCAATTCTTCCACCGGACTTTGCGAGACGTGGCTGTCACTGCCAATACCGAAACGCCCACCAGCGGCGATGTAATCTGGCAGGTCAAAAAATCCATCACCCAGATTGCCTTCTGTGGTGGTGCAAATACCGGCGACGGCGCCACTGGCGGCGATGCCTTGCACTTCTGCTTTGGTCAAATGCGTCGCATGCACCAGACACCAGCGCTGATCAACAAGACCCGTTTCCAACAATAATTCCACCGGACGTTTGCCAGTTGCGGCAAGGCAGGCATCGACTTCTTTGGTTTGTTCCGCGATATGGATATGCAAAGGCCGCTGTGCTGGCAGCGCTGCATGGACTTCGCGGATTTGCCCTATGCTGGCCGCGCGTAGCGAATGCGGGGCGACGCCGACTTCAATTTGGGCACTGCGCTCTGCTTCCAGATTTTCGACCAATCGCAAAATATCATCGACAGAAGTCTTGAAACGACGTTGATCATCGCGCAAAGCTTGCGCATTAAAATCGGCATAGCTGTACAACACAGGCAACATGGTGATGCCAATGCCAGTTTGGGTGGCGGCCGCAATCACACGCTGCGCCATTTCTGCCGGACGTGCATACCAACTACCATCGATTGCTCTGTGCAAATAATGGAATTCGCAAACGGAGGTATAACCCTGGCGCAGACATTCCATATACAGCTGCGCCGCAATCGCTTGTATTTGTTCCGGGGTGATGTGCAATGCATAGCGATACATCAGATCGCGCCAGGTCCAGAAACTATCTTTGGATTCGCCCGCCATTTCGGTCATGCCAGCCATGGCGCGTTGAAATGCGTGTGAATGCAAATTGGTCATTCCCGGCACAACAAATTCGGCTTGTGTTTCTCCAGCGCGTACTTGAATGCCGACTTCAATCTCAATTAAAGCACCAGCGGCATCCCAATGCAGGCGTACATTTTTTGTCCATCCCTGCGGCAGGTAAGCATTTGCTGCAAATAGGCTTTGCTGGCTCATTTGGACGCTCCTTGCTGTACCCAGTTCAGACAAGTTTGCAACGCTTGTTTAAGCACCGGTTGCACCTGCTGTGCAAGGTCAGGGCGATAGGCGAATGGTGCGGCTTCGTTCATGTACACGCATTGGCTCATTTCTAATTGCACCGCATGAATGTTGCGCTGTGGCTGACCGTAATGACGTGTGATATAGCCACCTTTAAAACGGCCATTAAAAATATGGGTGTATGTTTTGCTTTCTGGTGCTTGTGACAAAACATCTTGTAGCGCTTCTTGCAAACCGCTGGCGCAGGATTTTTGATCGGCAGTACCAAAGTTCAGGTCTGGTAATTTACCTTCAAAAAAGCGCGGCACCACCGACGCAATCGAGTGAGCGTCCCATAAAACGACGTGACCGTGGATGCGCAATAGTCGCTCCAATTCCGCGTTTAATTGTTGGTGATATGGTTGCCAGTAAGTGGTAATGCGGCGTTCTATTTCTGTCTGATCGGGCAAATTTTTAGACGCGTACAGCGGATGTTTGTCGAAAGTATCTATGGGGCATAAGCCTGTCGTATCTTGCCCTGGATACAGATTCGCATTGTCCGGTGCGCGATTGAGGTCTATCACATAACGTGAATATTCGGCAGCGATCGTTGATGCACCTAGTTCGTCAGCCATGTTATAGAGCAAAGGTAAATGCCAGTCGGTGTCAGCTTTGACCTCTGAAATTGGCAACATTTGTGCAGCAACTTCAGGTGCAATTGTCGTGCCTACATGCGGCATGGAAATCAGTAGCGGCACGCTGCCGGCTTTAAAATGGAAAGAAGGATGCATAGCGAGTTCTCCGTTTTGGTCTTTTAGTTTTTACGATTGCAGGTTTTTTTATTGTAGGTTTTTTATTATAGGTTTTACTCTTGAAGGACGCGGCTGATACGATGCGCTGCCGTCACCGTCATATGGATCAAATCATTGTGGCGGCTCGCTGCACGCTGCGCTGGTGCCATCAAGGACAAAGTGGCGATCACTTGATGTTTGCCAGAAAAAATGGGGGCACTGACACCCCAGACGCCGTCATCAATTTCGTTTTCACTGGTAGCGTAGCCTTGTTGGTGTATGAGTTGCAAGCTTTGTTCTAACGCTGTTCTATCTTGCTGCGCTTGTAAGAAATTTTGATCAAGTAGTTGCAACTGCGTCTGCTCAGGCAGAAATGCGAGCAAAGCTTTGGCTGATGCACCACGTACTGTTGAATTGGCTCGCCCTTTTGCGAACGAGCAGCGCAAAGCTTGCTGGCTTTCTTGCATATCCAGACAGATCACTTGGCCATCCAGATAACAAAGCAGGCCAACGCTTTCACCGGAACGTTCAACCAGTTGCTCAATATCCGCTCGTGCTGCTTGCATGAGCCATGAGTGCTGATCAAAACCGTGTGCTAATTGCACTGCTAACGGCCCCGGCTCATACAAACCGCTGCGCGCATGCTCTTGCACCCAGCCCCATTTTTTTAATGCCGCCAGATGGCGATAAATAGTGCTTAGTGGCAATCCCGTTTGCGCCACCAACTCACGCGCGGACATTGCCTGCCCTTGTCGGGCAACACATGCCAACACATGTAATACTCGTTCACTCGTAGCCACTGGTGCTGCTGAACTCAGACTCATAAAAATCAATACCAACAAATGAATTTAGTCTGTCCATGCTAGCACTTCATGGGAAAAGCTCAAGCTTAAATTCTCGCTTGGTGGGAATTTACGAGGGTTTAATGTCGTTTCCTTGAGTTACACCTACCGTCAACCGCTTGCAGAATGGTGAGTATGGGGTAGGGCTGCAGTTTGACACTACGACCGCGCGGGTTACACCCACACTAACAATCCGCTCAAATATTTAGCACTCAGTTTTTTCCGTAGGCGGCATTCTGACAATTGCGTACTTCTTGCGCCGGAAATTCAGCTTTCAGTGCGTCGAATTTGGCTTTTTCATCAGTATTTAATGCCCGTAATTGATACGAGAATTTATTCGTCGTTACGGTGCGCGGCATAATGCGGGCAGTGTGTACCCCTTTGGTATTTAATGCTGCGAGGTGTTGCTTTGCCGCTTCTTCGGTTTTAAACACACCCAAAGAAATACCCCAACGCAAAGGGCTTTGATCCTGAATCACAAAAAAATCGGTGACATTGATGCGACGAAGTTCACTAACTTTTTTATCCGCACCCTCTTTGCTGCCTTGAGAAGGGATGTAGACCATGTGGGTCGCTGAATCGCTGACGTTCAATCGTGATTGACGATCACCGAGCGCGAGTGCTTTCAGTTTTTCTTCGACTTTTGGCGCATCAGATTGCAAGAAATTGCCGATTTCTACACAGGCGGTAATTTCGTTTTTCTTTTCCGTCGCTGTTGCAGCAGATGCAACAGGTGCCAATGCCACGCTGGCTGGAACCTGTACCAGTTGATTCACATGATGTTGTTGCTTGAGTCTTTCCGGTTCATGGGTTTCTAAGGGCCAATTGCCTAGCCAGCCAAAATTGAACGCCAGGATCAAGGCATTAACAACCAACAGAAACCAGAAAAAAAATCGCAACATGATAGTAATTAGATGAATTCAGCGTGGGTTTGATTGTGCCACGACAAACAGTCCCGTCAAGACAAGATTAGCGATATGTTCACACTGAAATGACAGATGTGGCAGAAGATACGGCGCGGCACCGCCAGAAATGAGACAAATCACCGGTTCCGCTTGTTTTTTGTGTAGTGCATGGTAGGCGAGAGTAATGGCACCAGCCTGGGCATGAATGCAGCCGCTGACAATCGCCTGGTCGGTATTATTCGCGAACGGTTGGTCGACTTGTATGCTTTCAGCGACCTGTGGCAATTGCGCTGTGTTTCGCGCTAACGATTCGGCCATGAGTTTAAGACCAGGCAAGATCATGCCACCGGCAAACTCTGATTGTGCGGTAACGGCATCGACGGTCGTCGCTGTACCGCATGTCGCAACGATCACATGTTGCGATGGATATAAATAGGCAGCGGCAATCGCGGAGGCGAAGCGATCACAGCCCAATTGCTGCGGATTTTGATATTTGTTAGTGACGCCGGCACAATCCGCTTGTGAGACAAACCATTCGGGTGTCAGGCCTGGAAACGCTTGGGCTAACAAATTCATTAAACGTGTTTTGACGTCTGACCCTGCAACGTTAGAAATCAGAATGCGGGTGACCTTGTGCTGCTGCCATTCAGCGAGTAGTTGATCAGTCTGATCATGCGCAACAGAGGTAATTTTCCGCCACGCTGGTTGCGCGGGCGCTGGCAATTGTTGGGTATCCGGAATACCCCATTTAATGCGGGTATTTCCCGCGTCTATCAGTAATAGCATGTCGTCGTTTTTTCGTTTATTCAAGTGGTCGCAAAGAAACATCCCCTGCCACAATACTGACCTGCCCGCTCGCTGTTTGCAATACCAGACAACCAGTGGCATCGACACCAAGCGCAAAGCCTGTTTGCAAGACCTGACCTTGATCAATGATGCGCACCTCTTGATTTGCGTACGCATGGAGCTTATTCCAACGCGCTAAAAAAGCCGAAAACCCTTCACGTTCAAATTGGTCGAATGCGCGTGCCAGCGTGTTCAGCAACGCAGCAGTTAATGCATTTCTATCCATGCGTGCTAACCACGGTGCTTCAGCTATTGGGCGCCCGATTTGTGCTTCAAATGTATCGGACACTTGTAAGTTTAAACCTATACCAGCAACGATCCAGGTGCCGCCATCTTTTTTTGCAGCGCTTTCTATCAATATCCCGGCGAGCTTTTTACCGTCGCGTAAGACATCATTTGGCCATTTTAATTGGACTGGTAAATCCAGGCTATGCAGCGTCTCCGCCAATGCAACACCCACTGCCAATGGTAGGCCCATGAGTTGATGCGACGCTTGTGTCATCGGCCAGGCAATAGAGAACATTAGCATGCCGCCAGCCTCGGAACTCCAGCTACGACCTGCACGACCACGCCCTGCCGTCTGATGTACGGCAAGGCGAAATACTGGCTTTTGTAGTTCCAGCAAACGTGCCATCAGATCGCTATTGGTCGAACCCGTTTCTTGTACGACTTCGATATCCAGCAACATGCCAAACGCATCGCGCAAGGCGGCTATTTTGCTGGCGTCGAGTATTGAATTGGCGTGGAGTGTTTGTTCGGACATGAGGGGTAATAATTATATTGTGCAACGGTGCCATGATACCTTTATGGGGGCTTTGTGTCGTCACCGTTCTTTGTTTGGCCATCGCTTCTCATCGTCTTGCAGGACAGGTCAAACCCGCCACGCCGTTAGTTCCGCGCGGGTTGCTCCGCCTACAGAAATAAAAAAAGGCACCGCAGAATGAACTGCGGTGCCTTTTCAGATTACTTCAGAGAAGCTTAAGCTTCGCCTTCAGTGACATCAGATGCTGCAACTTCAGGGGCTGGAGCAAAAATCGCTTTTTCTGCATCCAACATTGCTTGACGCTCATCCGCTTCCCACGTTTCTTTCAACTTGCGAGCGCGGTGGAATGCCAGACCTGTACCAGCCGGGATCAGACGACCAACGATGACGTTTTCTTTCAAGCCACGCAGACCATCTTTTTTGCCCATGATCGCTGCTTCGGTCAGAACACGTGTGGTTTCCTGGAAGGAAGCCGCAGAGATGAACGAGTCAGTGGACAAGGAAGCTTTGGTAATACCCAACAAGATATTTTCATATGTTGCAGGGATACCGTTCGCCGCAGTCACGCGATCGTTTTCACCTAACAGGTCAGAACGTTCAACTTGCTCACCAACGATGTAGTTCGTGTCGCCTGGATTAACCACAACAACGCGACGCAACATCTGACGTACGATCACTTCGATGTGCTTGTCATTGATCTTAACGCCTTGCAAACGGTACACGTCTTGAACTTCATCAACGATGTAACGTGCCAGCGCTTCGATACCCAACAAACGCAGGATGTCTTGTGGATCGGCTGGGCCGTCAACAATCATCTCACCCTTGTTCACCACTTGGCCGTCATGCACCAGAACTTGTTTGTCTTTGGTGATCAGGAACTCGTGCTTCTCGCCGTCCATGTCGGTGATTTCCAGACGTTGCTTACCTTTGGTTTCTTTACCAAACGCAACCGTACCAGTTACCTCAGCCAACATACCTGCATCTTTTGGTGAACGTGCTTCGAACAATTCAGCAACGCGTGGGAGACCACCGGTAATATCACGTGTTTTTTGTGATTCAGTCGGGATACGCGCCAGTACTTCACCAACGTGAACTTGCTGACCGTCTTTCACGGTAATCAGCGCACCCACCTGGAAGCCGATCGTTACTGCGTGTTCGGTACCAGAGATCTTGACTTCTTCACCTTGTTCGTTCAACAGCTTAACCTGTGGACGCAGTGTTTTACCTGCTGCGCTACCACGACGTTTCGCATCGATCGCTACCAGTGTTGACAAGCCGGTGACTTCATCTACCTGTTTTGCAACAGTCACGCCTTCTTCGACATTCTCGAATTTCACCGTACCGGTGTATTCGGTAATGATTGGACGTGTCAATGGATCCCATGTTGCCAATGCTGTACCAGCTTTGATCACCATGCCATCTTTAACGATCAATGTTGCACCGTAAGGTACTTTATGACGTTCACGCTCACGACCGTGGTCGTCAGTGATCAGGACTTCACCGGAACGGGAAATCACGATCTGATCGCCTTTACCGTTGGTCACATAACGCATTGTCGCTGTGAAACGGATCGTGCCGTTAGATTTTGCTTCAACAGAAGAAGCCACTGCTGCACGAGACGCCGCACCACCGATGTGGAACGTACGCATTGTCAACTGTGTACCTGGTTCACCGATGGACTGCGCAGCGATAACACCAACTGCTTCACCAGCATTCACCATAGAGCCGCGACCCAGATCACGACCGTAGCACATAGCGCACAGACCGTAACGTGTGTCACATGTCAGTGGTGTACGGACCTTCACTTCGTCGATACCCAGACGTTCGATTTCTTCAACAGAAGTTTCATCGAGCAAAGTACCTGCTTCGTACAGTGTTTCTTGTGTTTCTGGATTAACGATATCGTTCGCAGCAACGCGACCCAGGATCAATTCACGCAAAGGCACGTTAACTTCACCGCCCTCAACGATCGCTTTCATGGAGGAGCCGTTTGCTGTACCGCAATCGTCTTCTACCACAACCAGATCTTGTGTAACGTCAACCAGACGACGTGTCAGGTAACCCGAGTTCGCTGTCTTCAACGCCGTATCTGCCAGACCTTTACGCGCACCGTGAGTGGAAATAAAGTACTGCAGAACGTTCAGACCTTCGCGGAAGTTCGCTGTAATTGGTGTTTCGATAATCGAACCGTCTGGTTTCGCCATCAGACCACGCATACCTGCCAACTGACGAATCTGTGCCGCAGAACCACGCGCACCGGAGTCAGCCATCATGTAAATCGCGTTGAAGGACTCTTGTGTGCCGACAGTACCGTCACGACGTGTTACAGCTTCTACTTTCAGCTGTTCCATCATGGCCTTACCGACTTCATCACCTGTTTTGCCCCAGATATCGACCACTTTATTGTAACGTTCACCCGCAGTTACCAGACCGGAAGCGTATTGCTGTTCGATCTGTTTCACTTCGTGTTCTGCTGTTGCCAACAGAGTGACTTTTTGTGGTGGTACTAACATGTCATCGATACAGATGGAGATACCAGCGCGTGTCGCTAAGCGGAAACCCATTTGCATCAATTGATCAGCAAACACGACCGTTGCGCGCAGACCGCACTTACGGAAGGATGTATCGATCAGTTTAGAAATTTCTTTTTTCTTCAACGCACGGTTCAGTACGGTGAATGGCAAGCCTTTTGGCAGAATTTCTGACAGGATCGCGCGACCAACGGTGGTTTCGTAACGTTTGATTGTTTTAACGAATTCACCAGTGACTGGATCTTTTGGATATTCTGTAATACGCACTGTCACGCGCGTTGCCAATTCCACTTCTTTGTTGTCCCATGCACGGATCGCTTCGGATACGTCAGGGAACATCATGCCCTCACCCTTGCCATTGATGGCTTCGCGGGAACCATGGTACAGACCCAAAACAATATCCTGAGAAGGCACGATAGACGGCTCGCCGTTGGACGGGAACAGAATATTGTTGGACGCCAGCATCAATGTGCGTGCTTCCATTTGCGCTTCGATAGACAGTGGAACGTGAACCGCCATTTGATCACCGTCGAAGTCGGCATTGAACGCCGCGCAAACGAGTGGGTGCAACTGGATCGCTTTACCTTCGATCAATACTGGCTCAAACGCTTGAATACCCAAACGGTGCAATGTAGGTGCACGGTTCAACATGATTGGATGTTCGCGAATGACTTCTTCCAGAATATCCCAAACGACAGGTTCTTGGATTTCAACCAATTTTTTCGCTGCTTTGATGGTTGTTGCCAGACCCATCAATTCCAATTTATTGAAAATGAATGGTTTGAACAATTCCAACGCCATCAATTTTGGCAGACCGCACTGATGCAATTTCAGTTGTGGACCCACCACGATAACGGAACGACCGGAGTAATCAACACGTTTACCCAGCAAGTTCTGACGGAAACGACCGCCTTTACCTTTGATCATCTCAGCCAGAGACTTCAATGGACGCTTGTTCGCGCCTGTCATGGCTTTACCGCGACGACCGTTATCGAGCAAGGAGTCAACCGCTTCTTGCAACATACGCTTTTCGTTGCGTGTGATGATTTCTGGGGCGCGCAATTCCATCAGGCGCTTCAGACGGTTGTTACGGTTAATGACGCGGCGATACAGATCGTTCAGATCTGAAGTTGCGAAACGGCCACCATCCAGCGGTACCAATGGACGCAGTTCTGGCGGCAACACTGGCAACACTTCCATGATCATCCAGTCTGGCTTGATGCCAGAACGTTGGAATGCTTCCAATACTTTCAGACGCTTAGCGTATTTCTTGATCTTAGCTTCAGATTTAGATTCTTTGAGTTCTGTACGCAGAATTTCTGCATCACGATCGATGTCGATAGAACGCAGCAATTCACGGATACCTTCTGCACCCATGAACGCAGTGAATTCATCGCCATGCTCTTCGTATTTAGCAGCGTAGTCATCTTCCGACATGATCTGGCATTTTTTCAGCGGCGTCATGCCAGGA
Source organism: Undibacterium sp. Dicai25W (assembly GCF_049340505.1). Classification (NCBI taxonomy): domain Bacteria; kingdom Pseudomonadati; phylum Pseudomonadota; class Betaproteobacteria; order Burkholderiales; family Oxalobacteraceae; genus Undibacterium; species Undibacterium sp. Dicai25W. The sequence continues at coordinate 210,735 of NZ_JBMPOQ010000001.1, read as the reverse complement.
TCGGTCACGACGTATGCTTCAAAGTACAGAACGCGTTCGATATCGCGCAATGTCATGTCGAGTACCATACCCAAACGGGATGGCAGAGATTTCAGGAACCAGATGTGTGCAGTCGGGGATGCCAGTTCAATGTGGCCCATGCGTTCACGACGCACTTTTGCCAATGTCACCTCAACGCCGCACTTTTCGCAAATGACACCACGGTGTTTCAGGCGTTTGTACTTACCGCACAAGCATTCGTAATCTTTGATCGGGCCAAAAATTTTGGCACAGAACAGACCGTCGCGTTCCGGTTTGAACGTACGGTAGTTGATGGTTTCCGGCTTTTTAACTTCGCCGTAGGACCAGGAACGGATTTTATCCGGTGACGCCAGACCAATTTTGATCGCGTCGAATTGTTCGTTTGGTTGGACTTGCTTGAAAAGATCGAGCAGGGCTTTCATGTATATCACTCCAGTTAAGCGCTTGAAAACGCTTGGTGGCTGAATGGTGCTGCAACAGAAGGTCTTTCGCCTTACCCTGTTCGCATCAACGGGAGAGCCGGGTCTTTCGACGCTGGTTCCGCTGATACCGGGAACGAAAATCCGCTTCCAAACTGCTGGCTAGCTGAATGACCAACGCCCGAAGCGAATTCGGGCGATGGTTTTACTACTAAATACTTGTTACTACTTAAAAAAACCTGCCACATCGCTATCAAACGCGTAGCAGGCTTTTTGATCAGTTGCGTTCGAGATCGATGTCGATACCCAAAGAACGAATCTCTTTGACCAACACGTTGAACGATTCTGGCATGCCAGCGTCGATCACGTGATCGCCCTTAACGAGATTTTCGTAGACTTTAGTACGTCCATTGACGTCATCGGACTTGACTGTCAACATCTCTTGCAAGACGTAAGACGCGCCGTATGCTTCCAGTGCCCAAACTTCCATCTCACCGAAACGCTGACCACCGAACTGTGCCTTACCGCCCAATGGTTGTTGAGTAACCAGAGAGTAAGGACCAGTCGAACGGGCATGCATTTTATCATCAACCAGATGATGCAGCTTGAGAACGTGCATGTAACCCAGAGTTACTTTACGTTCAAACGCTTCACCAGTACGACCGTCGAACAGTGTTACCTGGTTTTTCGATGGTGTCATACCCAGTTGTTGCGCAATATGGTCAGGGAAAGCCAGATCCAGCATGCGGCGGATTTCACTTTCGTGGGCACCGTCAAACACCGGAGTTGCAAACGGAACACCGTTTTTCAGGTTATTCGTCAATTCCAGGATTTCAGCATCGCTCAAACCGTCGATGTCTTCCGTTTTACCAGATTCGTTATAAATCTTTTTCAGGAATTCACGCAGTTCTTCAACTTGTGCTTTTGCTTTCAGCATTTCGCCGATACGCAAGCCCAGACCTTTAGCAGCCCAGCCCAGATGGACTTCCAGAACCTGACCAACGTTCATCCGTGATGGAACACCCAATGGGTTCAACACGATGTCCGCTGGAGTACCGTCAGCCATGTATGGCATGTCTTCGATAGGAACGATGCGAGAAACCACACCCTTATTACCGTGACGACCCGCCATTTTGTCACCTGGTTGCAAGCGACGTTTAACAGCCAGGTAAACCTTGACCATTTTTTGTACGCCTGGTGGCAACTCATCGCCTTGTGTCAGCTTGGTACGTTTTTCTTCGAAAGCCAGATCAAACTGATGACGTTTCTCGGCGATAGAATCTTTCATCGCTACCAATGCGTTCGCTGCTTCATCTGATGCCAGACGAATGTCGAACCAGTGGTATTTGTCGATGCTCGCCAGATACTCTTTCGTGATCTTGCTGCCTTTTGCCAGTTTAGCTGGACCGCCATCAGCGATCTTGCCATCTAACATACGTTCCAGACGCTCAAATGCATCGCCTTCAACAATACGCAACTGATCGTTCAGATCGAGGCGATAGCGCTTCAATTCATCATCGATAATTTGTTGTGCGCGTTTGTCGCGTTGGATACCTTCGCGAGTAAACACTTGAACGTCAATGACTGTACCAACCATGCCTGAAGGCACGCGCAGGGATGTGTCTTTTACGTCAGATGCTTTTTCACCGAAAATTGCGCGCAACAGTTTTTCTTCTGGTGTCAGCTGAGTTTCACCTTTTGGTGTCACTTTACCGACCAGTGTGTCGCCAGCGGTCACTTCTGCACCGATGTAGACGATACCGGATTCATCCAGACGTGCTAATTGGTTTTCAGCCAGGTTGGAGATATCACGTGTGATCTCTTCCGCGCCCAACTTTGTATCACGAGCAACAACCGACAATTCTTCGATATGAATCGACGTGTAGCGGTCATCAGCAACGACTTTTTCGGAGATCAGGATCGAATCTTCGAAGTTATAGCCGTTCCATGGCATAAACGCGACCAGCATGTTTTGGCCCAGAGCCAATTCACCCATGTCTGTTGACGCGCCGTCAGCCAATACGTCACCTTTAGCAACCACGTCGCCGACTTTAACGATAGGACGTTGGTTGATGTTGGTATTTTGGTTGGAACGTGTGTACTTGATCAGGTTGTAGATATCCACACCAACTTCACCAGCTTGCGCTTCAGCGTCGTTGACACGAATAACAATACGACCCGCATCGATGTAATCTACTTTACCGCCACGCAATGCTTGTACCGTTGTACCGGAGTCAACTGCCACAGTACGTTCGATACCTGTACCGACGAATGCTTTTTCTGGACGCAAGCAAGGAACTGCTTGACGTTGCATGTTGGCCCCCATCAACGCACGGTTCGCATCATCGTGTTCCAGGAACGGAATCAAGGATGCCGCAACAGAAACCACCTGACCAGTTGCCACGTCCATGTACTGTACGCGCTCTGGAGAAACCAGAATTGTTTCACCAGCCTGACGGGAAGAAACCAATTCATCCGTCAATGTACCAGCGCCGTCGATCGTCGCATTCGCCTGAGCGATGATGTAACGACCTTCTTCGATAGCGGACAGGTAATCGATCTGGTTAGTGATCTTGCTGTCGACAACTTTACGGTATGGTGTTTCCAGGAAACCGTACTCGTTCAAACGAGCGTACAACGCCAGCGAGTTGATCAAACCAATGTTTGGTCCCTCTGGAGTTTCAATCGGGCAAACGCGACCGTAGTGAGTTGGATGAACGTCACGTACCTCAAAGCCTGCACGTTCACGTGTCAAACCACCAGGTCCCAGTGCGGAAATACGACGCTTATGCGTGATCTCGGACAATGGGTTAGTCTGATCCATAAACTGAGACAATTGTGAAGAACCGAAGAATTCACGGATTGCAGCAGAAATTGGTTTGGAATTGATCAGATCGTGCGGCATCAGGTTATCGGCTTCAGCCTGACCCAGACGCTCTTTCACAGCACGTTCTACACGTACCAGACCAGCACGGAATTGATTCTCAGCCAATTCACCAACGCAACGAACGCGACGGTTACCTAAGTGATCGATATCATCGACTTCGCCGCGACCATTGCGCAACTCAACGAGGATCTTAATCACAGCCAACACGTCTTCGTTCGACAATGTCATGGCACCAGTCAATTCATCACGGCCAATACGGCGGTTGAATTTCATACGACCCACGGCGGACAAGTCATAACGCTCTTCGCTGTAGAACAAGCCATTGAACAATGCTTCAACGGAATCTTCTGTTGGCGGTTCGCCAGGACGCATCATGCGATAGATCGCTACACGCGCAGCCATTTGGTCTGCTGTGTCATCTGCACGCAAAGTCTGGGAGATGTAAGCACCTTGATCCAGATCGTTGGTGTAAAGAGTTTGAATATCCGTTACGCGTGCATCGCGCAAACGACCCAACAATTCTTCTGTCAGTTCGTCATTCGCGTTAGCGATTACTTCGCCAGTGTCGTTGTCGATGATGTTCTTCGCCAGAACGCGACCTAACAGGTAGTCTTCTGGTACAGAGATGTGCTTGATGCCACCTGCTTCGATTTCACGAACGTGCTTAGCGTTGATGCGTTTGTCTTTAGCAACGATCAGTTTGCCAGACTTGTCAGCAATATCAAAACGTGCAACTTCACCGCGCAAACGTTCTGCGACGAATTCCATCTCTGCGCCATCATTATGCAGATTGAAATTATCGAAGACAAAGAAGTTAGCGAGGATCTGCTCGTTGCTCATGCCGATAGCACGTAACAAGATCGTGACTGGCATCTTACGACGGCGGTCAATACGGAAGAATAAGATATCTTTCGGATCGAATTCGAAATCCAGCCATGAACCACGGTAAGGAATGATACGTGCTGAGAACAGCAACTTACCAGAAGAGTGCGTTTTGCCGCGGTCGTGTTCAAAGAACACACCAGGAGAACGGTGCAACTGGGAAACAATCACACGCTCGGTACCGTTAATAACGAAGGAACCAGTGGTCGTCATCAAAGGCAATTCGCCCATGTAGACTTCCTGTTCTTTCATTTCTTTAACGACAGGCTTGGTCGGGGATTCTTTATCCAGGATCACCAGACGTACTTTCGCACGCAAAGGTGACGCATAGGTCAGACCACGCAGTTGACATTCCTTGACGTCAAATGCCGGATCGCCTAAAACGTAAGATAAGAATTCGAGACGAGCGAATCCATTGTGTGAAACGATAGGGAAAATCGAAGTGAAGGCCGACTGCAGACCCTCATTTTTTCGGTTTGCCGGTGTTCTGTCTTCTTGCAAAAAGCTTTGATACGACTCGATTTGAGTCGCCAGCAAGAACGGAACGTTGTGGACGTTGGCGCGCTTCGCAAAAGATTTACGAATACGCTTCTTCTCAGTAAATGAGTAGTGCATGGACACTCCGTGAGTGACAAGGAAGGATGGAGAATTCAGGATTCCTGTCACAAAATTAAATCAACCCTGCGACAAAAAACCTCAAGTCTCAGCCCTCGGTCTTAATAAACAGCAAAACAACCCTGAACGACAAAGAAGCCAAAGAGGAATCTTCTCTTTCGAGAAGATTCCTGACTTTGACTCTGGCAAACCCGAAGGTTTGCCATGTACAGCATTACTTGATTTCTGCTTTCGCGCCAGCTTCTTCCAATTTCTTTTTAGCTGCTTCAGCATCAGCTTTAGAAACTGCTTCTTTAACTGTTTTTGGTGCGCCATCAACTACGTCTTTAGCTTCTTTCAAGCCCAGACCAGTCAATTCACGAACTGCTTTAATTACGCCAACTTTGTTCGCGCCAACTTCAGCCAGAATTACGTTGAATTCTGTTTGTTCTTCAGCAGCAGCAGCACCAGCACCAGCAGCAGCTGGACCAGCGGACATTGCAGCAGCGGAAACGCCAAATTTTTCTTCGAAAGCTTTAACCAGGTCGTTCAAGTCCATTACGGACATCGCGCCTACGGCTTCCAGGATATCTTCTTTGCTAATTGCCATTTGAAACTCCAATTAATTAATTACATTGATACGGTATTTGACAGAAAGTTCTTACTCTGCTGCGGCTTCAGTAGCTTCAGCTACTGGTGCTGCAGGAGATTCGGATGCTTTCTTCGCGGAAAGTGCTGCCAGAGCACGTGCCATAGCAGATACAGGAGCCTGCATCATACCCAACACTTGTGCCAACAGTACTTCACGCGCAGGAATGCTTGCCAATGCGACAACGCCAGCTTTATCCAGCGATTTGCCTGCATAGTTACCCGCTTTAACAACCAGTTTGTCATTGCCTTTTGCAAAGTCTTGAACGACTTTAGCAGCAGCAACAGCATCGTCCGAGATCGCATAGATCAACGGGCCAGTCATTTCAGAAGCGAGACTTGCAAATACAGTTCCCTCAACAGCGCGACGTGCGAGTGTGTTTTTCAACACGCGCATGTAAACGCCTTGAGCACGTGCAGAAGCACGCAATTGCGTCAAATGACCGACCTGGATGCCACGATATTCAGCCACGACGATAGTCTGAGCAGTTGCTACTTTTGCAGAGACTTCAGCGACGACGGCTTTTTTGTCATTCAGATTGAGACTCACGGTCAACCTCCATTAATGATACTCAGTCGGTACATCGGAATGATGTACTTCCCTCATATCGTTTCGAACACGGCGTCCGAAGTTAGGAGTTTCACTGGCGAACCAGTATTCACTACAAAACTTGATCGGGTACACCATCTGCGTTGGGCTCTGTCGATTGCTCTCCAGATGTTTAACTTAAACCCTAATTTAAGCCCCACGGTCTTTGACACTCTGGATGTTTATTTCCAAACATCCAGCCCAAAGATGCGCCCCGTGCTTTTCAGCACAGGGACTTAATTTTTTTCTTAACCCAGGTTAGCGTGATCAACACGTACGCCTGCACCCATCGTAGATGAGATAGAGACTTTACGCAGATACACACCTTTGCTGGATGCTGGTTTAGCTTTGTTCAATGCTTCGATCAGAGCAACCAGGTTAGATTTCAAATCACCATCAGCGAAAGACTTACGACCGATAGTAGTATGAATAATACCTGCTTTGTCTGTACGATATTGAACTTGACCAGCTTTAGCATTTTTAACTGCTGTCGCTACGTCAGGAGTTACTGTACCAACTTTCGGGTTAGGCATCAGACCACGTGGACCCAAAACTTGACCCAATGTACCAACGATACGCATAGTGTCTGGAGAAGCGATCACAACGTCGAATGGCATATCGCCACCTTTGATGCGTTCAGCCAAATCTTCCATACCAACGATATCTGCACCAGCGGCTTTAGCTTCTTCAGCTTTTGCGCCTTGTGCGAATACCGCTACGCGAACTGTTTTACCTGTACCAGCTGGCAAGACAACTGCGCCACGAACAACTTGGTCAGATTTCTTAGGATCAACACCGAGTTGTACAGAAACGTCGATAGACTCATTGAATTTTGCTGTTGCGCATTCTTTGATCAACGCGATAGCGTTATCAAATGGGTACACTTTCAGACGATCAACTTTAGTTGCGAGCAACTTTGCTTTTTTAGATAACTTAGCCATTACAGACCCTCCACCGTGATGCCCATAGAGCGAGCGGAACCAGCGATAGTACGCACTGCTGCGTCCATATCAGCTGCTGTCAAATCAGCGCGTTTTACAGTCGCGATTTCTTCAGCTTGCGCACGAGTGATCTTACCAACTTTGTCAGTATGTGGCTTAGCAGAACCTTTAGTGATGCCAGCTGCTTTTTTGATCATGTAAGTTGCTGGAGGTGTCTTCATCACGAATGTGAAAGACTTGTCAGCAAATGCGGTGATCACAACAGGAATCGGCATACCTGGTTCCATACCTTGGGTCTGTGCATTAAATGCTTTGCAGAATTCCATGATATTCAAGCCACGTTGACCCAAAGCTGGGCCGATTGGTGGGGATGGATTTGCTTTACCAGCTGGCACTTGCAGCTTGATAAAACCAATAATTTTCTTTGCCATGTTTGGCTCCTTCATTAAATGAGTAGTAGCGCCCAACAACATCATTCAATGTTGCCGGGCTCCTCTGCCTGCTTACTAATTAGTTTTAAAAAGTGCGCTTTAAAACGTCTTTTAACGTACTAATCAACGATATTTTTTACCCGACTCAGACTTTTTCAACCTGAGCAAATTCTAACTCAACTGGTGTTGCACGACCAAAGATCGTTACTGTTACACGTACTTTAGATTTTTCGTAATTCACTTCTTCAACGTTGCCATTGAAATCTGTGAATGGACCTTCTTTAATACGGACAATTTCACCAACTTCATACAATACTTTTGGTCTTGGTTTCTCAACACCGTCTTGCATCTGCTGCAAAATCTTATCAACTTCGTGCTGAGGAATCGGTGATGGCTTATTTGACTTACCACCGATAAATCCCGTTACCTTGCTTGTGTTTTTCACCAAGTGCCATGTATCGTCAGTCATTTCCATTTCAACGAATACATAACTTGGGAACAAACGACGCTCAGTTACTGCCTTACGACCATTACGAACTTCAATTACTTCTTCTGTTGGCACTAAAATACGGCCAAACAAATCTTGCATTTCTGCACGTTCAATACGTTCCAACAAAGCACGGTGGACACTTTTCTCCATGCCAGAATACGCATGCACTGCGTACCATTTTTTAGCACTTTTAGGTACAGACACCTCTGGCGCTGTACCTTGTTCGTTTTCCTGAATGTTATCGCTCATTATTTTTTCCATCCGAGGATTACGTCATACAACAAGAACTCGAGAAACTTATCAGTTCCCCAGAGAAAAATCGCCATGATCAAAACAAAACCAAACACGACCGCTGTGATCTGACCAGCTTCTTTACGTGTAGGCCAAACAACTTTTTTCGTTTCACGAACAGCTTCTTTTGCAAACTCTACAAAATTTCTACCCATGTCCGACACTGCAACCAAGCCAACAGCAATACCCAAACCGACTACCAGTGCAGCAACCCGAACCCAGGTAGACTGACCAGCGAGAATATAAAAAGCAGCAATTCCAGAAACCAGCGCAGCAACTGCCAATATGACTTTATATTTGTCATTGGAAGTACTTACAGTTTGTACGGAATGATTAGACATACTTAATTTACTTTCGGTGCCTTGCGGCCTTGATGGTGGCAGGGGCGGTAGGAATCGAACCTACAACCTTCGGTTTTGGAGACCGACGCTCTGCCAATTGAGCTACACCCCTACTGCTTGTTACCACTTGATCAATATAGCGACCTTGGCAAGTCGCTATATTGCTTTACAACTAAATTATTACTCGATAATTTTTGCAACAACGCCCGCACCAACAGTACGACCGCCTTCACGGATAGCGAAGCGCAAGCCTTCTTCCATCGCGATCGGGTTGATCAGCTTTACTGTGATAGATACGTTATCACCAGGCATCACCATTTCTTTGTCTTTTGGCAACTCGATCGAACCAGTTACGTCCGTTGTGCGGAAGTAGAACTGTGGACGGTAGTTGTTAAAGAATGGTGTATGACGACCACCTTCATCTTTAGACAATACATAGATCTCACCAGTGAAGTGGCTATGTGGCTTGATTGAACCTGGTTTTGCCAACACTTGACCACGCTGGATATCTTCACGCTTAGTACCACGCAACAATACACCAACGTTATCACCAGCTTGACCTTGATCCAGCAATTTGCGGAACATTTCAACGCCAGTACATGTTGTTTTTACTGTGTCTTTAATACCAACGATTTCGATCTCTTCGCCGACTTTAACAATACCGCGTTCGATACGGCCAGTAACCACTGTACCGCGACCAGAGATGGAGAACACGTCTTCTACTGGCAACAAGAATGCGCCGTCAACTGCGCGTTCTGGTGTTGGGATGTAGCTGTCGAGTGCTTCAGCCAATTTCATGATGGCTTCTTCGCCCAATGGACCTTTGTCGCCTTCGAGCGCCAATTTTGCGGAACCTTGGATGATTGGCAAGTCGTCGCCTGGGAATTCGTATTTGGACAGTAATTCGCGCACTTCCATTTCGACCAATTCCAACAATTCAGCGTCATCAACCATGTCGCATTTGTTCAGGAACACGATGATGTATGGAACACCAACTTGGCGAGCCAACAGGATGTGTTCACGTGTTTGTGGCATTGGGCCGTCTGCTGCGGAGCAAACCAGGATCGCGCCGTCCATCTGAGCAGCACCAGTAATCATGTTTTTAACATAATCAGCATGGCCTGGGCAGTCAACGTGAGCGTAGTGGCGACCGGCTGTTTCGTATTCTACGTGAGCAGTGTTAATTGTAATACCACGTGCTTTTTCTTCTGGCGCCGCGTCAATTTGATCGTAGGCTTTTGCTTCGCCACCAAATTTTTTGGACAATACTGTCGCAATCGCTGCTGTCAGTGTAGTTTTACCGTGATCAACGTGACCAATTGTACCGACGTTGACGTGCGGCTTGGTGCGTTCGAACTTACCTTTTGCCATTTTGGACTCCTAACGATTTTGATGAGAATACTCAGGCACGCGCCCGACAAATTCAGACTAGACTACACCAGTTTACATGGTGCCCTTGACGTGGATTGAACACGTGGCCTCTCCCTTACCAAGGGAGTGCTCTACCACTGAGCTACAAGGGCAGCTCGTTTCGCACAAACACCATGCAAATAAAACTGGAGCGGGTGAAGGGAATCGAACCCTCGTCATAAGCTTGGAAGGCTTCAGCTCTACCATTGAGCTACACCCGCAGGGGCTACCACTTCAGCCGCATACTTACTAAAAAAATTCTTTTTCCTATGGTGGAGGGGGCTGGATTCGAACCAGCGTACTCAGAGAGAACAGATTTACAGTCTGTCGCCTTTAACCACTCGGCCACCCCTCCGTAGGGAACTCAGAACTATAGAGATGCAAAGACCTTCTGTCAAGGACTATTTGAAAAAATTGTGGAAATACCTCAACTTTTTGCGTGCGCAAGCTGAAAAGATTCTACTCCTTCAACTTTTTCCATTTCTTCCGACAATTCACAAATCGACATGGCCCGGTGGCGATTTTCTGCGACGGCAATAAATCTCCACTCAAGTCCGTGTTCCATGTGATTAATCGTCAACGTCCGGGTCATCATTCGATACCCGCGCTCTTTGGCAACCCCCATCATTTCAGCTTCTTTGGGTTGGTAACCTTTTTTGAAGTGAATCATGATCGCGACAGCTGCCTGGGAAGGGAGCGAAAGTTCCAGTTTATGCACCCAGATCATGCATGCCGCGGATAGCAACGATAATAAGATGGCTGTGGCATAGAACCCTACCCCAACGAGAATCCCAATCGCAGAAGACGCCCAAATAGACGCTGCTGTCGTCAAACCACTGATGCTAAAGCCCTCTTTCATGATGACACCCGCGCCAAGGAAGCCAATCCCCGTCACTACCCCCTGCATGACGCGAGTTGGATCTGGTGGCGATGGGCTCAAGACTTTGCCGCCAAACCAAAATTCCGGATAACCCGCAAGTACCACAAGTGCTGCTGAGGCCATACAAACAAGGCCATAAGTGCGCATGCCGGCGGCGCGGCCGTGGTACGTACGTTCGTAACCCACGAAGCATCCCAATACCAAAGCACCTGCAAGATTCAGAAAAATTGTGATGTTCGCGCTTATCTCTGCGGGGGACCAGAAAATCATCAACTGACTAAAAAAATCTTTCATAAAACCTCATTCAATTTCTGGAAAATTTTGCAAGTGTAAGGCATCGCTTGCATTTGCGTTAGTGAACAATGAATTAACAGGCACCAATCGATCGACCAAGCTTGCGCTACGCTAGTTTCAATGGGAAAACCAAAGAACACCTCTGCCCACATTAAGTCTGTTAGCACTCACAGTCGTAAAAATTCATATAAGGCCAACATGTTGTGATATTTTTGATGATTCTCACGAGGCGATATTCAACTTTCGCTTATTTTCTTGCGCTTATTTATCAGCCACAAAAAAGCGATCCGAAAAAATCGTTTGCTTTATAATCGACCCGGTGAGCAAGAAGCCTCTGCGCTGCATGGCAACGCATTAAACAAATTGCTATTTATTGTTTTTATAGCAATTCATGTATAGCGTAAATTAAAACGCCGCATTAATTAAGCGAGTCGTCAATGGTACTGATCACGTCGCCGCTCTTTGGGAATTAGTCCAGACAGATACATTCCCCAACGCTTCGATGCTGCTATTTGCTATTCAATGATATTGAATGCCCTACTGCAACCAGAAACTGGAACTAGCCGTACGAACACCGCAACACGTGAATCCAAAGAATCCAAGCATAACCAAATGATCCGAATTTTCCATAATCCACGCTGCTCCAAGTCCCGCGAAACCTTGACCCTGATACAAGCCATCTCAGAAAAGAAACAAATACCTATCGAGATCATTGATTATCAAAAGACGCCGCTAACTTTAGCGCAACTTAACACGCTCCTGAGAGAACTCGGTGGCAATGTGCAAGCCATGTTGCGCTCAAACGAGGATGCCTACCTAACTAATACACTGGAAAATGCTGACGCGGATCGTGCAATACAGGCCGTCGTCGCCCATCCTATCCTGCTGCAACGTCCTATCGTTAGTTTCCGCGGCAAAGCAGCAATAGGCCGGCCACCAGAACAAGTTTTAGCTTTATTTGAAGAAAGTCTCTGAACATGAATGAATTCAAACTCGCCGCTGGCAGCGTAGTCAAATTGGGTGCGCTCACGACCCAGTTGTATCCCATCCTCAGAAACGGGCTGGCAGCGAATACACCAGCACACCAATTTGACGCGACAGGCGCAAACGATGCCGGCACGAGCAACACACCAGGTGTACAAATCGGCGAACTGATGGCGTATTTCTCCGCTTGTGCCGGTTTTTGTAGCAATACCAGCGCGGTTCACCATCAGCATGAAGAAGTGATGGGGCGATTTGTCACGACTTTGCAGGACAATCGTGGCGAGAAACCCGTCATGTCAGAACTGGAAGAGATTGCCCATCAAGCCGGATTACCTGTCGTGCTAGAAATGATCCTCGAAGAAGATTGTGTCTTGTTAGCCGATACCCAGTTCGTCAGCGAGTCAGAAATCGATAAGAGTTGGAAATTTTGGCGTAGCGGCTTTTTACAACGTGAGGGTGGCATTCCAGCCAGTTGGATTAAGCAGTTTTATTTCCCACGCTTGCTTGACTATCGTGATGTCACAGCGGCAAAAAATCCTCGCAGTCTGGAACAAACGACCGATGCTGCATTAATGGTTGGTGGTTTGATGCAAAAGTGGCATAAAGATGCGCCTGGTGATTTATTAGCAGCATTCAGAAAACAATATGGTCGCATCAACTTCTCTCAGCGCAGCAATTTTGATGAGACATCCTTAGAGCGTTTTTTCAATTTGAACGCAATGATAGATCCGGCAACACGTTTATTAAATCAAATGACGATGTGGCAAGACATTGATGCATTGGCAAAAAAACAGGGCATATCCCTGAACTAAACGCTGGCATGATGTCAATTCAATAAGGCAAACAAGAAAACAAAGCGAAAAACGGTACACCGTTTAGAGTTAGTTCGCGTTATAGACCTTAACTTGGCTCGCGACCTGAAGGCGCATTGACCTTAATGATCGCTTTATTGATATTTTTGGAAACAGCATGAACCGTATCTCATATTTAGTAGCAAGTGCCGTGGTAGTCGCTTCCTTGACTGGCTGTGTAGTTGAAGCCCCGCGACATCCTTACTATGTTAGCTCAGTAGTCAGGGTAGCCCCGCCTCCACCGCAAGTGGAAATCGTCAGCGCCCCACCAGCCTATGGTCATATCTGGATCGACGGCGCGTGGTACTGGGAAAGTGGTCGTCATGTCTGGCATCCAGGTTATTGGTCTGCGCCACGTCCAGGCTATTACTGGGTTCCACATCGTTGGGAGCATGAAGGCAGTGGCTGGCAATTCCATGAAGGCCACTGGGATCGTCACTGATTTGCCGTGTAATAGTTTGAAACGATGAGCCGTAAGTTCATCTAGTCAAAAATAAAAAGAGGAAGTCTGCCGGACTTCCTCTTTTTTCGTCGTCGCACCAGTTTAAATACACAAAATATATTTTAAACCTGCGTTTAGTCATAGTTGATCGGATGCCACCGCTCTACACTGCCCTTATGAGAATTTTTATCCCCCGCGCATCATCGCAGCCAACAATTGGCTTTTCAGGGTCTTAATCAAGGCAGTTTCATCTGCCGGTACGCCTTCTTCTGCAGTCACAGTACGGTCAGCATAAAACAAACCCAAAGGCTTTTTTTGTATGACTAAAGGCAAAATAATAAAACTGCGGGCGTCCGGTAATAACTCCCGATGCCAGAGAGGCAGCAAAGTCAGGATTTTTGGCACGGTCGCATCAGAGATCATGACATCAACATTATTGCTCATCGATAAATGAAACAAGTCAGCTTCCGCCTTCGCCGGAAAACCGAATCCTTTCTGGCGGTCGGCGTATTTTTCCCCAACCGCAACACGCGAAACGTAGCGTCCACTTGCCAGATCACGCAGGCAAACCGTCGCAAAGCGAAATCCCATGCTGGTGTACAAGGTTTCCAATACCAGTAAGATAAGGTCGCTTAAACGCAAATCTTCAGACGCCAACATCTGAGTGACATCCTGTACACCGGCCAATAATAAATCACGTGCGTTGAGCGGTTTACCACTAGGATACCGGTCAGATTCTTGTGCCGACACAAGCTCTTCCGATTTCATCAAAAATTCACTCGGAAGCGCCGACGCATGATGCAATTCATCTGATTCTGGATTGTCCATAGCGAGCGAAATATTCATGCTTTTTGCCAGTTGCAAGGTTTCCGCTTCAACTCTGACCAACATGTCATCCATCGTTTTCAGATCGATTTCCAGCGCCTTCCCAAACTTCTTGAGTAAGACATTTGCATAGCCTGGCGATTTGTGTTTACCGCTCATGACAAGGTCTGCTAAAGAGTCGCTAAAACTCGCGACTTGTTTGAGCCAGTCGTTGCGGTGTGTGACTTTTTTTTGTTCGCCATTTGCTAAAGGACCCATCGACTGCACTATAGCATCCGGGATTTTCCATTCCTGCAGTGCCATTTCACCAAATCGTTCAAAGCTACATCCTAAGAGGAGTAATGAAGCTTCATCAGAAGTTGACTCGGCACCCTCTGAAACTTTTTGTATTTGTGAGTAAAGTTGATGATCAAAGGAGGCAACCAATACCCTGCCTATGTTTTTAAATAAGGCAGCAACGGCAGCCTCTTCACCATCCGGGAAGCGCCCTCTTTGCGACATTTCACGACCAATGATACTGGCACACAAAGAGCGGACCAATTCTTTGCGGACACTCACTGCTTGCGCTTTGTCTTTAAAAAAATCAACCAACAACATTGCCATGGCACTGGTTTTAACCGTGTCAAAGCCAAGCAAAAAAATGGAGCGAGAAATGGTGGTAACCGCAGCCCCAGAAGTGGTACGGTATTGAACGGTGTTGGAGAGTCGTAAAATTTTCTGCGTCAGGCCGACATCTGCAAGAATAAAATGCGCCAGTTTAGAAACCGAATCTTCGCCAGACGACGTGATTTCAACCACCTTGGCAATCGCCGCACCTAGCGTGGGCAAATCGCTTTCATCATTAATTTTTCTCAGCAAACGTTCGCGTGGCGACAGTGTTGGCGAAGAAGGTGATTTTGCTGATTCTATGCGTGCCATAAATTTGCGACTTCACACTAAAAATATTCAAACATGATGAACCAAAGGTCTGGCAAATTTACCGGCAATGCAAACACCGTTTTTCCAGCGTTCTACGTACTGGCTTCAAAGTGCACTCAATGGTGGCTATCACATTACAAACATAAGTTAGGTTTTAGCCACGCGATTGACACTCATGCCGTATTTTTTCTGTAATTCATCATACAAACCACGAATCGCTTTCAAACGAGGGTTCATGGGGTCAAGACGGCGCCCAGCTTCAATCAACATTTTCGCCTGTTCGCCTATGGCATTGTCCCAACCCATATTTTCCAGGCACTTCAAAGCAGCCAACGCGGCGTTTAATACCACCTGTGGATTATCAGGTGATTTGCGCGCGGCAGCGGTCATGAGATCAACTGAACCCCGGAAATCACCTTGTTTTGCTTTTTGCACACCAAGCGCGACCAGATCCATCACTTCGCGTTGGCTACGTTGCGCCAGCTCTTTACCTAACATACCCTTACCGGCACTTTCAAAGATCCCAACGGCCTTGGAAATGACGGATTGATTGCTGGCGTTTTTCATGACGTCAAGAATAATCTCAGACGCTTCGCCTTCTTTATTATTTTCAAGGCAAGTTCTTGCCAATCCTAGTTTTGCACCGGTCGATAAACCAACGTCTTCACGACTGGCATTTACAGCAGCATCCAGTTCACCGTCCAATCTGGAATCGCCCGTTTTAGCATGAACCATGGCGGCAGAAATAGCGCGACAAGCCTCTGTCTTTTTAATGCCGACCATGTTTTTTTCCATGTCGCGAATGACCGATTTCGCTTGCTCTGTGTCGCCTTTTTTAACCAGCGCATTGACCAGATTGAGATGATCTTCAGGATCACGGAATTCAGAAAATTTGGCTTTACTGACGACTTTTTTAAATACATTTTCGGCAGTTTCAATATCACCGGTTTCCATCGCAATCCTACCCAGATTGCGCAAACGGCGTACTGCATGTGGTGAAACGCCAACCGCCGTATCAAGCACTTCCTTGGCCTCTGGTAGCTCACCAATCATTTCATGGGTCTTCGCTAACCAGTCGTAGGCATCCATATATTTATTATTTTCTGACACCAGGCTTTTTAATATCGCCTCAGCTTCCTGATACTTTCCTTGCATGAACAAAGTTTTAGCCAAGCCAAGACGCGCCCAGGCAACAGCTTTAAGTTCAAATAAGTGGGTATATAACTCTTCAGCTTCGGCAGCCTCACCCAGAACAACGTGTAACTCGGCGCGCAAGCGCATGAAATCAATCGCATATTTGGGATATTCGCGTTCACCATGATGACAAGCCGTAATCGCTTCGGCGATCGCGCCGGTTTCCATCAAGTTGTAGACGTCGACGAAAGCTTTCCGCTTTTCCAGTGCGCGAATCACGCGCTCTAGCAACATATCGGCGGTGAAAGGTTTGAGCAGATAATCGGACGGCGCTAATTCTGCCGCGCTGACTACTTTCGCGTAAGAGCGCTCAGCAGTAACCATGACGAAAATCGTCGACAGTGGTGCCAATTTATGGTGGCGCATATCTTCGAGCAATTGCTGACCATCCTGGCCGACGCCAAGATCATATTCGCAAAGGATCAAATCATAGACTTTGGCCTGAATACTGCGCACCGCAGTCCCAGCGGTCAATGCGTGTTCAATTTTTGTAATGCCACATAAATTCAGCATGTTGTGCAAACTGACCCGCATCCCTTGATGCGGTTCAATGAGCAATGCCCTGATGTCGCTGAGTTCGCTCATTTCAACCTTTAGCGTAATTTCTTGTTGATACTCGCCTTGCAAAATCTGTTCTTTTTGCGGTCATTCCCGTGGCGGGACACAACTTTGTTTTGTTCAAACCATTATATTGAAGTGACGGCGAAATAGCTGAGAAACTTTAACTTATCAAAGTATATTTACTCAAGGATGGATAAATATTTGTAAGTTGCCCACAGTTTTTTGTTTTATTTGAAAAACCGTGCAAGCAACAGCACCACCATTGAAATCAGGATAGTCGAAGCAAAAGGAAACGAATACTGACGCTGCCCTATCCGAAAGCGCAAATCGCCCGGCAGTCGCCCCAGCCCCAGCTTCTCTAGCCACGGGAGCCAGCGGGCGAACACAATCACCACCAGAAAAATCACGACCAGCCAACGTAGCACCAGATACTCCCCCTTCAATTTAAATATTTGAGCTATTTGCCATTGTTAAACTTGGGCGTTAAGAAAATACTCTTACCCAGTATATTAAGAACAGAGAAAAAACTTAGCGACAAGGCTAAACAATATCAATACGCATTTTGCACGGCAGTTACAACCCGCGCGGTAATGCGTACGCAAGCAATTGGCGGGGTACACCCATCCTGCGAAGTCTTGGATTTTTCATTGCCTCTATGTTGATCGGCTTTGAGTTGCCAAATGTTGCTGATCAGAATTGGTGAAAAATTTACAAGCGATGGCAACGATCGTGACGTAGCAAGCCATCCGGCAAATCGACGCCATTACCCACCACCAGCACTTTGAATAACTCGCCCATTTCTGCCGGAGACACCAGTTTCTGTAAAGCATTAGCCTGTGGCAAATACGCCATCACTTGTTCTGGCGATTGACGCGCCAGCAGGTTCGCTATCCCGGATTCCAGCAAAAAGGCGGCCTGACTGGTATAGCTTAACAAGTCCAGACCACCCGCCAATGCTGCTTTTGCCATGGCCGTAAAGTCAACGTGTGCCGTAATATCCTGCAAACCTGGTAAATAAAATGGATCAGGGTGGGAATGATGACGGTAATGACACATCAAGGTCCCCTCATTGCGCTGCGGGTGATAGTACTCGTTCGCGGGAAAACCGTAATCAATCAGAATAGCGGCACTGCCGCGTCCGTTTTCGGTTTGTCCGGCTTTGAGCATACGTGCGAGGCTATGCATAAAACCAGTAGCAATGGCATGCACTTCTGTCATGTAGGCTTGCGGCAGCTCTTCAGCCTCTGGGATCTGCGCTAACCGCGCCGGATCGCATGCGCGCTCGCGATACAATAGCCGTGGTTCGGTTTCGCCATCTGCATCTGCCAGCGCCACGCCCAACTCCCGCCAGCCTTGCTCCGTCTTCATCACCAGATCAACTGGCATGGCGTCCAACACTTCATTTCCGATAACCAGGCCAGAAAAAGACACCGGCATTTCTTGCAACCATGTCACTTGCGGGAAGTCTTGCAACAAATCTTCCTGACGCGCGCGCAGCTCACCGGACAATTCCACGATAAAATAGCGGTCTATCGTAATTCCAGAAAATTGACATTCCGTTAAAAAGTCGCGTGCCAGCTTACCTGTACCGGCACCGAACTCCATGACCTGGGCTGAGGTTTGCGTAAATATGTTGGCGGCTAAATTCGCCAATGTAGCGCCAAATAGCGGCGACATTTCAGGAGCCGTTGTAAAATCGCCGTCCTTGCCTAATTTTGTGGCACCGCCACTGTAATAGCCTAAGTCCGGCGCATATAAGGCCAGTTCCATATAGCGCGAAAAAGGAATCCAGCCCTGATGCTGGTGAATTTCATCAATGATGAGGTGTTGCAAAGCTAGCGATGCAGCCAAGGCATCGGGCGCTGGCAGAGGTAGAGATAATTTTTGCATATCGGCATTGTATAAAAAACGAAGAACACTCAGTAAAGAATTTCCATGAACCAGCCTTTAACTAGTCATTCAAGCAATCAAAGCAATGCTTCCGCGCCGCAAAGCAGGGTGGTGCTCGTGACCGGTGCTGCCAAGCGCATAGGACGGCATATTGCCTTATCAATGGCACAACAAGGCTGGGATATCGTGGTGCATTTCGGTACATCTGCCGAGGCCGCTGCTGAAGTCGTCGCGCAAATCACCGCCATGGGACAACGTGCTGTGGCGATACAAGCGGATCTGGGCAATGAACAAGCCACGCGTGCATTGTTCAGTTCGGCAATGGAAGCGATGGGCGCGATTCACTGCGTCGTCAACAATGCCTCTTTATTTGAGGAGGACCGCGCCAGCACGTTTTCTCAGCGTTGCCTTGATCAGCACATGCACGCCAATCTGGCAGCGCCGGTGATCCTCGCGCAAGCCTTACATGCAGCAACACCAGACGGCCAGCAAGCCTGCGTCATCAATTTGTTAGATCAAAAGCTGTACAATCTGAATCCTGACTTTTTGTCCTACACCTTATCCAAAGCGGCTTTGCAATGCGCCACCACGATGCTGGCACAAGCCTTAGCACCAAAGGTACGCGTTGCTGGTGTCGCGCCTGGCATCACTATGGTATCCGGACACCAGACCGAAGCAGATTTTAGCGTCGCCCATCAAGCAACACCTTTAGGCTATTCGAGCACACCAGAAGACATCGCACGCAGCGTTTTGTTTATTGCGAATAGTCCGGCAATTACCGGCACCACGCTGTTAGTGGATGGCGGCCAGCACCTTATCCCTTTGCAGCGCGATGTCATGTTTATCGCAACTGCAACCGAATCACATTCTTAAACCATCGAGCACATTATGTTATCCGTCCTACACCATCCGCAACTCACCGATTGTCGCCGCCTGTTTTTGCGTAACTATGAAATCTCCATTAATATCGGCGTGCATGAGTTCGAGAAAAAAGGCGAGCAACGTGTGTTGATCAACGTTGATTTATATATTCCCCTTGCGGTCTCGACACCTAAAGCCGATCAACTGGAAGAAGTGGTTGATTATGACTTTATCCGCAGCTCAATTGCACAGCGTATCGCTCAAGGCCACGTCCATCTGCAAGAAACCTTGTGTGATGACGTTGCCCAACTGATGCTGGCGCATCCACGCGTACGCGCCGTGTGTATCTCCACCATGAAGCCAGATGTTTACCCAGATTGCGAAGGCGTCGGGGTAGAAGTGTTCCAGATCAAAAATGAAATGTAAGTTCCATGCAAGCTAATCACGAATCCTTGATCGACGTCGTTCTCGACACCGCAAAAACACCTCCTGCGGAAACGAAGTCACAAGAAAAAATTACCTACGAAAATAATAAACTGCACAAGCGTTTATGTCGCCTGGTTGGTCAGGCGATTGGCGATTTCAATATGATAGAAGACGGTGACAAAGTCATGGTCTGTTTATCAGGTGGCAAAGACAGTTACGCTTTGCTCGATATCCTGATGACCTTGCGCGAACGTGCGCCTATCCATTTTGACATCGTTGCCGTCAACCTCGACCAGAAACAACCAAACTTTCCGGCGGATATATTGCCTGCGTACCTGGAAAAGCTGGGCATTCCTTACCATATCGAAAATCAGGACACCTATAGCATCGTCAAGCGTCTTATTCCAGAAGGTAAGACAACGTGCTCTCTATGTTCGCGTCTACGCCGCGGCATTTTGTACCGCGTAGCTGATGAATTGGGTGCCAATAAAATCGCGCTGGGCCATCATCGTGACGACATACTAGAAACTTTTTTCCTTAACATGTTCTTTGGTGGCAAGCTCAAAGGCATGCCCGCCAAATTGCAATCCGATGACGGCAAACACATCGTGATTCGTCCTATGGCGTATGTCAAAGAAGCAGACACCCAACGCTATGCCGAAGTCAAACAGTTCCCTATCATTCCTTGTGATTTGTGCGGGTCGCAAGAGAATCTGCAACGCAAGCAAATCAAAGGCTTAATGCGCGAATGGGACAAAAAATTTCCGGGGCGCGTTGATAATATTTTCTCGGCTTTATCGACCGTTGCACCATCTCACTTGATGGACAAAGATCTGTTCAATTTTAAAGATTTGAAAATTGACGGTGAAGCTCGTCAGGATGGCGATATTGCGTTTGATGACGAACCATGTTCAACACCTACAACAGGCGTTATTTCTTTGCATCTGGATCAAGACTGATCAAAAATTTAGGCTATTTTCGGCTATTTTCGGCTATTTTCGGCTATTTTCGGCTATTTTCGGCTATTTTCGGCTATTTTCGGCTATTTTCGGCTATTTCGCGACGTTGATTTAGCCATTCATATTTTGGCTGCCTCGGTGACGGCAGCCAATTTACGGCCAGGATTTCTCATCCCACGGATTGGCAAGGTGATGTCAAAACGAGTGCCATTGTCGTGCCCACTGCTTACCTCAATTTTGCCATGCAACAAGCTATGCACAATGTTATAAACTACGTGCAATCCCAGCCCAGATCCACCCATGCCCAATTTTGTCGTGAAAAATGGGTCAAAAATTCGCGGTAAATTTTCTGCGGGGATTCCTACGCCGTTATCACTAATTGAAAGCAATAAATGCGTCGCAGAAATAGTTTGCGCAACGATTTCAAGCTTACCTTGCGAACGATGCTCGAAGCCATGAATCAATGCATTGTTGAGCAGATTACCAATCACTAATGCTAATGGCCCCGGATAACTTTGCAGACGCAATTCTTTCGGTATCTCTTGAATAATTTCACATGTGACGTTATGCATGGCTGGACGCAATGCAAGCAAACTTTCATTCACAACATCAGACAAATAAAATTCGCAGAATTCTGAATTCTCTTCTTCTGTGGCCAGTTGCTTAAAGCTGTTCACTAATTCGCTGGAACGATTTAAGTTACGCAATAGTATTGCGCTACCCTGCTGCATTTCTTCGACATAGCGATCCAATACTGAGCGGCGCAACTGGCTGTTGGCAATGTCATGTGCAAAATTATCGCTTAGTTCCAACAAAGTACTAGCAGTAATTACACTATTACCTATTGGGGTATTGAGTTCATGTGCGATACCCGCAACCAATGCTCCTAAAGCAGCCATTTTTTCACTTGAAACCAAATCTGCTTGCGTTTGCTTTAACGTAGCGACCATTGCTCCTAATTCGGTATTAGCGCTCTCAAGAGCATCAGTTCGCTCCGCTAATGCATCTCGCATATTGCTCATAACAGACAATAAACTACTGCAATCACCTTTTGCGATATTGATCGTTCCATGAAGATCACCGCTGGCGATTTTATTCGCTATCTGCGCTGCATAATTTGGTTCACCTCCTAGTTGCCTTAGCAATGAGCGGGTGATCCAGACGGTAATAATCAAACTCAAGAGAGCAGCAAAACAGGTCAAAATTAAAATAACTTTATGCGCTAAAAAGTATGTTTGCGATACTTCGCTGCTGGCATTCGCCATCAATTCGCTTTGATAAAGATTGAGCGCATGCAAAGCATCAAAATATTGAATTTGATAAGGATGTAAATCGACCAGCAACAAATTACGCGCTTCGCTCATGCGCTTCTCACCAACCAAATTGACGAAGTCTTCTTGATTAACGATGTAGGCGGAATGAACCACATCAATTTGATGTATCAGTGCACGGCCTCGTTCAGTAGTGATTTCATTTCTCAACTTCTGCAAGGTCACTGACATGCGCTCGTTAGCAGACTGGATATCTTTTAACTGCGTCTGTATTTGCTCGGGCTCAGTGAGAAATAAAGTATTTCGCATTGCCCTGGCGATCTTCTCTAACTCGCCTTTGACTTCATCAACGAGTATTGTTTTTGGATACTTATCTTTAAGTGCATCGTCTGTGGTCGCGCGAAATTCCGATAACATCTGCAAGCTCACCAGACTGGTTACGACTAATAATGCGATCACGGTACCGTAGCTAAGAGCCAAACGTTGCCACAGCTTCAAACGAAAAACGGGCATATGCTGATCATCACAGATAAAAGAAAAGAGTTACTCGTGACAAACACGATTCGTCTTGTAATACACATAGGATTCAGAATGAGATCTGGTGCCAAGGCAAATTCGACTGAATAAATGAACTCATGAATGGTGACAACATTTTTATCCCCCTCTGGGAAGATGCTGACGTTGTCACCAAACCACAGTCACTTCATTTCTAATCCAAAAACTGTCTTATTGGCTGTTGGCAACAATTCATTAATATTCTTATTTGTGGCAATCAATATGGGTACAACGATTTGTTTAGGCGGTGTCTGGCCTTTAATCGCCTCAAATAGTGCGTCTGCCGCCTTACTACCGATCAGATACGGTTGTTGCATCCCTACTGCGACCAAGGAGCCACCCTTGAGAAAATCAACAAACTCGGGAATACCATCAAAAGAGCCAACCAGAATATCCATACTTTTACGTTTGTCTTTGAGTGCATTGAGCGCCCCTAATGTGGGTTTATCCACTTCGATGAATAAGCCACGTAACTTTGGATAAGTCGCCAATAACTCTGTCACAAACCCATAGGTTTCTTCTATCGTATAGGTTTGCATTTGTTTGATCGCGACCATATTGGTCAGACCAGCCTCTTTCATGGCATCCCTGAAACCATTGGTTCTGTCCTGACCATTTTTTCTCGCCAATGAAATGGTGCACATCGCAAACTGCTCATTAGTCCAACCGCGTTCTTTCATGGCAGCAGCTAACGCAACGCCAACGCCGTACGCACCTTTGTAATTATCTGATTTAACATAAGAAACAAATTCACCGCCGTTGGTACCAATATCGGCAATCACTACTGGCACCTTGGCCTGACTGGCAACCGCCAAAATTTCAAACGCAGATTTGCTGTCGGTGGGGGAAATAACAATGCCAGCAGCACCTTTAGCAATCGCCGCCTTGACGTGCGCCATTTGATTGGCATCGCTGTTTTTACTATCGAACACTTCGTATTGGTAGCCATTTGCCGTAGCGGATGCCTGAACTCCATGACCTAAGGTTCGCCAGAAGGGCAAATCAAGACCAGGCGTTACATAGACGATTAATTTTTCGGTGGCAAATACTGGAAAACAGAGCGTAGTGCTCACGAGGCAAGCAATACCCAGTTTCAGTAACTGAGACCAGAATGAAAAGCGCATATTACCCCCAATAAAGTCGGAACAATAAAGCATGATCTGATAAAACTCATACACAACTCATTCTGGTTGCATTGAAACTAAATCAATCAAGATCTAGTCTTCTAAGCATAGCAAACATTAGTAAAAATTACACCCGGGACGTGGCTAGTCCCAGGTGTTGTTACAAATGACGAAACAATAAACTTACGATCTGCAGGTATGCGCTTTATGACTGACGCTCAACACTGAATTTCCCACTGCCATGCACTACAGCAAACAACAAACCACCAGCCATAGAAATATTTTTCATAAAATGGATCATCTGGTTCTGCGCCGCATCGGCACCCGCATTCCAGAAATCATGAAAAATAAAGGCAGCGGCAAACGTGAATAACATCATCGCTAAAGCAGCCCACCTGGCTTTCCAGCCCACCATCAACATTAAGCCACCACCTACTTCTACAATGATGGCACCAATTGCAGCAAGCGCCGGGAACGGCACACCTTTACTTGCGATATAACCAAGTGTGCCTTCAAATCCACTGATTTTTGAAGCACCTGATGCAACGAAAATCAAAGCCATCAAAACACGGGCAACGAGTAATGCATAGTTTTCTGCGGTTTTCATACTATTTCCTTTTTCGCTTTCTGATTTTATTTAAGCGCTTACGAGTTCTTCGATTTGCTGTTTTGCGGACGCCAACGCTGCTGCTTCTGCATCTGGCCCCATTGCCAAACCTTCGGCATATATGAAACTGATATCAGTCATTCCTAAGAAGCCAAAAACGCTTTTCAGGTACGGCATTTGCGAATCATTCGGCGTATTGCGATACATGCCACCACGCGTCAGCACCACATAGACTTTTTTACCAGTCAATAAGCCTTCTGGACCATTCTGACCGTAGCGGAAAGTCACGCCCGCTCTTGCAATCGCATCGACCCAATTTTTCAATTGTGCAGATACGCCAAAGTTGTACATAGGGGCACCAATGACAACGACGTCCGCCGCCTGAATTTCAGCAATCAAGGCATCATCCAATGCGACTCTCGCTTGTTGCTCTGCATTGCGTTGATCAGCTGGAGTAAATAATGCCTGTAATGCCTGTTCATCGAGCACCGGTTGTGGTGTCTGTGCCAGATCACGTGAAACGATATTCGCTTCCGGATGTGCTGAAAGGACACGCTCAACGATCACCTGATTCAAATGTTTGGAATGAGATGCTGATGCACGAACGCTGGAGTTAATTTGTAAAATATTCATATAATCCTCTGTAATCAATTAGACAATCTAAAATCTGCGATTCAATCTCTGTCTTCATGTTGTTCAGAAAATGAATGGCGATGTAGCTACTTTATATGTTCCAATTTTTATCCGGAAGAGCATAAAATGGATATTATTGTTCCATATTTGGCAAAATAGACGATGCAACTCGAAGCTAATGACCTCTTGCTCTTCGCCCGCGTGGTGGAAGAAGGCAGTTTTAGTAAGGCGGCTGATCGCTTGGCGATGCCAAAATCCAGCCTGTCCCGTCGTATCTCGGCGCTGGAAACGCAGTTAGGTGAGCGCCTGTTATTACGAACGACACGTCAACTAACCATCACCGATTTTGGACTAAGCGTGCTGCAACACGCGCAACAGGTGCAAGACGAGGTGGAGGCAACCTTGGCCTTGACCCAGCATCGACAAGCGCAGCCTTCAGGTCGATTGCGGATATCGATGCCAAACGATTTTGCGAATCATCAGATGAGTCATTTTTTATCCTCGTTGATTCAACAATATCCGGCGATTTCTTTAGAGCTAGATCTGTCGCCACGGCGTGTTGATTTGATCGGAGAGAATTTCGATGTGGCGATCCGGGTTGGCGATTTACCTGATGATGCTTCATTGGCGGCAAGACGACTGACGGTATTCAAACCCGGCCTATACGCAGCGCCATCGTACCTACAACGACGCGGCATGCCAACAGAACCGGAAGCATTAATGGAACACGACGCGTTGCGTTTGCTAGGTCGTAATGGCGAACCCGCAATGTGGAAGTTAAGCCGCCAAAATGAACAATGGGAAGGTATTCCACCAGGACGGGCAACTGCGAATTCACCGGAATTGCTGACACGTCTGGCATTAAATGGTGACGGCATTTTGATGCTGTCGGACACCTTCCTCCAAACTTATCTGGAAAGTGGTGCCTTAGTACCTGTACTATCCGACTGGCAATTACCCACCATCGATGTCTGGGCCGTATTTCCGGGACGCCGGTTAATGCCTGCCAGAACCAGAGTTTTTCTGGACGGTTTGCAGGCAGAATTTGAGAAGCGTCCTTGTGTTCAAAGCTTTGATGAGTGATAAAGGCGGGGCCGGTTTAGAACACAGATCCCCATCATCAACAGCCCCGCAGAAAAAACCTATTGAGGCGAATGATACGCGCCCGCTGTCTCGGGTTGTATGTTCAACGTTATTCAATCACACCTAGCTTGCCATCCGTCACAAAGCGGTCAGCGCCGCCATTACGCCCTTCGTGCGTTGGTTGAAAAGAATCAATCCACTGTATCACCAGCGCACCAGTTTGCTGTAAATCGGCAATCAGCTTATCGCGTTCTTTATCGACTTCGGCAGCAATATGATGCGTAATTTGACCAGTGGTATAGCTGATTCCCACACCGGCATCGTAAGTCGCTGCACCTATCCACAACGGCCTGCCGGCATCATCTTGCGTATTGGCTTGCCAGAAACGTACGTGATGCGGCCAGAAAGGAAATGCTGCTGGGTTGACATTGCTTTCGCCAGTCTCTGACATGGCGTTTTCTCCTTCCAGACGCAAATCACGATTAGCTGGCGGCGCGAACTTTTTCTAATAAACGGGTAGTCGAACGTTCGTGTTCAAACGCGATCGCCTGCACCTGACCTCCATAGGCCAATACCGCCTGACCTTCTGGTATCGCATCCATCTGGTAATCACCGCCCTTAACGTAAATATCGGGCTGCGCCTGTTGGACCACTTCTAAAGCGGTATCTTCGTCAAATGGTACGACCAGACTCACGGCTTCCAATGCGGCCAATACTGCCAGACGATCTTCACACAAATTGATAGGACGATCATCACCCTTCCCCAGACGTTTAACCGACGCATCGGTATTTACCGCAACAACGAGTGATGCCCCTAGTGCACGAGCCTGGGCAAGATAGGTTACGTGCCCACGATGCAAAATATCAAACACGCCGTTGGTCAACACCACGGGCTTAGGCAAATTCGCAATACGGGCAGCTAAATCGGCGCGGGAAGCTATTTTTTGTTCAAAATCAGGCATAAATCACTTAACACTTGGCAATAAAATAAAGCGGACACAAAAAAGCCGCTGGGCAGCGGCTATTGTACACGGCAGCTTCGTTCAGGCAACGAGATGCGCTAGTGCTATTGTCACTCATACTGCGGGAACCACCAGACGCTGAGAAATTTCTTTGCGGTAGCGATTCAAGTCTTGCACAGTGTCAAAACTGCGTTCAAAGAGCAAAGACATGTTGTGCAAAATCCTATCAACTACTTTCTTTTCCCATATACCATCGAATTTGATCTGCCCATCCAGCCAACGCTCAAGCCAGTCAGGATCTGGCAAGCGGCTTTGAATCGTATCTTGTGGAAATAGTGCCTGATTAACGTGGAGATTGGTTGGATGCAACGGTTTTTCAGTACGACGTGCAGATGCCATCAAGACGCCAATTTTGGCAAACGCGGCGCGTGCCACATCGCCGACTTCTGCCAACGATTTTTTCATGTAGCGTAAGTAAGCGCCGCCGTGACGGGCTTCGTCCTGGCTGATGATTTTGTAGATGTGTTTAATGACTGGCTCGGTATGCCATTCAGACGCGCAGCGATACCAGTGGTTTAAGCGGATTTCGCCGCAGAAATGCAGCATCAGGGTTTCCAGACGGGGGGCTGGATCAAACTCAAAGCGGACATTATCCAGTTCCGCCTCGGTGGGCACCAATTCTGGATGAAAACGGCGCAGATATTCCATCAACACCAAAGAGTGCTTTTGCTCTTCAAAAAACCAGATCGACATAAATGCGGAAAAATCACTATCGTCGCGATTGTCGCGCAAAAACATCTCGGTAGCAGGCAAGGCCGACCATTCGGTAATGGCGTTCATTTTGATAGTTTGTGCCTGCTCCGGTGTTAATTTTGACGCATCGTATTGATCCCATGGAATATCGGTATCCATATTCCAACGCACTTGCTCTAAGGATTTGAACAATTCCGGATATAGCATGATGAGCCTCGAAAAAAAATAGACGGCAACAATAAGTTCACCGTCCATTCTAGCAGAGACCTATGACAGTTTCACGACACCTGCCAGACCTGCTCGTAGCACCTCAGCTTACGTAGCAAATCTACATCAATCAGCCTGACTGGCATCGGCTTCACCAACGGCCTTGATGATCTCTTCTTTGCTCAAATCAGGTGCAAACTGGCGGATAAAATCATAGGTATAAGTACGCAAATAAGCGCCGCGCCGTACTGCTAAACGTGTGACATTCGGAGTAAATAAGTGATCAACAGCAATCGTCCTTAAATTGTTACCGCGATTGGCTTCAATTGCCATCGACGCCACAATACCGACCCCCAGACCCAGCGCCACATATTGTTGAATCACGTCGGAATCCATTGCCGTCAGGACGATATCGGTGCGCAATTCTGCTTGCTGAAACGCAGCATCAATGTGCCCGCGACCAGTAAAGCCTACGTCATAGGTAATCAGCGGATAGTTAGAAATATCTTCCAGACTCACCTGTTCTTTTTTCAACAACGCATGACCTTCAGGAACCACTAATACATGATTCCAACTGTAGCAGGCAAATGACACCAGATCTTTAAATTGCGATAAGCCTTCAGTCGCGATCCCAATATCGGCTTTACCAGACAACACCCATTCTGCGATATGGTCAGGGGAACTTTGTTGCAAGGCAATTCTGACATCTGGAAAAGCCTGACGGAATTGCTGCACAACTTTAGGCAAAACATAACGTGCTTGCGTGTGGGTGGTAGCGATCGTCAATGTGCCCTTGGTCTGGTCAGAGTATTCATTGCCAGCCTGTTGCAGATTCTCCGCTTCCAGCAATAAGCGTTCGACGATAGGCAAAATGCCTTTGCCTGGCTCTGTCAGACCAGTCAGGCGTTTGCCATTACGTTCAAAAATATCGACGCCTAATTCTTCTTCCAACTCTCGGATCTGGCGACTGACGCCCGGTTGCGAAGTGAACAGAACATTGGCGACTTCGGTCAAATTAAAACCGCGGCGGGATGCTTCGCGGATGGATCTTAGTTGTTGAAAATTCATAATAGGCTCTCGATATGGTAATGAGATTCTGGGGCACTGACTCAGTGATTAATATTGTGATTAATATTGACTAATGCGTATCGACAAAGACGTGTAAGCGTTTAGGCTTCACAACCAGCACTTCACCGACTTTGAGTTTTAATTGCTGATAACGCTCGCTGGAAATCATCACTTCGAGCACATCGCCGTTATCTTCGCGTTCCAGTTCCAGTTGCGCCAACGGGCCTATGCTATGAATGCGACGCAGTTGTGCGATCAAACCTTCCGCACCAGGCGAATAGCGATCAATTTCAAACTCATGCGGACGCACATAACCAGTACCGAATGCGTCTTTGGTTTCTGCATGAGCTGGCGCGGAAAACGGCACGCCATCGGCATCCAGAACACCTTCATGCACACGCCCACGGAACAGGTTCACATTGCCCAAAAATCCATACACAAAAGGCGTCGCCGGATGTTGATAAACTTCTGCCGGAGCGCCGACTTGCTCAACTTTACCGTGATTCATCAAGACAATTTTATCGGCAACTTCCAATGCTTCTTCCTGATCATGCGTGACAAAAATACTGGTGACATGTAAGTCATCATGCAGTCTACGCAACCAGCGACGCAATTCTTTACGTACCTTGGCGTCTAATGCCCCAAACGGTTCATCCAGCAACAACACACGCGGCTCGACAGCCAGTGCGCGTGCCAATGCGATACGTTGCCGCTGGCCTCCTGATAACTGTGGAGGATAACGATCTGCGAGCCAATCGAGCTGTACCAACTCCAACAATTTGGTGACTTTTTCTTTGATCTGCGCTTCATTCGGGCGTTGATTGCGTGGCTTAACACGCAGGCCAAATGCAATGTTTTCGAAAATTGTCATGTGTTTGAACAAGGCATAATGCTGAAACACAAATCCAACCTGACGTTCGCGTACGTGCTGTTGCGAAGCATCCTGACCATCGAGCAAAATCTGTCCCTGATCGGCATATTCAAGACCAGCAATAATGCGTAACAAGGTCGTTTTACCGCAACCAGATGGGCCTAATAAAGCGGTCAGTTCACCATCCGGAAAATCCAGCGACACGTTATCGAGCGCGGTAAATTGACCAAAACGTTTTTGTAATTGTTTAACTGCGATACTCATAATTTCTCCGGCAAATACTTAATTAGCTTCAGTCAGTGACGCGCTGTTTTCAGCAGTGCGCCATTCGACCAGTGCTTTTAAGGCCAGGGTCAGCAAGGCCAGTAAAGTCAACAATGAGGCGACAGCAAAAGCGGCCGCAAAGTTGTACTCGTTATATAAAATTTCTACTTGCAAAGGCATGGTATTGGTCTCGCCCCGGATATGGCCCGACACCACCGACACCGCGCCAAATTCACCCATTGCCCGGGCGTTACACAAGATCACGCCATACAGCAAACCCCACTTAATATTTGGCAAAGTCACGTACCAAAAGGTTTGCCAGCCCGATGCACCTAACACCAGCGCGGCCTCTTCTTCTTCGCTGCCTTGCGCTTGCATCAACGGTATCAATTCTCGTGCTACAAATGGAAAGGTTACAAAAATCGTCGCTAAAACAATGCCCGGTACGGCAAACAATATTTTGATGTCGTGGTCACGCAACCACTCACCAAACCAACCTTGCGCGCCGAACAAGAGCACATAAATCAAACCAGATATCACAGGCGAAACTGAAAACGGCAAATCGATCAATGTCAGCAAAATGCTCTTGCCGCGAAATTCAAATTTGGCGATGGTCCATGCCGCTGCCACACCAAAAACTAAATTCAAAGGCACCGCAATACCCGCTGCGATCAAGGTCAGACGTATCGCTGACAGCGCATCCGGTTCTGAAATCGATTCCAGATAGACGTGCCAGCCTTTTTTAAATGCTTCTGCAAACACAGCGACCAAAGGTACAAACAAAAACAGCGTCAGAAAACCAAATGCTGCAGCCATTAAGGCATACCGCACCCAGCGTGGCTCTGTAGTTGCTGCCAGACTTAACGGTGGTTCAACACGACGCGGTGTTGGCAATGGCGGCAATGTTGGCGTAGAAATCGCGCTCATAGTGCTCTCCCCGCAGATTGGCGACGACGCATCCAGGCTTGCAAGGCATTGATCGTCAACAGCATGCTGAACGACAACACCAACATCACGACCGCAATGGCTGTCGCACCGGCGTAGTCGTATTGTTCAAGCTTAGTAATCATGAATAAAGGGGTAATTTCAGACACCATAGGCATATTGCCAGCGATAAAAATAACGGAACCATACTCGCCCGTCGCGCGTGCAAATGCGAGGGCAAAGCCGGTCATCAAGGCTGGCAGAATCGTCGGCAAAGTCACACGGGTAAAGGTTTGCCAGTGATTTGCGCCGAGGCTTAACGCGGCTTCTTCTAATTCTTTTTCAGCCTCTTCGAGTACTGGTTGCACGGTGCGTACCACGAAGGGCAAACCGATAAAGGTTAATGCCACCAGCACACCAAGCGGTGTGAAAGCCACTTTGATACCCAGTGGTGCTAACAATTGACCTATCCAGCCATTTGGGGCATACAGCGTCGCTAAGGTGATACCTGCGACAGCGGTCGGCAATGCGAATGGCAAATCGACCATCGCGTCAATAATACGTTTGCCAGGAAACTTGTAGCGCACCAAAACCCAGGCAACGATGCCGCCAAAAATCACGTTTACCAACGCCGCCAAGGCTGAAGCACCAAAACTCAGGCGATAGGACGCCATCACGCGGTCTGAAGTGATGGTTTCCCAAAACGCTGGCCAGGTCATGGTGAACGTCTTGAGAAACACCGCTGACAACGGGATGAGCACGATCAATCCCAGATAAAACAGGGTAAAGCCTAGCGAAAGGTGAAAGCCGGGAATCACACGCTTGCGCGTCGCCCCGCCTGAAGAATGTAACGCTGCCAATGTCATACCTAGCCCTTTTACAGAATTGACATAGAACGTTCCGGCAAGGGATGGTGGAGAAGCGAGTTTTTCTGGTTTTATTGGTAAAACCAGAAAAAAGCGCACAAATCGTCACGCTGCCGGGGCGCTCTTGTGTCAGTCCTTATTACGGATTCAACTAAAGAGCTTGCATATTGGCAGGTTTTCCATATATGAAAAACGAATTTTTTGTTATGTCTTTAGACGTTTAAGATATATCGACGTGCTTTTGTGCGCTAATTTGTTAGCTATCATTGTGTTCGATAGCAGATGACATCAAACGCAGACATGATCGAGCTGAAGCGGTGCCTCGGTGATCAGGGTTTGCTCTTCTTCTGGATACAAGCTGGCCTTAGGCGTATCAAATAGAAAACCTTGCACGGCATAAGGGCTCACAGTGTTATTACCCGTTTGCAATTGTTTGAGCTGCCGTTCATTTTCTATTTTTCTGAAAATCACTTGGCACTGTCCGCGATCGGCTTGTTCTAGTAAAACAATCTGTGCCGCCGGATTATTGGCCGCATTGACATCGATTTTCAAGGTGTCTGGCCTGACCCGCGCGAGTAAATCGCTGGCTTGCTCCAGATTGGCGGCGTTCACACCGATTCTGAAACCATTGCGACGATAATTTTCTGCGACATGGGTCAGCACCCAGCGTTGGCTGGGCGTGATTTGCGGCAGTTGTAAAACGATTTGCTGATGCGGCAACTCCAACACGTCTAAAATGCGTCGAAAAGCCGCACCGTGGTTACCTTCCACCGCAGCTAACAAGCGGCTATGCACACTTAAAAATAAATCTAGTTCCTGTGTCGTTTGTTGACGATAAAAATTAATCGTATGCAGTAAGCGGCACAAACGATCTAATTCCACCGATTCTTCATCATTGGCAACGTAATCGAGCAGACGCCAGATGTTAAGACCTTGATCATTCGGATCATAGCTACGCGCATAGCCTTCAAAAGCGATTGCACGCAAATCATTGCCAGACCGTATCGCCTGAAAAGCGCTGGTCAGACTGGCATTGAAATAGCGACCGCGCGCTCTACCCTGACCATCGATCCACAAATTGCTGCTGGCGAGCGAGCTCTGCAGACGACTCAGATAATTTTGCAAAGTCACATGGCGCATTATTTTTCCTTTCAAATCACTGACTGTTTTTCAGTGATGGCTGATCTAGATTTATAGTTTGGCGATAGAAACGTCAGTCGCCTTGACTAAAGTCACCACCTCACTACCGACAACCAAATTCAAATCTCTGATTGAGCGCGTCGTAATGACGGAAGTCACAATACCGGCAGGCGTTTCTACATCGACTTCAGAGACGACTGAACCTTCGTTAATGGCTTTGATTTTGCCGCGAAATTGATTTCGTACATTGATTGCTTGAATCGTCATGGTGTGCTTTCGTTAATGTGAAGGGGAAATATGCTCGAAGTAAATATAAAAAATAAGTCAGATTGCCCAGGCTAAGGGATTAAACGTCGCCAACGGCGTTATTTCAGTCTGGTTGTTAGCGATGCTGCCAGGGCGCTGTAAAATTCGTGCCAATATATGTTCTTCCAACTCAGCAAACAAGGCATCACCACGTGCTCGTGGACGTGGCAAATTGACTTTCAAATCCAGACTCACTTGTCCGTCTTCAATCAAAATCACGCGATCCGCCAACGCAATCGCTTCTTGTACATCGTGCGTGACCAGCAATGCAGTGAAACCCTGCTCTTGCCATAATTGTTCAATCAGGCTTTGCATTTCTATACGGGTCAATGCATCTAGTGCTCCGAGCGGCTCATCAAGTAATAATAACGATGGTTGATGCACCAGTGCACGTGCCAATGCAACACGTTGCCGCTGACCACCAGATAACACCGCCGGCCATTCATTGGCACGATCGGCAAGTGCAACTTTTTCTAATGCACCGAGGGCAAGCTTCTTGTTACTGCTTGTATCGCCCGGCAAACCTAAGCGCACGTTGTCGAGCACGGTTTTCCAAGGCAACAGGCGTGCATCCTGAAACATCACACGGGTACCGCCATCTTGCTCACGAATGCTCGCTATCTTCGCTTTGGCACCGGTCTCCAGCACACCGGCGTCCGCTTTTTCCAGACCTGCTAACAGACGCAATAAGGTACTTTTCCCGCAGCCACTACGACCAATCACCGCCACAAATTCACCCGGCGCAATATCCAGATCGAGTGCTTTTAAAACCTCGCGACTGGCATACGACTTTTGTACGCCATGCAAATGGATTGCCGTGCCACGCTGGGGCTTTGGTTCAGACACGGTGCGCTCAATGACAGGATAATCATCCTCCAGTTCAAAACGGAGAGCAGCAATACGCGCCGCTGTCGTTGACGGATATCCAAATATTTCAGCCATGTTGATTTTTCCTTTGATAGCCAGGATGCCAACGCAAGGTGTAATGTTCGACTGCGCGTGACAAACTGTCGGCGAGCTTCCCCAGCAAGGCGTACAGCAAAATGCCAACCAGCACCACATCCGTTTGCAAAAACTCACGCGCATTCATTGTCATGTAACCGATGCCAGATTGCGATGAAATCGTCTCGGCAACAATCAGCAACACCCACACCAGACCAAGTGCAAAGCGCACCCCAACCAGTATTGATGGTAATGCCCCCGGCAGAATCACATCACGATATAAAGCCCAGCCTGACAAGCCATAGCTGCGCGCCATTTCTATCAGGCCTTTGTCTACTGAGCGTATTCCATGAAAGGTATTCAGATACACCGGAAAAAAGACGCCAACCGAGACCAAAAATAATTTTGCTGTCTCATCAATACCAAACCACAAAATCACCAAAGGCATCAAAGCTAATGCCGGGATATTGCGTATCATCTGCAGGCTGGAATCAAGCAAAGTTTCTGCAAATTTAAACGTACCGGTGAACAAACCGAGTAGCAGACCCAAACCACCACCAACTAAAAAGCCCGAGATCGCACGCCATAAACTGGTTTTGACATGAATAAAAATCTCGCCAGAAATAGTGAGACTCCAGAAGGCTTTTAATACTGCCAGCGGCTCCGGCAATATCCGACTCGATAAATAGCCAAACTGCGCCGCCAGTTGCCATGTCACCAGCAAGATGATTGGCACCAGCCACGGCAGCAACCATGGCGTCAGATGCCGGACAAATCTGCCAGCGTGCGCAACTAATGCGTGCAAATCAGCACTGAGTACCTGATTCGGTTGTGCGCTAAAGCCTGCCTGCGGAACTTCCGCATTGCTGCGTTCCGGAGATATGTCAGTGATGAACGGTCCCATTTTTGACTCCCGAAGTTGGCGACTAACTTTGCGAGACTTTGGGCGTAATGCCATTGGCCATGATCTCGCCAAATGGTCCCGTCACAGAACTCGTCACTCTTGGTAAGGTTTTGCCTATCAATGGGAAGACCAATTCCGAAAAGCGATACGATTCTTCCAGATGCGGGTAGCCAGAAAAAATAAACGTATCGATACCCAGATCGGCGTATTCTTTGATCCTCGCTGCAACCGTTTCCGGATCACCCACCAACGCAGTCCCCGCGCCACCGCGCACCAGACCAACGCCTGCCCATAGATTTGGCGATACTTCTAATTTGTCGCGCTTGCCGCCATGCAGTGCCACCATTCTTTGCTGTCCGACGGAATCCATTTTGGCGAAGGCTTTTTGAGCGCGGGCGATCACATCATCATCGACATAACGAATCAAATCGTCAGCCGCGGCCCAGGCTTCTTCATTGGTTTCACGCACGATGACATGCAGACGTATGCCAAAACGCAAAGTGCGGCCATGCCTGGCTGCGCGAGCGCGCATATCGGCAATTTTTTCTGCGACAGCGGCAGGTGGTTCACCCCAGGTCAGATACACATCGACTTGCTCCGCCGCGAGTTCATGCGCTGGTTCTGAAGAACCACCAAAATATAAAGGCGGATGCGGTGTTTGCACTGGTGGGTACAAGGTTTTAGCGCCTTTGACGATCAGATGCTTGCCTTCAAAATCGTAACCAGCCTCACCACCTTCACCTGCTAATGATGCACGCCAGATACGTAAAAATTCATCGGTGATTTCATAACGCTTTGCATGATCAGCGTACAAGCCATCGGCTTCTAATTCACCCTGATCACCGCCAGTGACAATATTGATAAGCAAGCGACCATTCGACAAACGATCAAAGGTAGAAGCCATGCGCACCGCCAAACCTGGCGTCGTTAAGCCAGGGCGTAATGCCACCAGAAATTTTAATTTGCGGGTCGCGCTCATGAGGCTGGAAGCAACTACCCACGCATCTTCGCAAGAGCGTCCGGTAGGCAACAATACTCCGTCAAACCCTTGGGTATCGGCCGCCACTGCAATTTGTCGTAAGTAATCGTAATTGATTTCACGCGCGCCCTTGGTTGTGCCCAGATAGCGGCTGTCACCATGCGTCGGAATAAACCAGAATATATTGAGACTCATACCATGTTCCTTATTTAATGCTGACTATTTGATGCTGAGTTTGAGATCGAAAACAGCGTCTTTAATTTGTATTTTTTTCGGGATCAATTTGAGATCAGCGAACGTGTCGGCAATACCTTGTTGTTCACGTATCACTTGCTCACTAATAGCCTGCACATGAAAGCTAAAACGAGAGTTAGAAAGTTCAACCACATCCGCTGGCAAACCAGTCTGCGCGGAAAAAACTGTTGTGGTTTGCTTGGCGTTTTGCAATACCCATTCATCAGTGCGACCCAACTCATCCAGCAGTGCTTGCAGTACGTCAGGACGTTTTTGCGCATACGGGCGTGCTGCCAGATAAAACTGATGATTGCTGACCGCCCCTTTACCATCGATCAATACACGAGCGCCCAATTGCTTTTCGGCAGCCGCCAGAAACGGATCCCAAATTGCCCACGCATCGACACTGCCGCGTTCAAATGCGGCACGGGCATCGGCGGGTGGTAAGAAAATTGTCTGTACATCGTGATACGCAATACCGGCTTTTTCTAACACTTTGACTAACAAGTAATGGACATTCGAGCCTTTATTCAAGACAATTTTTTTGCCTTTCAATTCGGCAACCGATTTCAGTGTGGAATTTTTTGGAACGACAATAGCCTCGCCACTTGGTGCTGCCGGTTCATTGGCAACATAGACCAGATCCGCGCCCGCTGCTTGTGCGAAAATCGGCGGTGCTTCGCCCGTGGTACCAAAATCGATGCTGCCGACATTTAATCCTTCCAGCAATTGCGGTCCGGCTGGAAATTCAGTCCACTTCACTTCTACGCCAAGCGGTGCCAGACGCTTTTCTAATGCGCCAGTGCCTTTTAAAATTGTCAGCGGGCCGTATTTTTGGTATCCGATACGTAACGTGCTGCTCACTTTATTTTCTGCAAAGCCAGGAATAGCCACGCTGGTCATTCCGCTCGCTAACATGGCAGATAGCATGGCGATGGTTTGGCGGCGATTTTTTTGATGTTGATCCATTTTTGCTATTCCTTTTCTTCTGCTACGAAAGATTCATAAAGTTGGAGATAAAGCGACGCCCTGCAGCGTTAAACTGCATGTTTAAATACGACATTGAAATTTATTCTGTTAAGTTTTTATGGCTTGAATATGCTTTATTACATCAAGCCTCAAACAGCGCCAGCGTTCGCACTTCGGCCTCTTGTTCTGCTTGACGCTTAGCACGCTTTGCCGCTTTGCATTGCAGGCTGTCGATCAGACTCTCAACGCCTTGCTGCACGCGACCTTCGATTTCTGAGGCAATCTGCAGACCACTGGCCTCATTCCAGACGACTTGCGCTTCAGTAGCATAAATACTGTTCAATACTTGTTGAGCTCCCAAGGCTTGTAAAATAGGGCGCAGACCATAATCCAGCGCCAGCATGTGAGATTGGCCACCACCGACAGCAAGCGGTAACACGATTTTTTCTGCCAAACCTTCTTGCGGCAAAATATCGAGGAAAGTTTTTAATAAGCCACTGTAGGCGGCTTTATAAATTGGCGTAGCTACGACAACCGCGTCGGCTTGTTTGATTAATTGTTGTGCCGCTTGTAGTTCAGGATCACTGAAATCCGCATGCATCAAGGCTTGTGGCGGCAAATCGCGAACGTGGATACTAACCGTTTGCTTCCCAAGAGCGTTCAGACGACGCCCAATTTCATGCAGCAAACGACCCGAGCGCGATGGCGTCGAAGGGCTACCAGATAATAAAAGGATAGACATAATTTTTCTTTCACTCGCTATGCAATCAAATCGAGCGTCTGCATGCTTAGCAGTCAGACGCGCCGCAAAATTATTTTTTTCCGTTCAAATAAATCTGATCAAAAACGCCGCCGTCGGCAAAATGGTCTTTTTGTGCTTTAGTCCAACCACCAAAGGTGTCGTCAACAGTGAATAATTTGATGTCAGGGAATTTGCTGGCGAATTTTTTCGCAGCACGTTCGTCACTTGGGCGATAGAAATTATTGCCAATGATGTCTTGTGCAGCGTCGGTATAAAGGTAATTCAAATAGGCTTCTGCCACTTTGCGGGTGCCATGTTTGTCGACGACTTTATCGACCACCGCGACGGATGGTTCCGCCAACACACTGATCGATGGGGTGATGATTTCAAATTTGTCAGCACCAAACTCTTTCAGTGCCAGGTGCGCTTCGTTTTCCCACGACAGCAGGACGTCACCAATACCACGTTCAGTGAAAGTCACCGTGGCACCACGCGCGCCGGAATCCAATACCGGAACATTTTTGTAGAGTTTGGATACATAATCTTTAGCGGTAGCAGGCGTACCACCCGACGCTTTTTGCGCGTAGCCCCATGCTGCCAGATACGCCCAACGTGCACCGCCCGATGTCTTAGGGTTAGCGGTAATGACAGACACCCCAGGCTTAATCAGATCAGCCCAGTCCTTCACTGCCTTAGGATTACCTTTGCGTACCAAAAAGACGATGGTCGAGGTATACGGCGTAGCACGATGTGGCAAACGTTGCTGCCAATTCTTTGCAATCAGACCGCGCTCAGCAATGGCGTCCGTATCGTAAGCCAATGCCAAAGTTACGACGTCTGCATCCAGTCCGTCAATCACCGAACGCGCTTGCTTGCCTGAGCCACCATGCGATTGTTTGATCGTGACTTTATCACCAGTTTTTGCTTGCCATTGTTTGGCAAAAGCCTGATTTACATCGAGAAATAATTCACGCGTAGGATCGTAAGAGACATTGAGCAGCGTAATGTCGGCGCTATGGCTGGTCAGCGGGAGCAGACTGGCTGTACCTAAAACCAAGGTCGTCACCAAGCGGGAAAAACGGTTTTTGCTACTACTTTTGATATTTTTTGCGATCAACATGAGAAATCCGATGTAATGAAAATTAAATCCGGATCTCAGAATAAATGCTCGCCTTATGTTTTAAAACGAAGTTTTTCGTTAATCTATATTCAAATTTCATATAAAGAGCATCATCAGCAGAATTCTCAGGTCTCAGCTACTATGTGACCCTCTCAATCAGGAGTCCGACATGAACAGCAAATTGATCCTTGGTCTTGCCAGTTTAGTTTTAATGACCGGTTTTTCCGGCAGTGCTTTCGCCGATAGCACCGAAGCGTGCCCGGCGATCTTGCAACATACGTTTAACCGCCTGCAAGACGATAGCCCGCAAAATTTGTGTCAATACAAAGGAAAAGTTGCACTGGTTGTCAATACCGCCAGCTATTGCGGCTTTACCAGTCAGTATGAAGGTTTGGAAAAGATGTACGCCAAATATGCCGACAAAGGCTTAGTAGTATTGGGCTTCCCATCGAATGATTTTGGCAAGCAAGAACCAGGAAGCAGTAAAGAGATTGCTGATTTTTGCTTTAATACCTATGGGGTGAAGTTTCCGATGTTCGCCAAATCCTCCGTCCGCGGCGATCAGGTGAATCCTTTACACGCTGAGTTGATCAAAGCGACAGGCACTACGCCAAAGTGGAATTTCTACAAGTACCTGATCGACCGTAAAGGGAATGTCGTTGAGGCGTATTCTAGTGTCACTGCACCAGATGATAAGAAACTGGTGGCGGATATTGAGAAGGCATTGGCGCAGTAAATAAGCGTTTCGATGAAATCATATTATCTTGCAGGGCGGGTCGAACCCACCCTGCACAAGCTATTTGTTTAACCTACCACCCTCGCCTTTTCAGACAAAAACCCACCAATCGTCGCATGCACCATCGCATCCACAATTTGCTCGTGACTGAGTTTTTTATCACGCAATAAAAACTCCATCGTCGGATCACAGGCGCGCGAGTACAAGGTATAGACCAGCACATCATCCGGCACCAACGGCGTCAATGCGCCCTGCTCACGCGCAGCAGCCACCATGGCATGAAATCGCTTATGCACCTTTAACGCCACCATCACGTAATCCAGATTCAACATCAGACTACGTTGCAAGGTCAGACTAGTTGATGGCAAATGCGGCACGCCCCCTTGCAAACGTAAGCGCAGAGACCACGCCAGGATATGCTTGATTTTTTCGATGGCAGGTCTGTCTTCTGACAGGCTGTCGAGCTCTTCCACTGTCGCTTTTAACAAACGTGTCAGCGCAGCCGCAGCTAAACGCTCTTTGGAAGAAAAGTGCTTGTAGAGGCTGCCTTTTGCAATTCCCACCGCATCGGCGACATCGTCCATGGTCATCAGGTCATAGCCTTTTTCTGACAAAAGACGGTTGACGGCATCGATGATCGCTTCTTCGCGTGCGTCAAACTGTTGTTTTTTAAAGGGAATTTTTATTTGCATAATTTTTTCTGCACAAAATAAAACTTTGTAGTATATTTTGTGACTGATGAGTCACGGAATGATTTTATCAGTCATATTTTACCCCAAGCAGTAATAAAGCGTGGTAAAACTTGATCAAATGCGTGATTTTTGACCGATTTTTCACCGCTGGTTTGTTTTTTCAGCAATTATATTAATTTCACAACGAGACAGTCACATGACGAAAATCGCAGTGATAGGCTCAGGTATCTCCGGTCTCTCGAGTGCCTACGAGCTCAGCAAAGCTGGCCATGAAGTTAGCTTGTTTGAAGCGAATGACTATTTTGGCGGTCACACGCATACCGTTGATGTGACACTGGACGGACAAAGCTTTGGTGTCGATACGGGTTTTCTCGTGTTTAATCACAAGACTTACCCCAATTTAGTCCGACTGTTTGCGGAGCTGGAGATAGACACAGCGGCAACCGACATGTCGTTTTCGGTCAAAATGCCCTTGGGTTCCAGAACATTGGAATGGGGTGGTGCCGATCTGGGCACCGTGTTTGCGCAAAAACGCAACCTGCTCAATCCCGGCTTTTTGCGCATGTTGCGCGACATTATCCGGTTTAATCGCCAAACCACAGACTTGGCACTCAATAAAGACGCGCAAGAATTTCAAACGCCGCTGGGAACATTTCTCGATCAACACAATTACAGCCAGGAGTTCCGTCGCTGGTATTTGTTGCCCATGGCGGCCTGTATCTGGTCTT
Organism: Undibacterium sp. Dicai25W; assembly: GCF_049340505.1. Taxonomy (NCBI): domain Bacteria; kingdom Pseudomonadati; phylum Pseudomonadota; class Betaproteobacteria; order Burkholderiales; family Oxalobacteraceae; genus Undibacterium; species Undibacterium sp. Dicai25W. Next base: position 169,026 of record NZ_JBMPOQ010000001.1, on the reverse strand, counting down.
GCCCGACCGCGACGATGATGGCTTTTCCAGTGGCTTCGTTTGTGAATTTCTGCCACAACCATGGCTTACTCCAGATCACTGACCGGCCGCAGTGGTACACCGTGCGCGGTGGCGCGCGACACTATGTCGAAAAAATGTTGCCGCACATCGCGCATCGCTATTTGAATACACCGGTCAAAGCGGTGTATGCCAACCCACAGTCTAAAATCATCGTTCATGCAAAAAATGGTTTGCAAGAATTTGATGAGGTGGTGTTGGCGACGCACAGTGACCAGAGCTTGCGATTGCTGACGGATGCGAACGAACGTGAAAAACAAATTTTGTCGGCAGTTCAATATCAGGCCAATCGCGCCGTATTGCATACCGATAGCCGCTTTTTACCTGCCAACAAAAAAACCTGGTCTGCCTGGAATTACCAGGCGATGACCGGTGATGAAAGCCGTGTTTGCGTCCATTATTTACTAAACCAATTACAACCCTTACCGTTTAAGACACCAGTCATCGTGAGCCTCAATCCCATCGAAGAGCCACGTGCAGAGCTTGTGATTAATAGCTTCGATTATGCGCATCCTGTATTCGACAAAGCGGCTATCCGAGCCCAGGCGCAATTACCTGCAATTCAGGGGCAACGCGGGATCTGGTTTGCTGGTGCATGGACTAACTATGGTTTTCATGAAGATGGTTTGAAATCCGGCATCAACGTCGCTGCTGCCATCATCGCTCGTGAAAATAACCACGGACATGAGCAAAAACGACATCACCAACACAGAGCAGCCTGAGATGATTTCACCTGACACACTCACTAGTTTGCCAGCCGTTCGGCTGTGTGTAGGTGAGGTCACGCATATGCGTCTGCGTCCTGCCAAAAACGCATTCAAATACGGCGTGTTTTTTTTGCGCCTACCTGTGCGGGCGATGAATACCGATATCGATCTCAACCAATGTCGCTGGTTTTCGCATAATCGTTTTAATTTATTGTCTTTTTTCGACAAAGACCATGGCGATGGCAAATCAACAGCGACAGCATGGATAGATCAACTCCTACACGCTGAACATATCCACGATGCCAAAGGTGAAATCTGGCTGCAATGCTTTCCGCGCGTGCTTGGCTATGTCTTCAATCCGGTATCGTTTTGGTTTTGTCATCGCACAAATGGAAGCTTGCGTGCGATCGTATGCGAGGTAAGGAATACCTTTGGCGAAAAGCATATCTATCTGCTGGAACATGGCACTGAGCTTAAAAATGGCGAAGAGCACCATGCAAAAAAAATCTTCCATGTATCACCGTTTTGTCCGATAGAGGGTCAGTACCGTTTTCGCTTTATACAGAAAACCAGTTCTGACAATGGCGTTACCACACACAAACATATTGCCAGAATTGATTATGACGACGCCTCAGGTCCGCTGCTGCTCACCAGCATTGCAGGCACCGAGTGTGCGTTAAGCGACAGAAAAATTCTAGCCCTGATGTTTAGCTATCCCATGATGACGATAGGCATCGTCCTGAAAATTCACATACAGGCACTGCGACTTTTTATCAAGCGCGTTCCCTTCTTTTCAAAACCACTCCCACCATCCAAAGAGGTGAGTCGATGAGCACCATACACCCCACTGTTACGTCCGTACACACCCATGAGCGTCAATTGGACATGGGACATTTCCCAGCCGAAGCACGCTTTGTCGTTAGTTTGCTACACAAGCTTGAACACGGCACGCTGACGGTGCAATTTCCTGATGGTCAAATTGCCCAATTTGGGCGCGCAGATGATGGCAATCGTCACGTCACTTTAAATCTGAAGAACTGGCAAATTTATCGTGCAGTGTTGAAATCCGGTGATATTGGCTTTGCTGAAAGTTATATTGCCGGACATTGGACGAGCAGTAGTCTGGCAGGTCTGATCGAGCTCATTACACGTAATCGCTCGCAACTCGAAGATGTGATCTACGGGACCTGGTGGGGCAATTTACTTTACCGCATCAAGCATTTTTTAAATCGTAATTCCAAAGCTGGAAGCAAGAAAAATATCCACGCTCATTACGATATCGGTAATGATTTTTATCGACTATGGTTAGATCCATCAATGACATATTCCAGTGCCTTGTTCTCTGGCGACCAGGTCGACAATTTACATGACGCACAGCAGACCAAATACCGCCGCATCCTGCAACAACTGAATCTGAAACCAGATGCGAAAGTGCTGGAAATCGGTTGTGGTTGGGGTGGCTTTGCGGAGATGGCAACACGCGATGCACAAGCGCACGTGACCGGTCTGACACTGTCGACTGAACAATTGCATTTTGCGCGTGAACGCTTGCAACGTGCAGGTTTGCGGGCGCGTAGTGATTTGCAGATACAGGATTATCGTGATGCCCACGGCGATTACGATGCGATTGCCTCGATAGAAATGTTTGAAGCCGTTGGTGAAGATTACTGGCCAGGTTATTTCGCTTGCTTGCAGCGTAATCTCAAACGTGGTGGGCGTGCTTGCGTACAAAGCATCGTTATCGCTGACGAGCTGTTCGACCGTTATCGCAAAGGGACTGACTTCATTCAGCAGTATATTTTCCCGGGCGGCATGTTGCCATCGATAGAAATTTTCCAAAAATTAGCACGGGAACACGGCTTAGAAGTAATTGATACATTCACATTTGGTCTGGACTATGCCCGTACTTTATTGGAGTGGCGTAAGACTTTCATGGAGAAAATCAATGAAGTCAAAGCACAGGGATTTGATGATGAATTTATCCGTACCTGGGAGTTTTATCTTGCCTACTGCGAAGCAGGCTTCCGCGCTGGCAATATCGATGTCGCGCAATTTACCCTGGTCAAAACATGAACCCGCGACGCTGGCAATGTGTTGCCATTTTTCTGATTTGGATAATCAGCATTAGTATGCCGGCTGCACGAGCAGAAATGCCAGTCAGTGAGGCCGTGCCGGTACATATTCAAACAGAATTGCCAAAAGCAGTAATGCAAGGGCAAGGCACTTTTCGCTGGTTTGGATTGCGAATTTATGACGCTACATTGTGGACCGGGCCTGAGGGTTGGAACGATCTGCAGAAGAATAAAGTTGCACTCGATTTACGTTACGCCAGAAATTTAGTTGGACGAAAAATTGCCGATGCCAGCGTACAGGAGATGGAAAAGTTACATCAAGGTAGTGCCAGCCAACGCCAACAATGGTTACAACAAATGACGACGCTGTTTCCCGATGTTAAAGAGGGGACACACATCACAGGCATTTACGTACCCAATGAGTCAGCACGTTTTTATCTAGACGGAAAATGGCTGGGCGAAATTCGCGATGCAGAGTTTGCGCGTGCTTTTTTTTCAATATGGCTCGATCCTCAAACTTCAGCACCAGATTTAAGAAAAAAACTTCTTGGACATAGCTAAGAAAAACGATATCGCTACCAATCTACCAAACTAAGGATGCAATATGAAACTAACAATCGTGACGCGGTATCTTGCTATTCTAAGCCTGGTATTGTTGGCTTCCTGCGCAAGTAAGGTTGATACTGCGATCTATCGCCAGGAAAAGCCAACCCTGGATTTACGCCAATATTTCAATGGGACGGTCGATGCCTGGGGTATGTTTCAAGATCGCTCCGGCAAAATCGTCAAGCGCTTCACCGTTGTTATGCAATGTAAATGGGAAGGCGATACTGGCACGCTGGATGAGGCTTTTTCGTATTCGGATGGCACAAAGCAACGACGGGTCTGGACGCTAAAGCAAACAGCACCTGACCGTTTCACCGGCACTGCTGCCGATGTGGTTGGCAATGCTGAAGGCGTTGTGTCCGGCAATACCTTGCACTGGAATTATGTATTGGCCTTACCGGTGGATGACAGTATCTATCACGTCGATTTCGATGACCTGATGGTACTCATGGACGACAAGGTCATGCTCAACCGTGCCATCATGCGCAAGTTCGGGGTAGAACTTGGCAGCGTGACGCTTTCTTTCACAAAACGCGATGGCAACATCAAATGAACCCGCCTATCCAGAATTGGAAAGACAAGAAAGTCTGGGTCATCGGTGCCTCCACAGGCATCGGTGCTGAGACTGCGCGTTTGTTGTTAAATCAGGGCGCCAAGGTTGCATTATCGGCGCGCCATCTCACTAGTCTGCAAGAAACAGCAAAGGGTTTTCAGCAAGCCTTAATTGAACCTTTAGACATCACTGATCTGACCAGTTTACAAAATGCACATGCACGTATCATCGCCCAATGGCAAAGTATAGATTTAGTGCTGGTCGTTGCTGGCACCTACAACGAAATGCGTGCTGATAGCTTTGATATGGCAGCAGCCAATCGCCTGTTAGACATCAATGTGCGCGGTGTTTATCATTGTCTCGATGTGGTCTTACCGACGCTGCTCAAACAAGGTAATGGCGGCATCGGCATCGTCGCCTCGGTCGCTGGTCTTTCCGGTTTACCTAAGGCTTTGGTGTATGGTCCGAGCAAAGCAGCAGTCATCAATTTGTGTGAATCTTTGTTCATCGATTTACGCCCGCGTAACATTGCCGTGTATCTGATCAATCCTGGTTTTGTTGAGACGCCGCTCACCGCCAAAAATGATTTTGACATGCCCGCGCTGATGAGTGCTCCCGATGCCGCAGTGGCGCTGGTCAAAGGTATAGAAGACGGCGACTTTCATATTCACTTCCCCAAACGCTTCACAAATTGGTTAAGACTGGCACGCTTACTACCGTACCAACTTTACTTCTCACTCGTTCACAAAGTCACTGGCTTATAAGGAGTTGTTCAAGATGGATCACCAAACCAGCTTACATAATCTGGTACGTTTTTTTGAAACACTGACGTTGGCACAAAGTCAGGATTTATCTGGTGTTTATACGGACGATGCGTATTTCAAAGATCCGTTCAATGAGGTGCGTGGCTTACCAGCGGTGACGCACATTTTTCAACACATGTTTGTACAAGTTGAAAAACCACGCTTTAAAATTACTTCCACGGTGTTGCAAGGTGATACGGCATTCTTGTGCTGGGATTTTTATTTCTACATGAAAAAATTTAACCCAGACGAGCAATGCATACGCGGTGCGACTCACATCCGTTTTGCGGCCGACGGCAGAGTACAAATGCACAGAGATTATTGGGATGCAGCTGAAGAATTATATGAAAAATTGCCGGTACTCGGGGGCCTGATGCGTATGTTAAAGAGGATGGCGAATAAATAGGGCGTGTGATTATTAGGTTTAAGCATTAAGACAGTTGTGCGGGTGCCCCCCAAAAAATTCTCAGCAAGCACAATCACGGTGTGCACTTCTCTCATTATACAAAATATACAAAATATACAAAATATACAAAATATACAAAATATACAAAATATACAAAATATACAAAACTAGCATTTTTAAGAAAAAAAGCCTATTCTCAAGTTCAACAACGATAATTTTGTGAGACGAAGATGGACTACATATCCAGCACAACAGCATTAATCATTTTTGTATCCTCCGTCGTCATAGGAGTTTTATTGCATATCAAGGCCTATGGCGGAAAAAATGGTGAACGCTACCGAAAAATGCAAATGCAAGGGCCATTTGTCCCGGTATCAGAAGAAAATACAAAACGGAAAGCTGTTGATTAAGTTTCCAATTTACAAGCACTGGTTGCTATACGAGCGCTAACAGAGTCTGTATGGCGAGTGTAACCCCAAAAGCACTACCATCTGCTACGAGCGACCGATGCCCGGCAACAAATTCATCGGCTTTCTTACGTGCGGCATGTCACACATTGCAGGCTTAACGAAACCAACGTAGCCTGTCCCCTGATTTATTGATGCGTTTCAATTAAGCCTCATCGAAAATATCAACGAAGTCAGCACTTTTACTGTTTGCAGTGGTCGTTCGCATGGAGTCATTATTGGTAACGTGCAGCAATAAAATCCTTAGCAATTGATCTGGTGTTTAAATCTTTCGACCAAATTTCAGCGCGCCTCACGTCCGTGCTTGTCCTTCCCAACCGTCCGGCAATATTCATGTTAAGCCTGATCAGCCATTATTGGCGGATTCAATAATCGCTCTACACTCTGATTTATTTGGCGGATTCAATTTTTCCTCTGCATTTATTCATTTATACAAAGTTTACAGAATTACTCTGGTTAGCACTTATGGGGCCGCAACCCGCCAGCCTGCAACAAATCCCATCCAGGATTTCCATACTCTGAATTGCCGTAAGTCAAAATCGCAACAACAGAAAGATCTATCATTTTTAGATGATCACGAAGAAGAAATTTCCACTCGGAAATTTTTCACAAAGCATTCATAAAATATTTTTAAAATAAGCAAAAAACTTAACGTTTTTTAACTCCGAAAAGTTAGCATTAGGCTATTCTATTGGTCTCAATTATAAGCAAATATTACTTTTCATGGCGCGTAACCCGGCGTTTCCACATTTTAAAATGCGTCAGCATATTGCAAAAAAAACTCGTGAAGGAAGCTTCATGCGTGTGGGAACAGATTTGGTCTGGATTCCTGAAATTGAGCGCTCTATACTGCAATTCGGTGACCGCTATTTGCGCCGTATGTTCAGTGAACGAGAATTGCAGGACTGCTACTCTGAACAGCGACAAAGTTATGCCAGCCTGGCGGCAAGAGTCGCGGCCAAAGAAGCAACCATGAAAATATTAGGACTGAACAAAGATACGGCGCTATCTTGGAATTCAATCGAGGTTGTGGGTCGTACCAACGGCAGCCCCGGCTTACGCCTACATCGCGAGGCGCAGACATTGGCACGCGTTGCTGGTCTGGATGATTACGTGCTAAGCCTCAGTCATGAACATGAATATGCGATTGCAACTGTCATAGCAACATCCATCGTTTCCAATCAAAAAGCAACCAGGATCTTTGTCAGAAACTAAACAAGATCTGCAACTCTTTACTTTTCACAAAGCAATCGAAAGACATTTATGAGCAAAGAAAAAATTCGTCAGGTATTAAAGGAACATGGCAAATTCTCTACCGATATTGACACTTTGGCTGACGACGCAGATTTGTATGAAGCCGGCATGACTTCCCACGCAAGTGTGAATGTCATGCTGGCTTTGGAAGATACATTTGATCTGGAGTTTCCAGATCGTATGTTAAAACGTAGCGTCTTTGAAAGCATCAATGCAATCAACGCTGCCATCGAAGAACTGACTGCCTGATATGAAAACCGATTCCCCCCTACTCACTTCCGCACGCCTGGTCGCACTGGAATTTGCCGCGCCACATGCTGACGCGGTCGATAAAGCAGCACGTTTCCCAATCGAAGCGGTGAACGCTTTAAAGCAAGAAAAATTGTTGAGTGCCTATGTCCCGGTTGAGCTGGGTGGCGCAGGTGCCAGCCTGAGTGAGTTGGTGGAAATCTGCGATATTCTGGCACGCCAATGTGCGGCGACCGCGATGATTTTCGCGATGCACCAAATTCAGGTCATTACCATCGTCAAACATGCAGTGAATCATCCCTGGTACCGCAATTATTTGCAGGAACTGGTTCAGCATCAGTATCTGATCGCCTCTGTCACCTCAGAAGTCGGCGTTGGTGGTGAAATGCGCCGTAGCCAATGCGCGGTGGAAATTGAGGGCTCACGCTTCAAATTGGTCAAAGATGCGACCACCATTTCTTACGGCGCGCAGGCAGATGATTTGTTGGTCACTGCACGTCGTGCACCAGATGCTGCCAATAGTGATCAGTCTTTAATTCTCGTACGCAAAGCCGATTACACACTCGAACAAAAAGGCAATTGGGATACCATGGGTATGCGCGGTACTTGCAGCCCACCATTCCTGATGACTTCCAGTGGCGATGTTGCGCAAATCATGGAAGCACATTTTGGCGATATGTCGGCACAAACTGTGGTACCGGTATCGCACTTATTATGGGGTGGATGCTGGACTGGCTGCGCGGCTGCCGCCGTCAACAAAGCACGTGCTTTTGTCCGTGGCCAGGCACGTGCCAATCCGGGCACGGTGCCACCAACCGCTTTACGTTTAGCTGAACTGGTCAGCATGTTACAAAGCTTGCGTACCTCAGTCAAAGCTTGCCTGACAGAATACGAAGAATTAGCAGCAGCCGAAGACGCAGCCGACGGTGTTTTGTCCTCTATCGGTTATTCACTCAAAATGAATAATCTCAAAGTAGATGCAACCCAGGCCTTGCCACAGATCGTCATTAAAGCCTTATCGATTTGTGGCATTCTGGCCTACAAAAACGATAATAAATTCAGTATGAGTCGCCATTTACGAGATGCGTTGTCCTCGATGTTAATGGTAGGAAACGACCGTATTTTAGCCACCAATGCGAATCTGTTATTAGTACTCAAAGACGACTAAACCTAAGAGGAAGCCCATGTCTATCGATTTTTCTCCTGAAATTCTGACTAACGATCTGGTCGAAGCTGGTCATATTATTCCGGTCGGAGTACAAGGTATTTTTGGTCGTGGCCCGGTATTTGAAAAGGTACTGCGCCTGTTCGATGATTACGTGTCACGTGTTGCTGCGAATGATAACGCCACCAAAATGTCGTTCCCACCCTGCCTCGATCGCAAGGTATTAGAGCGCAGCGAATACCTCGATTCTTTCCCGCAATTAGCAGGAACTATTTTCAGTTTTACCGGTACTGAAGCACAGCACAAAGAGCTCATTGAAAACGTGCATGAAGGTCGTCCGTGGACGCATCTGCAAACCATGACCGCTGTCTGTCTGACCCCTGCTGCTTGTTATCCGGTTTATCCTAGTTTTACTGGTACTTTGCCTGCTGAAGGCAAATTAGTTGATATGCAGAACTGGGTGTTCCGCAATGAACCCTCACCAGAACCGACCCGTATGCAATCGTTTCGCGTCCGCGAGTTTGTCCGCGTAGGTACACCAGAGATGGTCGTCGCATGGCGTGATACCTGGCTGCAACGTGGTATCGATATTCTGCAATCACTCGGTTTGCCAGCACATTCTGAAGTGGCGTCCGACCCATTCTTTGGTCGTGGCGGCCGTATGCTGGCTGCGAACCAACGTGAACAACAGTTGAAATTTGAAGTCGTGATTCCGGTGATTTCCCAAGAAAAGCCAACCGCGGTCTGTTCGTTCAATTACCATCAGGATCACTTCGGTAAACTATTTGAAATTAACACAGCCAGTGGTGAAGTCGCACACACAGCATGTCTGGGTTTTGGTCTGGAACGCATCGTCATGGCACTGTTTAAAACACATGGCATGGACACCGCGACCTGGCCAACAGCAACCCGCGAAATCCTTGGCTTATGAGTCTGTGCGCATTACCGAAAATTGATGTCAGCAGCTACCAGCCGCATGCATTGCACGGGGCTGAGCGTGCCTGGGCGGAAACCAATTGTTATATCGATGTCTGGGTAGAAGTTTTGCACGCGCAAGACCTTAATCCACTGGCTTGCCTGTCTATGGTATTTGCGAATGACTTTGATGGCGATCAGTGGACTTTTTACAAGCCACCGCATGAAGACTTGTTTGCACTGTATGGCATCGACGTACAAGAACTCAATGTCTGGCGTGGTTTACTACCCAATGCCTGCGAACAATTACGCCGTGGCCGCCTGGTCTTAACTGAATCCGATTCTTTTTATCTGCCAGATACATCGGGTACCGATTACCGCAGCAATCATGTCAAAACCACGATTGCGATTCAGGAAATCGATCTCGATGCGCAACGCATGGGCTATTTCCATAATAGCAGCTACCATGAATTACACGGCGAAGATTTTGTCGAAACCTTCCGTGTCGGCAAACCATATGATCCGACGTTTATGCCATTGTTCGCCGAATTCGTCAGACTTGATCGGGTACAACGACGCGATGACGCAGCACTTGCAAAGATTGCCCTCAGTTTGCTGCATAAACATATTGCACGTCGACCTGAACACAATCCGGTCACCGCATTCGCACCCGTATTTTTGAGCGATGTTGAAAACCTCAAAGAACAGGGCATGGCCGCCTATCACGCGTATGCGTTCGCTACCTTACGTCAACTGGGCGCTGGCTTTAGTCTGGGAGCGCAATATTTGCGTTGGCTGGAACAACATGGACAAGGGGACTTCCGTATCGCGGCACAAGAATTTGACAGTATTTCTGATACGACTAAAACTTTATTACTCAAAACGGCACGTGCCGTAATGGGGAAAAAAGCCGTTGACTTATCTCCTCTGACACAACAATTGGCACACCACTGGACTCAGGGTATGACCGCACTTACGCATAGCCTGCAAAAGGTAGGCTGAGGCATGATGAGCAACGCATTTAGTCACCCATCAGATCACTCAGCAGATCACTCAGCAGATCACTCAGCAGATAGCAGCAATCCACTCTTAAGTGCTGACTGGCGTATGGTGATGACAGCGCCGTCGGCATTTTCCTCGCCTTCAGAATTAGCAATCCACGCCAGACAAAGCTTACCGGCAAAACTTCCCTGCACCGCCGCATCGGTATTACGTGAAGCGAATCAATTTCAATATGGAGAACATCAGTTTGATGCGCTCGATATCTGGTTTTTTTGCGAAGCAGAAATCAGTTCTGATGCCGCGTTTTTGCATTTTGATGGGCTCGCTGGGGTAGTCGATATTTTCTGGAACGATAGACTATTAACACGTTGCGAGAATATGTTTGTGCGGCATAGTCTGGATCTGCAGGCATTGCAAATCCAAGGTATCGGAACACTCAGTCTGCGCTTCATTGCACTCGACAACTTGTTAGCAGAACGCAGACCACGCCCGCGCTGGAAAACCAAATTAGTCGAACAACAGCAATTGCGCTGGTTCCGTACCAGTCTGATCGGGCGTATGCCCGGCTGGTCGCCACCAGTCGCGCCAGTTGGCCCCTATCGCGCCATCAGTCTGGAAATGCGTAACCCGCTTCGTTTGTGCAACCAACAAATGCATAGCCGATTGATGGGCACGGACGGCATCGTTGACGCTGTTTTAGAGTTTGAAACTGGCATTGCGATCAGCCAGGTACGCTTGCATGTGGGTGATCGTGCACAAGAACTCAAACTTGAGCAATCGACAGAAAATAGAATACAAGCCCGTGGCGAATTAGTATTTACCGATCCACAATGGTGGTGGCCACACACTCACGGCAAACCACATTTATACACGGCGTTTGTCGAAGTAATTTACCAGCAAGAAGACAAATCGGTCTCTCAATTTTTTGCCTTAGGCGAACTCGGTTTCCGTCATATCCACGTAATCCAAAGCAATGACGATTTTCATTTACATGTGAACGGCGTGTCGGTTTTTTGTCGCGGCGCCTGTTGGACGCCAACCGATCTGCTATCACTCAATGCTGATGAATCAGCACAAAGAAGAATGCTGACATTGGCGCGTGATGCCGGTATGAATATGCTACGCATCGTTGGCACCATGGTGTATGAGAATCCGATTTTTTATCGCCTCTGTGACGAGTTGGGCATACTGGTGTGGCAGGATTTTATGTTCGCTAACATGGACTATCCAGTCGGCGATTTGACGTTTGCACTGAATATACAAAACGAAGCTGAACAATTTTTACAACGCACGCAGATGTCGCCATGTATTGCCGTCTTGTGTGGCAACAGCGAAATCGAACAACAAGCAGCAATGTTAGGTCAGCCGCCAGCACTTTGGCGCAATGCATTTTTTGCCGAGACCTTGCCACAACTCTGCCACAACCTGAGACCTGATACCATTTACTGGCCATCCAGCCCGGCAGGCGGCGTGATGCCATTCCAGGTCGATGCGGGAGTCGCGCATTATTTTGGCGTCGGGGCATATTTGCGCCCGTTAGACGATGCACGTCGTAGCGGCGTACGTTTTACATCCGAATGTCTGGGTTTTTCAAATATGCCAGACGATGCTTTGATCGACGGCATGCTCGCCAACGGTGTTGCACCAGGTCCGCATCCAGACTGGAAACGTCGCGTACCACGTGACAATGGCACCGGCTGGGATTTTGAAGATGTGCGCGATCACTATATGGCCGAGTTGTATCGCGTCGACCCCATGCGCCTGCGCTATGCAGAACGCGAACGCTATCTGGCCTTAGCCCGTACCACGACTGGCGAAGTAATGGCACAAACGATACAAGAATGGCGTCGTCACGGATCAGGCTGCCACGGCGCGTTGATCTGGTTCTGGCGTGATTTGTGGGCAGGTGCGGGTTGGGGGGTGGTTGACGCGAACGGCAATCCCAAAGCTGCTTACTATTTTTTAAAACGCGCAATGGCTCCACTGACGGTTTTCCTGACCGACGAAGGTTTGAACGGATTGGCAATGCACGTGGTGAACGATACACCGAACAACTTCGATGGCGAACTGGAGCTGTGTTTGTACAAGCGTGGTGAAACCTGCGTTGCGCGGGCTCGTCAACACATCACGCTTGCCGCCCACAGTAGCGTCATGCTAAGAGCTGATGCCATTCTGCCGCACTTTTTAGATACGACTTACGCCTATCGTTTTGGCCCCGCTGGACACCATCTCGCCGGATTGCATTTATATACGACTGGTGCAGAAATACCACTGTGTAGTGATTACCACTTCACTAGCGGTCAGGATCTGGCAACAGAACGCGATCTGGGTTTAAGCGGCGAAATAACACAAGAGACCAATGGTGATTTTTTGCTGACCTTGCAGACGCAACGCGTGGCACAGGCTATTTACATCAATTCTCCCGGCATGACGCCAGACGACAATTACTTCCATCTGAGTCCTGGCATCAAAAAAGCAATACGTCTCAGAGCACAACAACTTCCGATCACACCTAAAGTCAGCGTACAAGGTCTGAATATGCAAAGTAGCGTCAAATGTCAGATTCATCTCACCCCCGATCCCTCCGCAGGCTGACCGTGGCAACCCAACTTTATCCTAGTAAAGACATTTTATTTACACCGCAGGCCTTTTGGTTCGGCGAAAATCATGCGCCCCTGTTGGGTTGGTATCATCCAGCCCGTAAGCGTGATCTTGGTGGTAGTCGTCAGTGCGGCGTAGTGTTGTGTCCGCCATTCGGCCACGAATATATGGTCTCGTATTTGTCGTACAAACACTTGGCAAATACACTGGCGAAAGCTGGTTTTGACGTCCTGTTTTTTGATTACAACAATAGCGGTGACTCTGCCAATCTTGACGGCGATAGAGTCGCAATCTGGCAATCCAATATCAGTGCTGCGGCTACGCAGTTACGTCAGATTGCTGGCATCGAACACATTGCCTTGTTTGGTCTGCGCCTGGGTGCCTTGTTGGCGGCCAGCGTTGCCACGGACATCCAGGCCTCGGCATTAGTGATGTTAGCACCAGCAGTTTCTGGGCGCGCCTATTGCCGCGAATTGCAGGTTTTGAGAAACATGAGCTCCTTGCATTCCACATCAGCTGCAGCACCTGCTGAACAATCCACACCAGCAGAAAAAACTGAACCGGAACAGCAAATCAGCGACGACGAAATAACCGGCTATGAGTTTAGTGCAGAAATGCGCAGCAGTATCGGCAAGCTCGACATGTTGAAAATGCCCGCACCAGACATGCCTGTATTGATTATGTCCAGAGACGATGTCGCCGGACAAGAAGAAAAACTTGCAAATAGCTGGAACCAAAGTAATCCACATTTGCACCTGAGCAGTAGCCCCGGCTATGCGGACATGATGAAACCCGATGCGCATGATACCAAAGTACCAGAAGAAATATGGCTGGAAGTTGCGGCGTGGCTCGCACCTCTGTTCGATATTCAACCCGTACCAATCAACGAGAAGATCAATCTAGAGACAGCTATTACGCTGCAGATTGACGCACAAGTCATCACAGAAAATCTGGTTTCCTTCGAAGAAATGGTAGGCGTTGTCAGCCGTCCCGTTAACTCTGTTTCTCTGACACTCCCTACCGTTTTACTCACCAATATCGGCGCCAATCATCGGGTCGGTAATCACCAGTTGTACGTAAAGTTAGCGCGTGAACTTGCTGCCAACGGGTTTACCGTTTTACGCTTCGATAAAGCTGGCATCGGATACAGCAAAGCTACCCCAGAAGGTAAAGAAAACGACGTGTATGCGAATGGCGGCGTAAATGACATGCGCTCTGCGATGCAGTTTATGCGCATTGCATTTGGTAGCGAACTTTTTGTCATTGGTGGATTGTGCTCAGGTGCCTATTTCTGCTATCTGACCGCAATGGAAGAGGCGAGCGTCAAAGGTATCATTTTAATGAATCAGCTGGTGTACCACTGGAATGAAGGTGATAGCCTGGAGGCGCGGCGAAAAGAATCGATCAAATCGACCCATTTTTATGTCAAAGCGATTCGCAATTTACATACCTGGAAGCGGGTCTTGCGCGGTGAGATTCAATTCCGGCAAATCTTTGTTAGGTTGTCGCAAAGGGTTACTAAGCGGCTACATATTTTGTCGCAAGCCTTTATCACTAAATTTATAGAAAGCCACCATTTCTTGGGAAAAGTGGCACGTCAGTTCAGACAAATGGAAGCGCGTGGTACAGAAATTTTAATGATTATGGATGCGGGCGACAGCAGCGTCGATCTGATGACCGAAAACTTTGGCAGACACGGCGTATTACTAGGGAAAAGCCCGCGTGTCAGGCTGGAAATATTGAAAGGTGCTGATCATACTTTCACGCCACGTTGGGCTCAAAAGCGTGTGATTTCGGTGATTACGACACATTTACAGAAACGCTTTCAAGCGGCTTCTGCAAACGTGGAAAAATAAATTTCCAGACGACGACAGTCTCAAAAATTTCAACAAAGATCAGTGCAAATATGGCGCCCGCCGAACCCCAGTAGGGAATCGAGAAAGACGTTATGCCGACAACCAGGATCAGCGTTACCGTTCCTAAGAAAAACATGGAACGGAACGCCCCACCACTCATCAGCCAGGAAGTGCCTATCCAGCGCACAGCATTCACCGCAAAATAGATACCCCACAACATAATCAAGGGATCAAGTCCATGGTACTTGCTGCCGATGACATAAGTTTCTAATAACGGCAGAGTCAGTATTAAGAAACCAACATAAGCTAAAACAACGAGTTCTATCCCTGCAATCGAAAACAAAGTAAGCTTCTTTAAGCGCGACCAATTCTGGCTGGCGATCAGGCGCCCGGCCTCAGGCCGTGCGACACGTGACCAGGCGGCAACTGCCAGCGGAATTGGCATCAGCAATAAGCGAGAAGCATTCAAATCAGCAATCGCTGACAGACCCAACCATGCACCGGACAAATACACGTAACTATAATTCGACAACCAGCCAACCACCACACCAAGCACCGCCCAACGCCCATGACCAGTAATCGTATCCTGATGTCCGGCAATCACTTCCAGATCACCTGGATCCATCTCTTTAGAATCGGTATTAGTTCGGGCTATCAGGCGTTCCCGTCCAAACAAAGCGCACAGAAATGAAGAACCCATCAACACAGAAAATACCGAAATCAGGTCAATGTGTTGATAGAACATTAAAGCGGCCAATCCGGTAATGACCGCAAGTACATAAACAAAATCTTGTCTTAGAACACTCCGGATGTCAGATTGGATAAAACCAACAGTACGACCATATTCGCGCAAGCCGTTACCGATGACATAGAGACCAAACACCGATCCCAACAGCCAACTCTTATTCGCATGCTGGGTTGCTGCCGGAACAAATTCCACGATCAAAAAAGCTAATCCACCCATCAACAAGGTGCAAAAAATCTGTCGGAACCAATAGCGTCGCAATAAGAGTTTGCGTGTATTCTCATGTACAGCACTGGCAACAGTTGTCAGCGGACCCGCAATCCATGAATCGACCACCAGACCAGCAAGCAGGCCGCCAGCGTACAATTGTCCATATAAGCCGTAATCATTCTTGTCGACCATGCGTATCAACAAGGCGCCGACCAGCAAATTCAAGGCACTCAACATGCCTTGATCGATGACGGACAGCAAGGAAGAGGAAAGAAATTTTTTAGAAAAACTCATGGGCTTGCGTTAACATTCGTATCAGACGAACCTTACCATCACTGTAGCTAGATGTAAAAAGAGTTTCCATATTTTACAATTCAGCCTCAACTTTTTACTTTGCGATATGAAACCAATCTTCGAAAACGATCGTGCCCTTGTTCTGTTTAGCGGCGGACAAGATTCTACTACCTGCCTCGCGTGGGCCTTGTCACGCTATGCGCATGTCGAGACGATAGGTTTTGATTATGGTCAGCGACATGCCATCGAATTAACAGTCAGACCAGACTTGCTAAAAAAAATGCGTCAATTCTCGCCCGAATGGCAAGCGCGTCTGGGTGAAGATCATATGATCGATTTGTCATTAATTTCGCAATTGTCGCAAACCGCGATGACTGAAGATATTGCCATCGAAATGCAGGAAAATGGCTTACCCAATACCTTTGTACCCGGGCGCAACCTGATGTTTATGATGGTAGCGGCAACGTTAGCATATCGCCGCGGTCTCAATGTACTGGTAGGTGGCATGTGCGAGACGGATTTCTCTGGTTATCCAGATTGTCGTGATGACACCATGAAAGCATTGCAAGTCACGCTCAATCTGGGCATGGCGACGCGCTTGAAGCTGGAAACGCCGCTCATGTGGATCAACAAAGCACAAACCTGGGAACTGGCAGAAGATTTAGGCGGCAGCGCCATGGTGGATCTGATCCGCGCTGACACGCATACCTGCTATCTCGGTGAACGTGGTGAGTTGCATGAATGGGGCCATGGCTGCGGTACCTGCCCTGCTTGCGAATTACGGGCTCGCGGTTATCTACAATACAAAAGCGGTTTGCAATCAGCTTTATGAGGTGATTTGTAAGCTTAGAGTTAGGATCAAGCCTTAATATTCAGAAAGGAATACACTCAATCTGTACTAGTAGCGCGCCTGCCGCGTAATGACATTCAACATTATTTTCACTTACCTGACGCTGAACATATTATGCTGCTAGCCTTGATGACCGACCTCCATGCGAACCGCGAAGCACTTTCAGCATGCCTGGCTCACGCGGAGCAACAAAAAGTAACGCGCTACGCTTTTTTGGGCGATATTGTCGGATACGGCGCTGACCCTGCCTGGGTCTTACAGACGGTGATGGATTATGTCGCTAAAGGCGCATTGGTATTAATGGGTAACCATGATGCCGGTATCTTGCAAGAAGACAAAGGTGATATGAACCCGGTCGCAAGGCAGGTCGTCGAATGGACACGTGCCCAGCTGAGTGCAGAGCAAATAGCGTTTATCAGGGCGTTACCCTACCGCATAGAATTACAGGATATGTTGCTGGTGCACGCCAATGCCTGGGCACCAGATAAATGGGAATATATTGACGGCGTGATGGAAGCCATGCGCAGTATGCATGCGTGTAAAGCAGCGATTACGTTTTGTGGCCACGTACATATGCCGACCTTGTATCACATGACGTTGACGGGTAAGACCGGAGAATTTTTGCCTACCCCTGAGAGTAGTATTCCGTTAAGCAAACAGCGTCGCTGGCTGGTTATTCCGGGCTCCGTCGGCCAACCACGCGATGGCAATCCTGCCGCCTGCTATGCAACATTTAATACGGATACGCAGGAACTCACCTATTTTCGCGTTCCTTATGACCATGATAGCGCTGCAAAGAAAATTTTAGCGGCTGGTCTTCCCGCATCTCTCGCGGCACGTTTATTGACCGGAAATTAAAATGAGCACGCGCAGCCTGCAGATCGGGATGGAATTTGATGGTTACCGGCTAGAAGAGAAATTACATACCGGCGGTATGGCGGCCTTGTGGCGCGTCACCGATCTGCGCCAGCGCCATCTCAACAAACCCGGCCTGGAAAACGGTGTGCCGCCGCTGATCATGAAAGTACCGTTGCTATTTTCCAGCGATGATCCGACTGCGATCGTGGCATTCGAAGTCGAACAAATGATCATGCCGAAGCTCAAAGGTGATCACGTGCCGCGGTACTTTGGTTCCGGAGATTTTGATGCACAACCATACATTGTAATGGAACAAATTGCCGGAGAATCCTTGCGCAGCCGCTTTGAAAAAGCACCATTACCACTTGACGAAGTCGTCAGCGTCGGCGTCAAAATCGCCAATGCCCTGCAAGATTTGCATCGTCAGCATGTGATTCATCTCGACATTAAGCCTAGCAACATCATGTTCCACAATGGACTGGCAGTATTGATTGATTTTGGCTTGTCGCGCCATGACCGCTTACCCGATCTGCTGGACGAAGAATTTCGTCTGCCTTTGGGCACTGGCCCGTATATATCGCCCGAACAAGTGATGGGGGTTCGCAATGAACCGCGTAGTGATTTGTTTGCGCTGGGGGTGTTGCTCTATCATCTGGTAACAGGTGAACGTCCATTTGGACATCCAACCTCCGTTTCCGGTTTAAAAAAGCGTCTGTACCGCGACCCGATTCCACCACGCAACCACAGGGCAGATATGCCAGACTGGTTGCAAGAAATCATTTTGCGTTGTTTAGAAGTCGATCCAAATGCACGTTTTGATACGGCGGCGCAGCTGGCTTTTTTGTTGCAACATCCAGAGCAACTGACGTTAACAGCCCGTGCAAAGAAAGATCAGCAAGATGGTTATCTGGCGGTTGTGAAACGCCGATTTAAAGCGGTCGGCGCCGATTTGGTGTTGCAACATAGCGTTTCTGAGCAATTATCAAAAGCACCCATTATTGTGGTGGCTCTCGATTTAAGCCATGGGTCAGAAAAATTAGCAGAGAGTCTGCGGCAAATCACACGCCGTATGCTGCAAACCGAACCCGGCGCCAGACTCGCATGTCTGACGATACGCAAAACCAGCCGCATCGGTATGGATGAAAGTTTGATACAACAAGGTGAAAACATTCACGTTAAACAATTGGTTGAACTCAAACACTGGGCTCGCCCCTTGAATATTAACAGCGATAAAATCACTTTTCACGTTTTGGAGTCACCCGATCCGGCGATGGCGATCATCGATTACGCTCGCAACAACGATGTTGATCACATCATCATCGGTTCACGTGGGAGTTCTGCATTGAGACGCTACCTGGGTAGCGTCTCAGCACAAGTGGTCGCTGAAGCAGATTGTACGGTGACTGTAGTGAAGAACAACGAGAAATAAAACGGCATTTATTAAACCAATTTATTAAGCATGTTTTAGCGCACTAGCTGCTTCTGACATCGCCACCTGGTCTGCTTTTTCTGACTTATTTTTTACGTACAATCAGCGAACTTCTTTCATCTTCTTTATAAGCGTAGGTCACTTTTCCGCGACGAATTTCTCCCATGAATAGCATATTCTGAGTAATCGCTTCATGATCGTTTTTAGAAAATGGCTTTTTGTAGCGCGTCACCACGGTTGATGTCGTCTCATATTTCATATCTTCTAAAGCGTTTTTAATTTTATCAGGTGCAGTGCTATTAGCCTGCATAATGGCCAAACTGAGTATGCGCAGCGCATCATAGGTCTGCGCCGCTGCAACGGCTGAAGGAATACGTTTGGTATTGTTCAGACGCAAATACGACAGCACAAAACCATCGCTACGGGTAGATTCGTTTTCGATGAAGGTCACTGGCATACGAGCACCTTCAGCATTCGCCCCTGCTTGTTCGATAAATCCATGATGCGACAAAATCCACGAACCAACTAAAGGAATGTTGGCTTTCACCTTGCCCATACTATTAGCCACCGCTGCTGCTTCATTGGCCAGACAATAGGTGACAATAATCTGTGCTCCGGTTTGCTTTGCCCGCAGCACTTGTTTCGTCATATCCAGATCGCCAATCTTAAAGCTTTCAACGGCGACCGGCGTCAAGTTGCGACGCTTCATTTCGGCGAGCAGACTATCTTTCCCAAACTGACCATAAGGGGTGTCATCGTGCAAAATCGCAATCTGATTCAGTTTGCGTTTATCAATCACTTCAGTGAGCATGGAAACGGGTTGCAAGCTATCACTTGCGGCAACGCGGAAAATATAGCTATTCGGGACTGCTGGCGGCATAAATTGCTGAGTGACTTTGGCACCAGTCGCACCACTGATAATGAGCGGAATTTTGGCATTTTGAAAAACGGTCGCTGCCTGCAAGGCAACACCAGTATTGGCAAAACCGACGACTGCAACAACTTTTTCTTTTTCGATTAATTCTTTCGCCATCGCCATACCAACTTCTGGTTTGGCTTGATCATCGCGTTCGACTAGTTCGATTTTTCGCCCAAGGACACCACCGATCTGGTTCAAATCGCTTTCAAAAACACGCGCACCACCACGAACACTTTCACCCATGTCCAGCGAAGACTTGGCGCTGAATGGTCCGATAATGCCAATTCGGATTGGCGCCTGTTCTGCAAAACACACAGAAGTTGCGCTCGCGCTGAGTAAGGCACAGATAACAATAGATTTGATACGCATTATTTCTCCAGGATTTTAGGTATGACTTAAGCAAAAATACTCCAGCAGCGATTGGCACCTGGGCGTACAAGTGTAACGCCTTGAGCACCATGCACCGCCGGAATAATCTTCGATAAGACCCAAGACGTGAAAACTTTAAAATCGGATACCGGTTTTCATCGGAGACAGACGCTAACCTTTAGCCACAATGTTGTCAATGAGCAATAAACATTCAAGCGCGAATGTCTTATTAAATTATTATTTAAATTTATTAGTACAATCTCATCACTGATTGCCTTGAAAGTGAAGAGGGTTATAACGCGCAAGCGATCTGCAGTAAGCTGAGTAACAAATACAGGCTTTACTATTGTGTTGCGTAATTATTAATGGCAAAGTGTTGTAAATTCACACGGACAAACACCGCAGGCAAACACATCATGCTTACCGAAAGTCAGTTAAACCATGCCATTGGGCTACTGGAACAATCTGATGCACTGATGATTGCTGCTGGTGCAGGCATAGGCGTTGATTCGGGCCTACCTGACTTTCGGGGTACCGAAGGCTTTTGGAACGCTTACCCAGCATTGGGAGCGCAAAAAATAGCATTTCATGAAATCGCGACGCCAGCCGCTTTCCGTCGAAGGCCTCAGCAGGCGTGGGGGTTTTATGGACACAGGTTGAATCTATACAGAAATACCGTACCCCATGAGGGATTTCGCATTTTACTTAAATGGGCCGCCACGAAAGCAGCGGGTTATAGTATTTTTACCAGCAATGTGGACGGCCAATTTCAGCTGGCAGGGTTTGATCCTCAACGTATCAATGAATGTCATGGTTCTATCCACCGACTGCAATGCATGTTGCCTTGCAGTGAGACAATCTGGTCTGCACACAAATTCGAGCCCGTCATTGATACCATCAACTGCCGGCTCGAAAATGCAGCGCCAACATGCCCCCGTTGTGGTGGCATGGCGCGTCCGAACATTCTGATGTTTCAAGATTGGAATTGGCTGGAGCAGCATCAAGAACAGCAAGCCGATCGGCAGGAACGTTGGTTACAAACGGTGTCCAGACCACTCGTGATCGAAATTGGTGCCGGGACGGCAATACCAACGGTGCGTCATTTCAGTCACAGGATTGTGCAACAGTATGGTGGCAGGCTCATCCGTATCAATGTGCGCGAACCGACAGTCTCAGGCAAGGCAGACCTGGGCCTGGCTGCGGGCGCCGTTGAGGCCTTGTCGGCATTAGATCTGGCATGGAAAGCGCATCACAGCAAAGGGGGATCGCGTCTGTAGCGCGAATAAGACCCGACGTTCAGGCGATTTGGCGTCCTTGCTTCCATACACCGATCACGGCTGGCACTCCCTGAAACATTCTGACACGCAAGAAATCTGCACGTAGCCCGACAGCAATTTCACCTCGGTCACTCATGCCTATTTTTCGAGCAGGAGTCCTGCTGACAGTAGCAATAGCCTGCGGCAAAGAGTAACCATGCTCTTGCAATAAAAATGCCCCGTGCAACAAGCTCGCTGGTACGTAATCCGAAGACAAGATATCCAATAAACCGTGCCGCGCTAATTCAGCCGCTGCAACATTGCCTGAATGTGATCCGCCTCTGACGCAATTCGGCGCACCCATCACTATCGCCAATCCCTTCTCGCGCGCGCATTGCGCTGCGACCAAAGTAGTCGGAAATTCAGAAATACTCACACCATCACGCACACCCTCAAACACATGTTCTGGCGTCGTATCGTCGTGCGTTGCCAGTGGAATCACTTGCGTATTGTCATGACAAAGATGCCTGATTTTTTCCCGATTCTGGCTTGCAAATCGCTGTTGCCGATCCGAAAATATCTTCAGCATTGCATCGACTTTTTCGTCACACCATCCATGCCTGCCAGCGACCTGAATACGGTAGGCGTCTAAGTCCGTCCACTGTCGTTGACCGGGAGTGTGATCCATCAAAGAGACCAACTTTAAACGTGGATGTCGGGCTAAGGGTGCAAACAGCGACAATAAGTCCTGCTCTCCTAGTTCAAGGCGCAGATGTAAATAATGCTCGGCACGTAATAATCCAGCTTCGCGCGCATCGTCAAATCCTTTAACGCAAGCTTGAAGCGTCTGCGTTCTGAAGCTATCCGGCTCCAGATCTCCGACCGCAATAGCGTCCAATACTGTCGTTATACCAGCTGCAACCACCTGCGCATCGTGCGCCAAAATCGCCGATTGCACAGGCCAACCTACTTTTGGGCGCGGCAACAGGTGTTTTTCTACATTATCGGTATGCAACTCAACTAAACCAGGCAATAAATAATCACCATGCCAATCGTCGCCAGCCAAACCATGGCAGCCAGAGGTCAGTTCGCTGAACTCGCCATGCCCTACATTGACACTGCCAGTAAACGCCTGATCAGCGGTAACGATGCGAGCATTACGAATAGTAAACTCAGTGACTTGCGTAAAATTCATGAACTAATTGCCTTAGAGAAACCACGACGGGCAGCACATTACCATACCTGCCGCGCAAATTACTTACACCATAAGCGAAAGATAGGAAATTTTGTAAAAAAAATAACTATCGCTTTGATGACATTCATTTAAATCATTAACTTTCACGTGATACCACTTTTCCAAGCACAAAATCTTATTCAAGAAAAAAGCCAGAATTCACTCTTTTGTATTGAGAATAGACTGTTAAATTGAATCAGGTAAATCATTTTTTATTTTAACTTTTTTACCAATCGAATTTTTTAGTTTTTAAACCTCTCTTTTATCGACATCTGTTTGTCCACTTCATCAGGAATACATTATGCGTTATGCCGTTTTGTACTTTTCCGTTCTGATCAGCCTATTCACTCCGGCGCATGCTTCTGCATCCGACACGCTGGCAAAAATCCGAAAAACGCAAACACTGACAATAGGTGTCAGAGAAAGTCCACCATTTGCTTTTATTGGTGCAAATGGGCAGGGCGCGGGCTACGCCATTGATTTATGTTCGAAGGTGGCTGACGCGATCAAGAAAGAATTGAAGCTACCAAATCTCAAAGTACAGTTTACTCCGGTTGACTCGAGTACCCGCTTTAGCGCATTGCTGGAAGACAAGATTGACCTGGAATGCGGTAGTACCACGAATAACGCCGAGCGACGTAAAAAATTTGATTTTACGGTTCCGCATTTTTTCTCTAGCGTCAAAGCTTTAGTCAGGGCTGACAGTGGCATAAAAAATTGGAATCAGTTCCGTAACCGCACCATCGTTACGACCAAGAGCACGACTACCGTGAAACTGCTGGCTGATCGCAACGATATTAACTCACTCAATATCAAACTCATCGAAGGCAACACCGACCAGGATTCGTTCAAAATGGTAGAAGAAAACAAAGCTGATGCCTTCCCTATGGATGACGTGCTGCTATACAGCTTGCGCGCAGATTCTAAAAATCCGGCCAACTTTGCGATTGTCGGCGATGCCCTTTCGGTAGAACCCTATTCGATCATGATGCGAAAAGATGAACCCGGATTCAAAAAAATTGTCGATACCGAGATGCTACGTATCATCAACGACGGCGAGATTTATAAAATTTACGACCATTGGTTCATGCGCCCCATTCCACCAAAGGGTTCGAATATGAATATGCCTATGGGATTTTTGTTACGTGATTCTTTGCGTTTCCCTACCGATCAGGTCGGTAACTAAACAGTAGAAATATGAGCCGTTACGCACTTTATTTTGCACCAGAACAAGACAGCAAGTGGTGGCATGCTGGCTGCCAGTGGCTAGGGCGCGATCCTGAAACATCAGATAGCATTGAACAAATCCGCATCCCGAGCGTGCTACCCAATGTTTTGCAAAATCTGACTAAAGACGCACGGCGTTATGGCTTCCACGCGACATTAAAAGCACCATTTCGATTAGCTCCCGGACATCAAGTAGAAGATCTGGAGATGGCATTGCGGGCTTTTTGTCGGCGGCAACAAGCGACAGAAGTTCCCTCTCCACAATTGGAATGGATGGGCGACTTTCTGGCGATTCGCCCGGTTGGCGACACCAGCTTATTGAATCAGTTAGCGATGCAATGCGTGAGTCAATTTGATCATTTGCGTGCAGCACTCAAGCCAGAAGAATTAGCGCGCCGTCAGCAACAACAATTAAGTGCGCGGCAACTGAGGTTGTTGCAGCACTGGGGATATCCTTATACAGCAGAAGAATATCGGTTTCATATGACGATCACAGATAGTCTCAATAATACTGACTCTGTCGATGCCATGCTGAAAGCAGCTGGTCGTCATTTTGATATCGGCGAACCGCTTGTCATACGCAGTATTGCTTTGTTTCATGAAGCCCATCCTGGAGAAAATTTACGTTTACTACGGCGTTATCCTTTTGGTGATTAAATAATTTTATTTAGCGCCAAAGTCACAATCGAGTTATCTCGTTGTATCGTGCGCTTATATGTTAATTTTAGTTGCATGGTCTTTGTGGAATACTGCCTACTGTCTACAATGAACTAAATCATTTTTTATTTTGATATAGTATTCATGAACTCCGATTTATGACCATCACACCTGAACAGCTTACGTTGTTGATGAAGGAAGTAGAAACCGAAGACCCTATCGACTTCGCGGATCTTCCTTTTGAAGATGATCAGTTAAGAACGTTGATTGCCGACCACTTGTGTGAAATGGCAGAAAAGCTAGATAGCTTCAGCGTCGAAGACAGGCAACTTACGCTACTGGCAGTAGCGGCTAAGCTGGTGCTGGAAAATATGGTTTTACATATTCGATTATTGCGGCAACACGGAATTCCTTTGAGTGCCGAAGTCGATAACTTGTTACAGAGCTTGCGTCAAAAGAAATAACACCCAACGCAGCCGTTGATGGAAAGCATGAAGTGAAGAAACATGCGCAACACCCTATCCCCAATGACACAGATATCGTGCTCATACCTGGCTTTATGTGCAATACATTTTTGTGGGAAATGATACTTCCGGATCTAAAGGAACTAGGTTCTGTTCATTTTTCCGATTTAAATCATGGCGACAGCATTGATGCGATCGCCTCACGTATCATTTCTCAGTTACCTTCGTCTTGCATACTAATTGGTTTTTCTTTGGGTGGTTATGTCGCCCGCCGCGTCGCCTTGATGGCACCAGAAAAAATCAGCAAACTGATCCTGCTTAATACCTCGGCACGCGCTACGACATCCGAAGAAATAGAGCGCAATCAGCAACAAATAAAAATGCTGAAAATTTTTCCATACAAAGGTCAGACCATCACTGCCTTGAAACGCGCCTTACATCCTGACAATACCGATAACACGACCTTACTGATGCAAATGCAAAACATGTCTCTGGCGTTGGGCCGCGAAGTATTTATCCGGCAATTGAGCATCGTCCGTGAAGATGGCTATGCCGATTTTGAAAAAATTTTCTGTCCGACACTTGTCGTCGCCAGTCGTCAGGATCAGATGCGATCTTTGAGTGAGGCAGAAAACATAGCAGCAGCGCTGCCACATCCGACTTTTCGAGTTCTGGATCAGTGTGGTCACATGTCACCACTCGAAAAACCACAAGAACTGGCAAACATATTGCGCAGTTTTATCACCAACTAAGTTTCCCGCCTGGCACCTCGACAACGGTTATCAGAGCACACATATTACGCTCGCCCTGTCATTAAATTGCTCCATAAATAGCCGATAGTGTAAATTTAGCAACAATACCACTTGATATATCAAGCCATGGGATGAAATTACCTATCCCGAAAATTATTGCCGAATGACGAGATGTGTTTATATTTATATTTTTCTAATGGGAGACTTTTATTGATATTTAGATCAATTTTATTAACTTTAGATTAAAATTAATTTAATTTAAGAGAATTTAAATTAAAAATTTCTCAATTAAAAGAGTATGCCGTCAGCTGCCGACATCTGAAGCAACATGTAAAATTTAAAATAATATACAAAAAACAACAATACCACAGCAAATAAAGTATTGCCTTTTTTATATTAATGTCTCAAGATAGATTTTAGTGACAATATTTTAACTTTTAAAGAGGTTCGCTGTGAAAACGGTCATCATTTTTCTCATCGCTTTTGTTTTAGCACTGATCGTTGGTCGTCTGTTTAAAAAAACACAACGTCCAACCAATAACCAACAAGTTTGGCCTTATTATGTCAAGCGCCCCATGGGAGCAGCCGAACAAGTGCTGTATTTTCGACTGATTAAGGCTTTGCCTGATTACATCGTCCTCGCCCAAGTCAATATGGCGCGGGTTCTCAACATCAAGCCAAGTGCAGATTTTCATGAGTGGAATAATCGTATCAACCGCTTAAGCTTCGACTTTGTCGTCTGCAATAGAGATTTCAGCGTCGTTGCCGCGATAGAGCTAGATGACGCGAGTCAACATAATTTCTACCAGCAGGACGCGGATGCCAAAAAAAATAAAGCATGTAAAGATGCCGAATTGAGACTAATCCGTTGGCACGTTAAACTGTTACCCGAAGAGGCAGCAATACAGGCTGCATTCAGCGAGCATCTGATCACGAAGACCAGTCTGCCTGACCCCGCCCATGACGAACAATTTGATCAAATGCTGTCTAGTGTCGGTTGAGCTTCAAAAGTAAGCAAAATTTTTTATATGTTCGACAAAAAGACCTTGCCTACTCGCAGCAGACAATTTATGGTGTAAACATCATCCAGTTTCCGCGCAACATTACTTTCACCGGGCCACAGGAGCAGAAATCATGAAACGCGCTATGCTTATTGCAACGTTAATGACACTCTGCACCAACGTCGCATTTAGCCAAGAAATCAGACGTACGCCTTTGCGCGCCGATCATCCCTTAGTTGGCGCCTGGAAAATCGAACTACCAGAATTCGCTTGTTACGAAGTGTATAACCTGAGAGCAAATGGCACTAAGCGCACCATCAGTGGCAGAGAGGTGAGTGAATCAGTCTTCCGTATTTCCGACTATCCTAGTGCGCGTGGTTTTTATAAATGGATTGATAAAATCGTCAAACACAATGGCCAAGCTGACTGTACGGGGGACAAATCCCCGATTGGCGACATTGCAATCAACTATATCTTGTTACATCCAGACGGCACACAATTTTTACTCTGCTCTGAAGAAAATCTGCATGAGTGCGTAGGCCCATTTATTCGTCAGGAATCAATCTGATCATCTGCCTCAGATATTGTTGCGCTGTCCAGATCATGGTTATCCGTCTGTGTAACCCCATTAGTATCAGGTGTATAGGCCAAAATATCACCAGGCTGACAGTTCAAGATCGCACAAATTTTTTCTAAGGTATCAAACCGGATTGCCTTGGCTTTTCCGGTCTTCAACACAGATAAATTTTGCACTGTGATACCGACAATGGCTGACAAGGTATTCAGGCGCATTTTTCGCTGTGCCAACACGACATCGAGATTAACAATAATAGGCATAATGATCAGATCGTGAGTTCTACTTCGTCATTGAGTTCAGCGCCAATTTCCAGAGACCAGATAATCAACAAAGAAATTCCTACCCACACCGTATCGCCAAGTGCATCAGCGAAGATCCTGAAAAAATAACTGATCTTGCCATCCTGCCAGAACATCACACTACAAGTCAGCACCAGCAATTGCACGGCGTAATAAAATAAACTACTAAAGAATGCGACATAAAACGCATAACGAGCATGACCAATTGCTTTGCGATTGAAAATTTCTCCACTCGAGAAGCAAGTCAGCAATTGATTCAATTGCAGCATCAGGTATTCCAGACTTGCCGCCAGCGCCACAATACAAAACATCAGAAAAATCCGCGCCTCAGACGTCACACCGCGTCTCTTTATCCAATCAAAGTAATCATCTCCAGGGTTAATGCTTTGGAGTATCAGCCTGACGATATTAAGATCACCGGAAGGAAGGCTCATCCACGTTATGCCTAACGCAGCAAGAGCACACACCAAAATAACGAACATAGAAAGCACGGTGAACCAAATCAGATAAGAACTGACCTGACCGATAGCAACAACGCGTGATTTTGAAGAAGGTGGCATAACAAAGCTCCATAACAGGAAATGATGAAGCTTATTCTAGGCTGATAAAATTAAATATCAAGTATTTTTTATCGTTTATCGATAATTAAATATCGATTATGATGTTTTTATACATGAGCATTAGAGACTAGCCGATCACACCTGCCCTGACAACCATAATCGATCAAGCACATCATGCTCCTAAAGCTTAGTCACACTTTCCAAGGTTTGATCGATGTATTCGCCATTCGCGTCACTGAATTTCAACCTGACCGGATACCATTCCATCTCGGGTGCAAGCCAGATATCCAGCGTCTGATCTTTGGAATCAGGCGGCGGTGCTTTACTGATATGCACCGTATTAATTTCACCCATAGCGGTAGTGATTTTTTCGCTAGCAACAACCTTGAAAATCCACTCTTCCGCATCACGGCGACCAGCAACAAACATTTTCCACTCAGAGCCCGGTTTGAATTTTTCACCCGCTGCGCGCGCCTGCGCAACTAATTGCCATGTTGCGCTGGTACGATCCTGCTCACCGCCTTTGATTGGATAAGTTTCAGCGGATGCCGTGAACGAGATGGTTTTGCTATCGCGATTAAAACCAGTCGTGGTCGCTGGTTTTCCAAAACGCTTTTCTACAAATTTTTCGGGGGCCAGACCAAAATTATCGATACTGCCAACACTGCTCGCATCGAGAATTTTGCCAAATAACATGGCGCGTGTTTCGGTCAGAATTTGATAACTATGGTTGCTCACCAACCATTTAACGCTGGCCGATCCCCCCAAAGATATGCCGCTTTGTTTGGCTTTGATGTTGTATTGCAGTTCGGCAGCAGGTGGCAACTGAAACACCGTTTTGCTCGCCATATCGGAATTACTCGCATGTGTCTGCGTCATGACGCTGAGTGCCAGCACAGCACTGCAAAACAGCGTTGAAAAGCGATGAGAAGCAAAAGACTGGAGGCGCATACTATTTTTCCGTAGAGGTATTAAATTGAATCTTGCTGGCTGTTTGAGTCGTAACGGCACCATTCGGTTCCGTATTGCGGATTTGCACCGGATACCAATGATACGCGGGAGCGAACCAGAGTTCTAATGTCGAATTGTATAAGCCCGGGCGCGGTGGGCGTGTGACGTGCCAGGTTTGTAGTTTTCCAAGTGAAGTTTGAATTTCCTCTTGTCCGGAAATAACAAAAATAAATTTATCCGCTTCGCGATTTTCAGCAACTTGTATCGTTATCTTTTTTCCTGCAACAAATTGTTCTGGTGCGGCGATACCCAAACCTGCCAATTGCATAAAAACAGTTGCCCTGTCCTGCGCACCTTTGCTCATCTCTACGGTATTCGTGGTCGCAGAAAAACTAATCGTGTTCGTGTCGTAATTAAAATGCGTGGCAGTTTCGCTACGACCACGCCGGGTTTCGCTCATCATTTTCGGCGCGATACCATGATCGCCAATAGCACCATCACTTTGTAGTTTATACAAACGCAGTGTGGTGATCAAAAGATCCAGCGACGCTTCAATTTGCATTTGGTATTTACTATCCTTGATTGACCATTGAATTTCACCCAGACCATAAACTGGGTTCATATTTTTGGCGACGTAAATTACCTTCAAATTCATTTTCCCAGACGGCGGCGGCAAGATACTGAGGCCGGATAAATCAAGGCTGTCATCTGCTGGCGGCTTATTTTCAATTACTGGCTTATCGACAACGTTGAAATTATTCGTTGCGTCCGGAGCAGCAGGAGTATCGTCAGATGCTTTACTGACATGCGTTTCACTGCCTGCCCTATTCTGTTCATTGGATGATTCAGCCGTTGGTGCACTATCTTGCACCACGGACGGCTCTGTTGTGGGCGCAGAATCTGCGTCGGTCGTTTTTTCGGTAACAGCTTTTGGCGCTGCCTTAGTGAGAGCTTTAGGGGCTGGCTTTGCCACAGGCGGTGCCGTTTTCACTACTACCTTCGTGGTATCTGCGGGCTCCGCCAATTGCACAGTCACCATTTTTTCGCTTATCGGACTGGAGGTAGTGGGCTTGGCGATATCTGATACCGCACCCCATAGCAAATAATGGAGCAGCAAGGCCAAAGCGGCAAACACCAGCAAACTAAACCGAAAAGGTGAGCGCAAAGTAATAGAGTTAGGCAATGTCATAGGCGTGAGTGTAAACGCTTGCACGAATGTACGCGATATTTGCATTTTTTGATGCGGTTAAAATACCTGCTTTGTCGTTTGTTACTTTTTCGCGCTTTTTCGTGCTTTTTCGACACTTGCGACAATATCTTCGTTTTCCATTCAATTTAATAAAACTCCGCCTCACTTATGCCCTTTCACTTTTTAAAACGCCTTACCTGCTTAATTGTAATCAGTGTGCAAATTTCATTGGTCAGCACAGACCATGCGTGTGCTGCGCCGGCACCAATCCGTATCGCGATGATAGAAGGCATGAGTGGCCCATTCAGCAATGCTGGCCAGGCAGTACAACGCAATGTACAAATGGCAATCGACAATATCAATGCGCGCGGCGGTGTGACTTTGCCTGATGGCAAGCATTATTTGGCGCTGACCATCATCGATAACAAACAAGGTGTTGAAGAATCCCTCAATGCGCTCAGACAGGTCACCGATCAGCATATTCCTTTTGTCATTCAAGGGAATAGTTCGGCCGTTGCATTGGCGATGATTGATGCGATCAACAAACACAATCAACGTGCGCCAGATAACCGCATTCTGTTTTTGAATTATTCCGCCGTCGATCCGGCGTTAACGAACGACAAGTGTAGCTTTTGGCATTTTAGATTTGATGCAAATGCCGATATGCGCATGCAAGTATTAACGGAGGTCATCAAAAACGACGTCCATGCCAAAAATGTTTATCTGATTGGCCAGGATTATAGTTTTGGTCGCAGCGTCAATAAAAGTGCACGCAGTATGCTGGGCAGCAAACGTCCGGATATCCATATCGTTGGAGAAGATCTGCATCCGATTGGCAAAATCAAAGATTTCGCCCCCTATGCCGCTAAGATTAAAGCCAGTGGCGCTGATACCGTCATCACTGGCAACTGGGGCAACGATCTGACTTTGCTCATCAAAGCAACCAAGGATGCCGGAATGAATTTGAAGTTTTATACCTTTTATGCCAACGCATTGGGGGCACCGGCTGCGATCGGCGATGCTGGTGTTGGTCGCGTCAGAGCAGTGGCCGAATGGCATCCAAACGTGGGCGGTCAAGCCAGTGACGCGTTTTATCAGGCCTTCCGTTTGCGCTATCCTGATCCACAAGAAGATTACCTGCATTTGCGTATGCACGTGATGATAGAAATGTTGAGTCGCGCCATAGAAAAAGCACATACCACGCAAGCGGTTGCAGTTGCTAAAGCACTTGAGGGTACAACGTATTCAAATGGCTTTCATCAAGCACAAATACGCGCGCAAGATCATCAATTGCTACAGCCTTTGTACGTTTCAGTGATGCAAAAAAAGGGCGAAGCCGGTACCCGCTTTGATAATGAAGGCAGTGGCTATGGATTTAAAACCGAAGCTTTTTTTGAATCGAGATTGACGACATTGCCAAGCTCATGCAAGATGAACAATTAATTAAGTCTTCCGCAAATCCGCCGCAAACACAGGAGTATTTTGATGAGTAATCCGTTTTCTGGTTCTGATACATCCGGGTTGAATTCCATGTCCGATCCGCTAGGTTTTATAAAAAATCTGTGGGGTAGTATGAATATCCCAGGCATGGTTGCACCACCGATGTCCCTGGATGAGCTGGATAAAAAAATCAAGGATTTGAAGACGGTAGAATCCTGGCTGAACGTCAATATGAATATGTTGCGCGGCACGATACAAGCGCTCGAAGTGCAACGTGCAACTATCGCCGCTTTGCAATCGTTGGGTGAGAGTTTTGCCCAACACGCACAGCAAGCGACTGCACCTGTTGCGCCAACAGCAAAAGCAGAAAGCCATACGAGTAACGCCGATTGGCCTATGCCAGCTGGAAGTCACAAGATTCCGGAGCCTGCGGTCGAAGAGGAAGAGGATGACGACATCGACATGCCTCCTGAACAGACTGAAACCACCGCAAGCACAAGCGCCGAAGCCACTACCGGCGAATCCAGCGCAAACAATCCATCACAGACCACCAGCACACCAGATGCCAGCGCCCCATTCGCAACACCCGCCGCGTGGTGGGGATTGTTGCAAGATCAGTTTAAACAAGCGGTCAGCAAAGCTTTAGAAAGCGAACCAGGTGTCACGGAGAGTGTCGCCGCCACGACCAACAATGCCAATAACGACAAAAAATCAGCAGCGTCGACAAAAGCACGAAATAAACCAGCCACTGCTTCCAAAGCAAAGCCGAAAGCCACTACAAAAACGGTCGCCAAATCAGTAACTAAAACCGCTCCGGCCAAAGCGAAGCCTGTCAGCAGGGCAGCAGCTAGCGCAGTCATAAAAGCAAGCGTCAAGCCGCCATCTATCCCTAAAAAGACTGCCGGAAAACCTGTAAAAAAATAACAGTACCTACACAAGCTAACTGTTTCATAGTTTGCTAACACCCTTAACACTCACCTGCTTGAAGAACAGCGGAATATTCGCAAGTTTTTTGATATGAGGTTAGGGTTTGGATGTTGGTTTTGAATTTATCCGCTGTAGACAAAGCAATTTGTACCGATACGCAGTGACGGCACCCGCACGGCGCAGTCTTGGCGTCGCCTTCTTTGCTGCCATCCCCCAGCTTGATTTTACGAGGTTTGACCGTTTTAATTATTGAAAATCAATGTAGTAAAGATGCCGTTTTACCTGCAAACGATAACAGTATCCATTGAACGACCCCGCTTAACAGAGAATTCTAAAAATCAGGTTTGAAAATCGGGTAGCGATCATAATCTTGATAGAACTCTTCAGCCTGCGCATATGCTTTGAATGGGGCGCCTGTGCCGTAAGGATCCTTGTACTTCTTCAGCACTTTTAACCATTCTCCATTTAACTTCATTTTCTGCAATTCAGCATCCAAACTCTTGACGAGTCCTTTCTGCATCCAGGGTGACTTTCTTGAAACTTGAAACACCATTTGGAATCTCGTCTCTGGCGTCTCCAGTGCGATCTCTTCAATCACATCTGTCATATGCAGTTTATTCAAAAACCAATTCATCGAGGTTGACGAATTAATCGTTAAGCTGCCTTGCCCCATTCCCATCAAACGCACGATATCTTGCATCTTTGCGGCTTTGTGCACCTTGAACCCGTCTGATTCCTTTAAATGCGCTTCCGTCCATCCATTACCAAAAAAATCCAATATAGGATAGGGTTTAAGATCATCAAGGGTAGTAAAGTTTTTAGTTTTTTTAACTAACTCAGAATCATCTTTCCTGACAAAGACGTTCCAGTAGTTCGGCGTCGTCATTTCTTTCCCAAACACCGCGTAATCAAACCGGTTTTTTGTCGGAGTGGTCATCATCAGGTCGGCCGTACCTTCTTTAATCATCCACTGCGCCCTGGCCCATGGCAAAAACAAAAACTTCGCTTTAATGCCCAACTTGGCTAACACATATTCCGCAATTTCAGGTTGCTCACCCATTGCCTTACCGCCCTCTTCCCAGCAAAGCGGTTCAAGGCCTTCGGCAAATACAACTGTGAGCGGTCGCTGTTCTGCCGCCACCACTGGGTTACCGAATACGAGTCCCGCAACGAACAGCAAAGATTGGAAAAGAATTCCCCTCAATGTTTTTTTCAGAGAACTCGCTGAACCATTCAACGTGTATTCCAAGGCTCTTTCGGATATACGAACGTTGTCCATGTTCTTTAACTATTGATTAGATGTGATTGCAATATATAAATTGTTTTTCGCAACAATTTGGAAGAAAGGCGAGTGTGGGATGCTATTTGCATGGGCCAAAACATCTTAATCATGATCGGCTTGATCATTACCGCATTAATTTTTATTAACGCTTGTTTAGAGTATATGTAGAGATACCCAGTTATTCAAGATGGGTATTTGTTTTGTCGATGCCCTGATTGGAGCATGTTAACAGAAGGTTAATCCAAAATGACCTGTAACCAGATTGCGTGTTGTGCCATTTCTAAGCATTCCACAAAAACCACGTCCGTCCAGCTCTATGCGGTACATTACAGCAGGCTTATACAAATCTCGGCATAATGAGGGTCTTATCGTTCAACCACCTATCTCATTGAGGCCGCTATGATAGAAGTCCATCACCTGAAAGAATCCCGCTCCCGTCGTATTACCTGGATGCTGGAAGAGTTAGCCTTAGACTACACCGTCATCAGCTATGACCGCGACGCGACAACCCGTCTGGCACCACCAGAACTGAAAGCGATTCATCCTTTGGGCAAAGCACCGGTGATTAAAGATAAGGATTTGGTCTTGATTGAATCAGGTGCAATTCTGGAATATCTGGTGGCTGAATATGGCAACGGGCAATTTGTGCCAGCACGTGGCACCGCTGATTATTATCGCTATCTGCAATTCATGCACTATGCCGAAGGCTCAGCCATGTTACCTTTATTGTTGAAGCTGTATGTGGGTCGACTGGGTGACGCAGGCGCGCCATTGCATCCACGCATTCATAGCGAGATCGCAAATCATTTGGGGTATTTGAATGCAGAGTTAGAAGGTCGTGATTATTTTGTCGGCGATGCATTGACGGCAGCTGATGTGCAATTGTCATTTGTGGCACAAGTTGGCGTGCGCAATGCAGGGCGCCATGCCTTCCCTAATCTGACGCGTTTTGTGGAGATGGTCGAGGCGCGCCCAGCTTACCAACGCGCGGTGCAAAAATATAGCGAGTAATCTCGCAAAAGATTGACTCGCTATGTTTGAGATTAAAACGTCAGACTAGCTTTAATTGAATGACGATGACTGGCGGCGGTAAGCGCACCACGCCAGCATCCCCCATGCCACCAAAAATGCGACGCCGCCTATAGGTGTGATCGCACCCAGCCACAAAATACCGCTCAGTGCCAGCGCATAAAGACTGCCGCTAAAAACGACAATACCAAACAGCATCGCCACCGCAGAGCAACCTAACAAATTCGCATCCGGCCATTGCGCCCTCAACAATCCCAAACCGAACAAACCCAGCGCATGCACCATCTGGTAATGCACTGCGGTCTGCCATACCGCCAGCATATCTATACTCAGGATGGCTTTAAGTCCATGCGCACCAAAGGCGCCTGCACCCACTGCGATCAGCATGTTCAGAGCGGCAAGGACGATGCAAGTTGATTGCTTCATGCGCTCACAGTTTCCGGATTAGATTCCGACTCTGCCTCTTTCGCTGGCCCATTCGTAATCAATTTGCGCATGAACGGTATCAACACAAATAACACAACTCCCACCGCAACACTACCCCAACCCAAGATTCCAAAGACGTGGCTATAAGTAGGGTTGGTTGTGAGGGCTGTACCATCTGCTGCTTCTGGCACCATGCCCGAGAAATAGCTGGACAAGATAGACGCGATACCGGTTGCCAGCATCCAGGTACCCATCATTACGCCCTGGTATTTTGCTGGTGCGAGTCGACCTATCATCGCGTAGCCGACTGGAGAAATCAGCAACTCACCAATACTCTGGAAAATATAGCTGATGAAAATCCATTTAAATGCCACCATACCGCTTGCCGGTGCCAAAAAGATACCCAATGGCAGAACCAAAAAACCCAGACCTATCAATAACAGCGCCGTAGCAAACTGGATAGACACATCAATATTCCAGCCTTTTTCCCGTAAGCCTTTGAACCACAATGCCATCAAAGGGCCTCCAAACACAATCACAAAGGTATTGATGTTTTGTATCCATTGCGGTGCGATTTCTACACCCATCACGATACGATCAACATTGCTGACGGTGAACAGCTGCAAACCGGTTGGTGCCATTTGGTACAGTGTCCAAAACACTAATGAGCCCAAAGTGAACACCAAATAAGCTGACATATTACGACGTTCGCGCACGTCTTTATGAACAACAGTCAGGTAGACCAACACCGCAGCAACCAGGCCGCCGATAGCCAGAATTATCTGCGCCGTCGATTCTGCCTGATGCAACATATAAAACACGACCGGAACCAGACCAACCAACACAGCTAAACCAACTGCCATTTTTTTCTTAAATTCGGATGGTGTCGACACGGACAATGTTGTATTGCGGTCTTTTAACGTCTTCCAGTTAAATGCGGCCAATACAATTGACATGAAGTTGCCGATGGTCGCAAAGATAAACAGGCTGGAATAATCTTCTTGTAATTGGTAATAACCGGCGGCGCTAAAACCAATAAAAAAGCCGAGATTCATGCCCGCGT
Source organism: Undibacterium sp. Dicai25W (assembly GCF_049340505.1). Lineage (NCBI taxonomy): Bacteria > Pseudomonadati > Pseudomonadota > Betaproteobacteria > Burkholderiales > Oxalobacteraceae > Undibacterium > Undibacterium sp. Dicai25W. The sequence goes on along the minus strand of NZ_JBMPOQ010000001.1, from coordinate 132,305 downwards.
AATTCCACAAGAATGCAGCTTCACGGCGATTATCTTCCGGTGCAAATCGTTGCGTCAGCATCATGTTGATGCAGGTCACGTTCAAACCACTACCGGTCAAAAATAGAGCGAGCCCCCAGTACATTTGCATCACGGTACCACCTGAAATACAGGCACATCCAAGCACTTGCAAAATCATCCCGCCGACAAACAGATTGCGGTTACTGATAAACCGCCCACCCAGATAGCCACCAAATAAATGCAAGCCATAATTGAAGGCGCCAAATACACCCATGATGGCGGTCGCTTCTTTGACACTGAAGTTCAGCTTTTTGGTCGCGTATAAGACCAAGGTCGAATACAAAATCGCAAAACCTAAAGTCGCAAAAATTTGAATAAAAAATAAGGCAGCAGAACCTTCCGGTACGCTTGATAGCTTTTGTTTAATAATGGACAAAATTGACTCCCGTTTGTGTGGCGAGCATTGTAAAACAGAGCCTGCTTAACGATGTGGTATTTGTATAGTGCGGTGCGGGATGACGAATAAGATTCAACCAAATCATAAATAGCCGAACAAAGGCCATCATTTTGTTAAAAAAACCTATTTTTTAAATGTCTATTTTTCGATCTCTATTTGCTCCTTTCGTTTCTAAATAAAGAGAATGGAAGTGAAATGAGGGGAAATGAGGCATCAACTAAGTTGTAACAAGTATCAGCAAAAATGCAAAATATGTAATTTCGTTTGATTTCGCTTTGTCTCAACAACACAATACAACTCACTGTAATCCATAAAGTCACACACGTGTGTCGCAACGATGAACGATGTCTGATCACTGGCATTTACGCTCCTAACAGCAGTAAGCCTGTTCAAATAGCATCCATCGTGACGCACCTTGTTTGATAAAGACAGCGAAATAGGAAGTTTTCCATTTTACAAACAGGGCTTGCCCTAACCCCCGATTGTTTTTTATTCATTGGTAAAAAGAAGGAGGGAATATGAATGAAGTCTTCGAGCTTGTGGCGGTTGAGAAACTGGTGCCTCATGAAAGAATCAACAATGATGCTGCCAACGAATTACATCAAAAACTTATACGTGAAAATACCTGGACAGATCCCATCATCGTGAGTCCAGGTGCCTGCGACGGACTTGAACGGGCGTTCGCAACCTACCTGCTGGAAAACCATTTAAATCAGAAAACTGAAAAGGATAAACAATGACATTCCCGATCAGACACCTGTCAAAGCAGCTCTTATTAAGGCGCCCAGAGGTGAACGATGCAAGTGCGCTATTTCGTATATTTGGTGATCCTGCTACCAACAAATTCAATCCGGCAGGTCCTCTTGCCGACGAGGCCGCAGCCAGGCAGCTACTCGATAACCTGTTATCTCATTGGGAAAGTTATGGGTTAGGCCCATGGACGGTGTCGCGAAAGTCGAAGGTCGATGAAATCATTGGTTTCGGGGGTTTATCTTATAAACAATATGGCAATATTGAACGGCTAAATTTAGGATTTCGTTTTGCACCATCTTCATGGGGTAATGGCTTTGCCAGCGAACTTACGCAAGCGGCATTAACTTTTGCATTCATGCAGAAGCAGGTCCCAGAAGTATTCGGCTTGACCCGACCACAAAATTTACCGTCACGGTCAATTTTGGAAAAAAATGGCATGAAAAAATGTGGCACTTTGAACGACGTACCGGGTGAACCTGAAAGCGTTATTTATGTGATCTCCAGGCAAACATGGGAGGAAAAAAATCTTTGTGTTAACTGAAATATTAATCAAAACATGCTTCTACTTTTCCCACCTTCTGTCGTATCGAGAAAAAGCGAGAGACACAGGATATTGACGCCTGCTATCAAAAAAAAAATGACCAGACGAAGCTGGTCATTTTTTATTAGTTGACGACCTGATTAAGCCACTTTTTGTGGTGCCTTTGCAGTATTGAATTCCGCAATCAAGTTGGCTTCTTTGGTTTTAGCAGCAGCCAGATGACGCTCTTTGACGTGACCGTAACCACGGATATCTTCTGGAATACTTGCCACCGCCACCGCTTTTGCCAAATTATCTGCATTCAACATTGGCAGCAATTTGCTGATCGTTTGCTTGTATTCGACAGGCAATGCGCGTTCCATACGGCGTTCTTCGGTGTAGCCAAAGATATCTAAAGCACCGCCACGCAACGACTTCATGCTGGCAAGTAAGCCAAATGCCTTCATCATCCATGGGCCAAATTGCTGCTTAATCAAATGACCTTGTGCATCACGTTTGGCAAACAATGGCGGTGCCAGATGGAAGTTGATTTCGTAATCGCCTTCAAACATATCGGCAATTTTCTTCTGGAACTTACCATCGGTGTACAGACGAGCAACTTCATATTCGTCTTTGTACGCCATCAGCTTAAACAGATATTTCGCGACTGCTTCAGTTAAACGTAAAGGCTTGCCATCAGCAACTTTGGTTTCGGCAGCTTTGACCTGTGCCACAAAGTCAGCGTATTGCTGTGCATACGACACGTTTTGATAATCAGTCAGGAAAGCAATGCGTTTGTTGATCGTGTCGTCCAGACTTGGCGCACGTTTCAACTCTACCACTTGCGCTGGTGTTACCAAACGTTTTACAGCAGCCAGATCATGTGCTGCCAGACGACCCCAGTTGAATGCTTGTTTGTTGAAATCAATTGATACGGCATTGAGTTCAATAGCACGCATTAATGCCACGCCTTCGAGCGGCACCCAACCTTTTTGCCATGCATAACCGAGGATGAACATATTGGTCGCAATATTGTCACCCATCAGCGCCGTTGCGATCGATGCTGCGTCGATCATATCGACACGGCCTTCACCGCAGGCTTTAACAATATCTTGTTCTGCGGCTTCACCAGGGAATTGCCAGTTCGGGTTTTTAATAAACGTCGAGGTTGGCGTGCCATTGGCGTTGATTGCTGCAAACGTGCGGCCTTCACCCATGCGTGACAATGCATCTTTGCCTGCAGTAACGATCAGATCGCAGCCGATAACCAAATCAGCCATACCAGTACCAACACGTGTCGACTGGATGTCTTCTGCCTTGTCTGCCAGACGCACGTGTGACATCACCGCACCGCCTTTTTGCGCCAGGCCTGTCATATCCAGAACAGAACATGCTTTGCCTTGCAAATGCGCCGCCATCGCCATGATCTGACCGATAGTGATGACACCTGTACCACCCACACCTGTGACCAATACACCAAATGGTACTTCGGTTTTTGGCAAAGTTGGATACGGTAAAGTATTCACATCTAAAGCGTTACCTGCTTCGATCTTCGTTTTCGCAGGCTTTTTCAGCTTGCCACCTTCTACCGTCACAAAACTTGGACAGAAACCAGTCACGCAAGAAAAATCCTTGTTGCATGAAGATTGATTGATCTGACGCTTACGACCGAATTCGGTTTCCAATGGTTCGACGGACAAGCAGTTAGATTGCACTGAGCAATCGCCGCAACCTTCGCACACCGCTTCATTGATCACAGCGCGTTTGGCTGGGTCAGGGAAAGCTGGCTTACCGTTTTTGTCGAATTTTTTCCGGCGGCGGCGTTTTTCTGAGGCGCAGGTTTGATCGTAAATCATCGCCGACACGCCTTTGCACTCACGCAATTCGCGTTGAACGGCATCGAGTTCGGAACGATGGCGCACAGTCACACCAGCAGCCCATGGATAACCGGCTGGATATTTTTCTGGCTCATCAGTCACGACGATAATCGGATTGACGCCCTCAGCAGCGATCTGGCGAGAAATCATGCCAGGATCTAAGGGGCCGTCGAATTCCTGACCACCAGTCATCGCGACGGCATCGTTAAACAGAATTTTGTAAGTGATATTCACATCACCTGAAACCGCCGCGCGAATTGCCAACAAACCTGAGTGGTAATATGTTCCATCACCCAGATTACAGAAGACGTGCTTTTCGTTGGTGAATGAAGCAGCACCAACCCAGGTCACACCCTCGCCACCCATATGGGTAAACGTTGATGTTTCGCGATCCATCCAAGTCACCATGTAATGGCAACCAATACCCGCTAAAGCGCGACTGCCTTCTGGTACTTTAGTAGAAGTGTTGTGTGGGCAACCGGAACAGAAATGCGGGACGCGGTCTTTGTTGGCGTCTGGTTTGCCAACGCTGTTGAGCATTTGCTCTTTGGCTTCCAGATAGGCGACACGTTCTTTGACGCGTTGCTCGACCGGATGTCCGGCGAAGTAGCGGGTAATACGGGAAGCGATCGCACGGGCAATTTGTGCCGGGCTTAATTCGTATGTCGCTGGCAGCAACCATTCGCCATGACCCGAACCATGGACATTGCTCCATTCGCCGGAATCATCGAACTTACCAACGACGCGGGGACGGACTTTGTCTTCCCAGTTGTACAGTTCTTCTTTGAGTGCGTATTCGAGAATCTGACGTTTTTCTTCGACCACCAGAATTTCTTCCAGACCAGTTGCGAATTCGCGCACACCTTCGGATTCTAATGGCCAGGTCATACCGATCTTATACAGACGGATACCGATGTCTTTGGCAACTTGTTCATCAATACCCAAGTCGGCCAAGGCCTGACGGGTATCGAGGTAGGATTTACCGGCAGTGATAATACCGATCTTGGCATTTGGGCTATCCCAGATAATCTGGTTTAGCTTGTTGGCACGCGCATAGGCTAAAGCGGCGTACCATTTGTAGTTGTTCATGCGCGTTTCTTGCGCTAACACCGGATCGGGTGTGCGAATGTTGACACCATCGGCAGGCAATACAAATTCGGTTGGGATCACAGGCTTGACGCGATCCGGATCAATATCGACCACTGCACCAGATTCAACGATGTCGGTCACGCATTTCATTGACACCCATAAGCCAGTGTAGCGGGACAAGGCGATGCCGTGTAAGCCGTAGTCCAGATACTCTTGCACTGTGGATGGATACAAGACAGGAATGCCGCAGGCTTTCAGAATATGTTCACTCTGATGCGCCGCTGTTGAAGACTTAGCCGCATGATCGTCACCCGCAACCACCAATACGCCGCCGTGTTTCGATGTGCCAGCCAGATTCGCATGTTTGAACACGTCACCACAGCGATCAACACCCGGGCCTTTGCCATACCACATCGCAAATACGCCGTCGTATTTTGCACCCGGGAACATATTAACCTGTTGCGTACCCCAGACAGAAGTCGCGGCCAGATCCTCGTTCACACCAGGATGAAATTTAACGTGGTATTTGGATAAATGCTTTTTTGCTTTACCAGCGGTCAGATCGACGTTACCGAGCGGTGATCCGCGATAGCCGCTGATATAGCCAGCAGTATTGAGGCCAGCTTTTTCATCGGCCTGACGTTGCAACATCATCAGGCGAATCAAAGCCTGTGTGCCGGTCATAAAAGCGCGTCCGCGCTCCAAAGTGTATTTGTCGTCCAGACCAATAGAGGTGTCGATCAGCGCCTGCTGTTCGGGCTTAAGGGGTGCGTTCATGGGGTCTCCGTGCTTTTATATTTTCATGCTGCGATGGTTGTTCACAACAAAACAGAATCACCTTGTGGGTGCATCATATACTTTAAATTGTGGGCGCACATTAACATGCTGTATTGTCCGTCCCAATGGACAGTGCAACACAAAAACACCGGTACAGTATGACTGACACTTTATGAAAGTGTACTGGTCATCATGTCTGTTTTTGGACGATATTGCATACAAATGAAGCAATAAATGTTTTTTTAAAAAGATATTTTGCAATTTATAAATTGATGTAACATAACTGTCATGCAGCAATCAATCCAGATTGGGAAACGTCATGCCGCCGTTTTTTCGCTCTATTCAAGGTGCAATCAGTCATCTCTTAGGTACCTTCACGTTACGGACTAAGTTGCTTGCTGTATTTGCGATGATGCTCATCCCAATTTTCTGTGCGAGCATCTTTGTGTTGCAAAGAGTTAACACTGATTTTGAAACTGCCACATCTGAACTACGTGGGCTTACATTTACCGGGCGCCAAATTGATCTGATGATTCAGGTCCAAAAGCATCGTGGTCTGGTTAATTTGAAGTTGGCCGGTGAAAATGTTGATCCTGTATTGGAAAAGATACGTACACTCATCAAAGCCGAAAGTGAACAAGCCAGCCTGGATATAAAGACAGAACCTCACTGGCAACTTTCATCTGATTGGCAGCCAATATACGACGAACTCCAACACCTCGCTGCCGGGCAAATAGCTGCCGATAGTGCTGAAAATATGCTTCAGCACACGACCCTGATCAAACGCTTACAACAACTCATATCACTCACGGCAGAACAAAGTGGTTTAGTACGTGACCCAGCAGCCAATTCGTATTTTTTAGTGGATGCTTCGATTCAAAAACTCCCAGTCTGGATTGAGCAAATTGCACAATTGCGCGGTGTAGGTGCTGGGTATATCAAATCAAAGAATATGCCTCCCGATGGTAAAGCTCGTGTAGCTGCACGCATAGACACCTTACTCATGGCACAGGAAGCCATGGACAATCTGCGTGGATCTTTGCAAAGATCCGGTGAAGCTTTTCCGGCAGAACAGGCAGTTGCAATTCAAGCCAGTCAGGACTTGATAGCAAGTGCCAGAAAAAACCTCCTGGGAGAGGAGATCATAGGTGATGCCAATATTTTCTTTGAACAGGGAACAGCAACGATTAATAAGGCCTTACAACTACAGGAAGGCCTAAGCACGCGCTTGCACACGCTGTTGAGCCAACGTGAAGGCAGACTTGGATTCATCAAACATCTGATTTTTACATTGGTTGCAGTGTTTGGGTTGTTGATCATTTGTTTATTTTCGGTGTTTTATACTAACTTACTCAATGCTGTCGCCGCTCTGGGCGAGTCTGCGAAGGCCGTATCTGCCGGTGATCTGACCAGACAAATCCATCTGGATGGTAAAGATGAACTTGCCCTAACTGGCAAGTTACTGGAAGAAATGAATCTGAATTTATCTTCACTGGTCGCCAACGTGCGCAGTAATGCCCATATGGTTTCCCAAGTCGGGCAAGGCTTAGCGCACAATATCAGCGACCTTTCCGCGCGCACCGAACAACAAGCATCCAGCCTTGAGCAAACGTCGGCGAGTGTGGAAGATCTCGCTGATACCGTCAAAAACAATGCCGACAGTGCGGCACAGGTCGACCGCATGGCATCCAATGTCAGCCTCATTGCTGAATCTGGCGGCGAAACCATGCAACAGGCGGTCAAGTCCATGCAACAGATACAGACTAGTGCGTTAAAAGTACAAGACATTATCAGCATCATTGACGGTATCGCGTTTCAGACTAACATTTTGGCGCTCAATGCGGCAGTAGAAGCAGCCCGAGCGGGTGAACAAGGACGCGGCTTTGCTGTTGTAGCGTCCGAAGTACGCAATCTGGCGCAACGCAGCTCAGCGTCAGCGAAAGAAATTCGATTGCTCATTGACGAATCAGTGCATCAGGTTAAAACTGGCGTTCAGCAAATCAATGACGTTAACCAGACACTCACCGATATCGTCAAAGGCATACGCGATTTGGCGGGTAGCATTAATGAAATATCGATGGCTTCGGTTGAGCAAAGTAATGGGCTAAGTCAAATTTCTGAAGCCTTGAAAAATCTCGACGAGATCACCCAAAGCAATGGTCAAATGGCTGATCATGCCAAGCATGTCGCCATCAATCTGGAAGAACGTGCAAATTTGCTGAGTAACGCAGTCGCTGCGTTTAAGCTACGTCAGGGAACCGCAGATGAAGCATTTGCCTTGGTACAAAAGGCTGTTGCTTTGTATCAACAGATAGGTCAGCGAGCACTCGCCACTATTACGACCAACGCGCAGCATCTCTATGCTGACAAAGATATGTACGTGTTTGCTTTTAATCGTGAGGGTCAGTATCTGGCTTTTGGCGGCAACGCCGAAAAGCTCAAAGTCAATTTATTCAATCTACCTGGCTTAGACGGTCGTCAATTAGTCCAGGATGCCTTCGCCTTACCTGCTGAAGGAGGCTGGGTGGACTATTCAATCACCAACCCGGTTTCCCAAAAAGTGGAACACAAAACCTCGTATATTGAGGCGGTTGCTGAGAATCTTGTCATCGGTTGCGGCATCTACAAAACCTAAGCACAAAGCAGACCCCCAAAAAGAAAAAGGCTACCAGCAAGTGGCAGCCTTTTTTTCATTCGTCAACTAAATTGGCTGACGTTTAGAATGCGTAAGTAACACCAACGCTGTAGTTTTTAGTGTCGCTAGCTGGTTTTTGGAATTCCAGACGTGCGCCAACGTTTGCTGTGAATTGGTATTGAACGCCAACGCCATACAATGCGCCAGATTCCGATTTGGATACGTTGTAACCTGCATAAGTTGCGCTTACTTTGTTGTCGTTATAGCCCAAACGACCAAACACTTGGAATTCCTTAGAAACAGGAATGATACCCAAAGCAGAGATAGAAGCCTGTGTTACGTCAGCGGAAACAGGGCCTACGTTGACTTTAAACAGGTGACGGTAGCCAACTTCAGCTGCGAAGTTTTGATTGAATTTGTAACCAGCAAATGCGCCGTAGCTAGTTTTGTCGCCGGACAAACTATCGATCGTTGTGGAACCAACATCAGCACCAACGTAGAAAGGTGTTGCTGTTTGTGCTTGAGCGGAGATAGACAGAGCGGCGATAGCAACTGCAATGCTTAATTTTTTCAACATCATAGACCTTGTAATTATCAATTAATTAACATAAAAAATTCGAGGTCGAATCTTACAATCTAAACCAGGGCTTTATCAAACAGTTTTTAACAATTTTGTTGTTTTACAACAAATGACAAACCTGGAAAAGGTCAGTACAAACGCCCTCTGACGAATTCCCTTAGTGGCTTTCGTCTGGCGACGTATCCCGCGATATAATGTCAATATGAAACTCAAATTCACCAAAATGCACGGCGCAGGTAACGACTTTGTCGTGATCGACGCCATTAATCAGGATATCCAGTTCACACCGGAACAATGGAAGCAGATTGCTGACCGCCGCTTCGGTATTGGTGCGGATCAAATTCTGGTGGTCGAGCGTCCACAACAGCCGGACGTCGATTTCCGTTACCGTATTTTTAATGCCGATGGTGGCGAAGTTGAGCAATGTGGTAATGGCTCACGCGCGTTTGTCCGTTTTGTAATTGAAAAAAAGTTGACGGACAAACGCAACATTCGCGTCGAAACCATGAGCGGCATCATAGAACCACGCATGGAAGCGGACGGTAGCATCACGGTCGATATGGGTGCGCCGATACTGGAACCGATCAAAGTTCCATTTGATGCAACCGGGCTCCATGGGGTAGCGCTAGCGGACGATATCTTGTGGCCGATAGAAATCAACGCAAAATCCTGTTTGTTTTCTGTGGTGTCTATGGGCAATCCTCACGCGGTGCAAGTGGTTGAGCACCTCGACAGCTATCCAGTCGCTAACGAAGGGCCAGAAATTGAACACCATGTTCGCTTCCCACGTCGCGTCAATGCTGGCTTTATGCAAATCAATGACCGTCAGCATATTTCCTTGCGCGTATTCGAACGTGGCGCGGGCGAAACACTGGCTTGCGGCACTGGCGCCTGTGCAGCCGTGGTGGCGGGCATACGCCGTGGCTTGCTCGATAGCCCGGTTCGTGTAACTATGCACGGCGGTGAATTGTTAATTGCATGGCAAGGTGCAGGAAAACCTGTCATGCTAAGTGGGCCGGCCGTCACGGTCTTCGAAGGCGAAATTAATCTCTGATCAAAGTAATTAATGAATTCAACTGACATCGCAACGTATCTGATCCAGCATCCGCATTTTTTTGAAGAACATGCAGAATTGCTGAGCTCTATTAAACTCACCAGCCCGGTCATGGGTCGCGCTATTTCGCTGCAAGAACGGCAAATGGAAGTGGTACGCGAAAAATACCGTGCATTAGAATTAAAACTCGCCGATTTGATGCGTCATGCTGACGAGAATCTCGACATTACCAAAAAATTTCAAGTGTGGACGCGCACCCTCCTGCTGGCACGCAATGATGTTGATTTGCCTTTCATTTTGACACAAGGTCTGCAGGACATTTTTGCTTTACCACACGCTACGCTGCGCTTGTGGGGCGTCGCGCCTGAATTTACGCATACCTGGTTCTCCGAACCTGCCAGCGAAGATTCCATGCTGTTTGCCAAAGGTTTAAAAACTCCTTTCTGCGGCGCTAATCAGGATTTTGAAGCGGCCAGCTGGATCGATGCCAGCGAACCAGTGCGGTCTTTGGCCATGTTGCCTTTACGTTTATCTGCAACGTCGCCAACCTTTGGCTTATTGGTATTAGGCTCACCTGATCCGGCACGTTATACCAAAGATATGGGTACTGATTTCCTGATCAAAATTGCGGATACCACCAGTGCCGCATTAGCTTGCCTGATCGATCAATAAACGCAACGCGGCACATGCTCATGAGTAACCAAAACGCCCATTCTGAAATAACAAGGGATGGGTGTGATGAACATTCTGCGGATAATGCCTGTATCAACGACTATCTGGAAGTTTTGCGCAGTCAGCGCCAACTTTCACCGCATTCAATTAGCGCCTACCAGCTTGATTTGCAAGAATTACAGCAGCTCGCCGGCACACAAGGGCTGGTAAGTCTCGAAACCAAACATATACGCCGTTTCACCTCTCAATTGCATGCGCGTGAGCTTAATCCGCGCAGCATTGCACGCAAACTATCGAGCTGGCGTGGCTATTACCATTGGTTGATGGAACAACATGGCTTAGCCAGCAACCCGGTTGAGGGCATACGCGCACCGAAAAAGAATAAACCCTTACCAAAGGCACTTGGCGCGGATGATGCAGTACGCCTCGTATCGCAAGGTAGCCCAGATCAGGCGACGCCGTTGGCAAATCGCGCTATGTTTGAACTTTTGTATTCCAGTGGTTTGCGGGTCTCAGAATTGATCGGTTTAGACATCCAATTTATTCACGAAGGTAACTACAGTTCCGCTGGTTGGGTCGATCTTGAAGAAGCCGAAGTTCATGTCACAGGTAAAGGCAACAAACCGCGTATCGTTCCGGTTGGTGGCCCAGCAATCCAGGCATTGCGGGAATGGATAGCGATCCGTGGCAGCTTGCTCAAAGCAGATCCTCATCCACTGTTTTTAACCGGACGTGGTACCCGTATGTCAGCACGATTGGTGCAACTGCGCATTAAAGCACATGCTCAAAGTCTGGACATCCCAGCCAATGTGCATCCACACATGTTGCGTCATTCGTTTGCTTCGCATGTGTTGCAATCCTCGGGTGACTTACGCGCGGTACAAGAAATGCTCGGACATAGCTCAATTGCCGCAACACAAGTCTATACATCGCTGGATTTTCAGCATCTGGCGAAGGTCTACGATGCCACCCATCCACGCGCAAAGAAATAAGATACTCCCCCGTCATTTTTTATTTTTATGCCATTTGTCATTGTGAATGCAATGGCATTTTTTTATACTCCTACCTAGTATATATTAAACACCCGTCAACACCACTCCCCGATATCAGTACACTGGCCTCAGGTTCGCCGCTGCGGTTAAGTCAAAACGTTGAGGAGAATATAGCCATCTTTTGCAACTCAATTGCATTTTGATGCATAATATCCGCCTGACCCAAAAGCACATGGATAATGAAAACCGAACCTAAGCAGACGCTTTCCAACGAAGATCTTCCCGCAGCAAACATGCTGGAAGCAAGCGGCGTGCGTGCAACATTTGCTCGACGTCAGGTTCTGGCAGTATTACTGGGCAGCAACCGCGCCATGTCGCATCTGGATGTGCAAGCAGCACTACCAGCCATGGACAGAGTCACGCTGTACCGCGCTCTCGATTGCCTGACCGATGCTGGCATCGCACATAAAATTTCCGGGGATGACAGAGTTTTTCGCTACAACACCGGCAAAGAACAGCCTATGCACGGACACCAGGCGAACCCACAACATGCCCACGGGCATTTCAAATGCACCCGCTGTAGCCGCGTGTTTTGCCTCGACGATGATTCACACCACAACATCATGACCAAACCGTGGCAAACCAAGCTAGAAAGTTCACTAGAAACAACGCTGGGCGCTGGTTTTCAAAGCCACGAAATAGAACTGACAATTAAAGGCTGGTGCGCCGATTGCGCACAATAGCTCTCACATAATGCACTCACCAAAAAGACAATACCTATGGCACTGATACCAACCACCATCCTGACTGGTTTTTTAGGCGCAGGAAAAACCACGTTATTGAATCGTATTCTGCAAGAAAATCACGGCTTCAAAATTGCGGTCATTGAGAATGAATTTGGCCAGGAAAACATTGACAATGAAATCCTGGTCCAGGATAGCAATGAGCAAATTATCGAAATGAATAATGGCTGTATTTGCTGCACGGTACGTGGTGATCTGATCGTCGCCTTGTCCAAACTGGTACAACAAAAAAATGAAGGCAAAATTGATTTTGATCACGTGATCATTGAAACCACCGGACTCGCGAACCCTGGTCCAGTCGCTCAAACTTTTTTTGTCGATGAAGAAGTTGGTACCTACTACATGCTCGATGCGGTGGTCACGGTCGTTGATGCGCGTCATGCTATGCAACAATTGGACGCACATGAAGAAGCACAGCGCCAGGTTGGCTTTGCGGACAAAATCCTACTGTCCAAAACCGATTTGGTAGAAGCTGCTGAGGTCGCCACCTTGCGCAGCCGCTTAACGCGCATGAACCCGCGTGCACCGATTGCAGCCGTTGATTTCGGTAAGATCGCAATTGCCGAAGTGCTGGATCTGAAGGGTTTCAATTTAAATGCCAAATTAGATCTGGATCCGGATTTTTTACGTGCCGAAGAAGCAGAACATGCGCATGATCATGAGCACGACCACGAACATTGCGATGCCGACTGCCAACATGAACACCATGCGCATGAGGATCACAGCCATCAGAATCACCATCACTCGCACCACACGGATGACATCGCCGCTTTTGTATTTAAAAGTACGCGCCCATTCAATACCGGACAACTCGACGAGTTTCTCGGCGGCTTAGTTCAGGTGTTCGGCCCCCGCATGCTGCGCTACAAAGGTGTGTTGTATATGCAAAACGCTGACAGAAAAGTGATTTTCCAAGGAGTTCACCAAATTATGGGGACAGATGTCGGTATGAAGTGGGGCGATGATGAAATAAAAGAAAGTAAAATCGTCTTTATTGGGAAAAATCTGCCAAAAGAGATATTTATTCAAGGTTTAGAGCATTGTTTGGTATAAACTATCGGGCTACTGATAATAGGTATTGTCTGTTGGACAAGTGACAATCTTTACAATATCATTGCGATTGTCAGTAAGGGGAGGATAATTATCTAAGATGAATGTTCATTTTAGATTTTTTCTACGTATTAACCCGTTGTATCGAAAGTAAGCGAAGTGGCAACTAAATCACCTAAATCGACTGCTACAGTCAGCGCCCCCGAAGCTCTGCTCACCGAGGAACAAATCCTCGCGATGGGAGAGAAGGATTATATGAACGCTGCACAACTGGCATTTTTCAAGGCCCGTTTGCAGCAGCTTGAAAAGGATTTATTGAAGAATGCCGATGAAACGACCGAGCATCTTCGTGAAACTGTGCTGGTGCCAGACCCGGCCGACCGCGCAACGATAGAAGAAGAGCATGCTCTGGAACTGCGCACGCGCGACCGTGAGCGCAAGCTTCTGAAAAAAGTACAACAAGCGATCGCCAGCATTGACGAAGGCGATTATGGCTGGTGCGAAGAAACTGGCGAACCTATCGGTGTTCCACGCTTGCTCGCACGTCCAACTGCAACGCTGTCACTGGAAGCGCAGCAACGACGCGAAATGAAACAAAAGCTGTACGGCGATTAATTTTCGGCATCTTTATGCCGTCAAAATTGATGGCAGTTTTAATAAAAAAAGCGCGACCTCAGTCGCGCTTTTTTTTATTTACGCGTGGAACCGCTACATCAATGCGCTGTAAATACCCACCAAACCAACGAAAAAAATGTTGGAAAAAACCCAAAAACCTTATAGAAGTTATATTTTCCGACGGAAATAATGTTACCAATTGTAATGGTCTGTTTTCTTAGAATTTTCCCACTATTGGCGCGAAAAAAAGGAATCTTTTGTTTTTCTCGAAAAATCATTATAAATACAGATGAAATTCTTCGAATACAGTATTTTTAAATACTCTCAGGCAATCCTTCGCTTTCCCCTTTTATAAAAATGGTTAAAGCTTGTATCTGCCGCTTACAATTGATACTAAAATCAGAATATACTTAAACCTTGTCAATTTACTGCCGTTTTTTTGGCGTCAATTATTTTCGGGAATACAGTGGGGATTTTTTCTCTTTTTGGTAAAAAAGGTGGCAGGAAAGAAGATCACTCCACCGAGAAATCTTCTGCCAGGAAAACTCGTTCTAAATCTGCGAACACGGTCATTACCGGCTTCCAGGATAGCGAGATCTTTACCAATTCTATCATCGCTCAACGTCACATCGCGCGCGCCACCGAACGCAAGATTGACGCGATTGAGTTTGAAATGTCGCGCGACATCGTTAAAACTCGCCCACCGGCAGTTAGTAAATTAGGCATTCCAAAAGCAGTCGGCAAATTAAGCGAAAATAGTCGTTACGACATCACTGAAACTACGCAACCATTTGGTGTGAGACCATCCGCGGTAGAATTTCAAACGACCCTGCCGATGACGATGCCAACCGACTATCTGCTCGGCCATCATTCAGAAATGTCGGGCGCTGCGGTTTCATATAGCGAATCCGTACCGGTACTCGAAGAAGCAGCGATCCTGTTCGCCAGCGGTCAAAATGATGTCGCTGAGCAAATGCTCAACGCTGCCGTTCACCACCAGAATTTAAGTTCAGCCACTGAAATTGGCTGGCAAATGCTGTTTGATTTGTATCGCATTACCAATAATCAGCACAAGTTCGAGAGCCTCTCTCTGGACTATGCGAACAAATTTGAAACCTCGCCGCCTCTTTGGCCGGAGAACAACGGGTTCGTGAATACAGATACCCTTTCCGAAGCAAATGGCGTGACGCCAAGTATTATGTTTCCGCCAAAACTCGATAGCGGGATCGTCAAAGTACTTGAAAAAATGCAGCAAACAAGTGCAAAGAGCCAATCCCTGCGTTTAGATTTCAGCCGCATTAAAGAAGTTGATCCTATCGGTTGTGGTTTGTTATTACGCAGTCTGAAAAACCTGAAAAAGACCGGCCACGATCTGATGTTGGTCAGCGCACAAGATCTGGCGGAAAAAATTCGCTCGATATTGCAGGTTGGCAGACGTGACGAAACTGAAGCCCCGTGGCTTTTGTTGCTTGAGATACTGCAATTGCTTCACTTTGAACGTGCGTTCGAAGAAGCAAGTATGGATTACTGCATCACGTTTGAGGTGTCGCCACCTTCATTTGAAGCCCCAAAAGTGAATGTCACCAGCTCCTTCCCTGAGATCAAGGCATCAGCCGAGGAAGAATACGCCGATCGATTCATGATGCCCGCTTCTATCGAAGGACGGGTTGAACCTTTGATCAACCAAATTTCAGACAAAGCTGAACATTTAAATCCTCTGGTACTTGATTGTTCTAAGCTGGAGCGCGTTGAATTTAGCGCCTCTGCAGAATTACTCAATGGGTTGGCCCCCATCGCCGCCAAACGCGGTATGTCGATCGAATTCAGAGAAGTGAATTACCTTGTCATGATGCTCTTTAATGCCATGGGCTTAAAAAATATCGCCAGCATTACCCTGCGCAAACATTAAAACGCGTTCGCTATCCTCATCTTGTAATTCTTCGGAAGCACCCCATTTTCTTTGAAGTCTGCTTGCGCAATGAGCGCAACCTCCTTGCATTTGTTTTCATTCGAACAAGTGCAGGTTTCAAATTTGCATGAGGAATACATGGAACAATTTCACGGCACCACCATTTTGACGGTACGACGCGGTAATGTCGTCGCCTTAGGCGGCGATGGTCAGGTTACTCTGGGCAATATCGTTATGAAGGGCACAGCGCGCAAAGTGCGCAAGCTGTATCACAACAAAGTACTAGCCGGTTTTGCCGGCGGCACTGCTGATGCTTTTACTCTCATCGAACGTTTCGAATCAAAATTAGAAAAGCATCAGGGTCATCTGATGCGCGCCTCCGTCGAGTTAGCTAAAGACTGGCGTACCGACCGCATGTTGCGCCGTTTAGAAGCAATGTTACTGGTCGCTGATAAAGACACCACGTTAGTGATCACCGGCAATGGTGACGTCTTAGAGCCTAACCAAGGTATTGGTGCAATCGGCTCCGGTGGCACATTTGCCCAGTCAGCCGCCATCGCCCTGTTTGAAAATACCGATTTATCACCCGTTGAAATCGTCAAGAAGTCGCTGACTATCGCGGGTGAATTATGTATTTACACCAACTTATCACACACGATAGAAACGCTGGAATAGTGCAAACGTACCAACGTACAACGCGCTAATAGCGATCTTTAATCACCAGATTTTGCAAAAAACACTGCCCGCCACGACAAAAAGCGCGGAAAGTGCAAAGAAGCAGATAGGAATAATCATGAACATGACTCCGCAAGAAATTGTTTCCGAACTTGATAAACATGTCGTCGGACAAGCCAAAGCCAAACGTGCCGTCGCCATTGCGCTGCGTAACCGCTGGCGCAGACAGCAGGTGCAAGAACCCCTGCGTCACGAAATCACCCCCAAAAACATTCTGATGATAGGCCCAACCGGCGTAGGTAAAACCGAGATTGCACGTCGTCTGGCAAAACTCGCCGATGCGCCTTTCATCAAAATCGAAGCAACCAAATTTACAGAAGTAGGTTATGTCGGTCGCGACGTTGACACCATCATTCGTGATCTGGTTGATATCGGCATCAAACAAACACGTGAAGCAGCGACGCGTAAAGTTCGTGCGCGTGCTGAAGACGCGGCAGAAGATCGCATCCTCGATATCCTGCTGCCACCACCACGTGATTTTGGCATTCACCCAGAAAATACCGAAGCTGCGCCAGCGGACAACACCACCCGCCAGACTTTCCGTAAGCGCCTGCGCGAAGGTGCAATGGACGATAAAGAAATCGAAATTGAAGTCGCCGAGCCAGTCACCCACATGGAAATCATGGCGCCACCGGGCATGGAAGAAATGACCGAGCAAATCAAAACCATGTTTTCTGGTATGGGTAACGGTAAGAAAAAGTCCCGTAAGCTGAAAATCAAAGAAGCATTAAAACTCTTGACCGAAGAAGAAGCGGGCAAGATGGTCAATGAAGAAGAGTTAAAACAAGAAGCGATCCGCAACGTGGAACAAAACGGTATTGTGTTTTTGGATGAAATCGACAAGATTGCGTCACGCTCGGATGTCGGCGGCGCGGAAGTCTCACGCGCTGGTGTGCAACGCGATTTGCTGCCGCTGGTCGAAGGTACCACCGTCAATACTAAATACGGCATGATCAAAACCGATCATATTTTATTTATTGCTTCTGGTGCTTTCCATCTGGCGAAGCCATCCGATCTGATTCCTGAATTACAGGGGCGCTTTCCTATCCGCGTCGAATTGGAATCCTTATCCGTGGCTGATTTTGAACGTATTCTGACGGGTACCGACGCTTGTCTGACACGTCAATATCAGGCTTTACTGGCGACCGAAGATGTGACTATCGAGTTTTCACCTGCAGGGGTGGAACGTTTGGCTGGTATTGCCTATTCCGTCAATGAAACCACGGAAAACATCGGTGCCCGTCGTTTGTACACAGTGATGGAAAAACTGTTGGAAGAAATTTCTTTCGACGCCCATCAAAACAGTGGCAAGACGATTACCATCGACGCTGAATATGTTGATCAACGCCTGCAAGCTTTGTCTGTGAACGAAGACTTGTCGCGCTACGTACTGTAAGCATCTCGGGTAACACATTTGCGAGTTTCACTATGGCGAATAAAGCATTAGCAACACGTCAAAAAATGCAATTCCGGGTGGAACCCTCACAAATCCCTGCCCGCCTGAAAAATCAGCGCGGTGCGGGTACAATTCCAGCCTATCTGAGACAAAAACCGGTGAAAGAGGTACGGCAAACCAAGTCAGACTCTGACACCAGTGCTGCTTCATCGACCAAACCCAACGGGAACGACAATGTTTGAAACTACCGCAGCAAGCGATAAACCTGACTACGCTCTTCTGTCACGTCAAGTCAGCAGTATTTTGGAAGGTGAACGCAATCTGAGTGCGAATGCAGCGCAATTTTCGGCCTTGGTTTATCACAGCATCAGCGATCTAAACTGGGCAGGATTTTATTTGTGCACGCCAGCGAAAAATCCAACGGCTGAATTTCCACAAGATTTGCTGGTTGGCCCATTCCAAGGCAAAGTCGCTTGCGCACGTATTCCCTTCAAACGCGGTGTGTGCGGTACTTCCGCGGCACAACGCCAGACTATCCTGGTCGAAGACGTGCATGCTTTCCCTGGTCATATCGCTTGCGATTCAGCATCAAATTCTGAAATCGTCATTCCGGTGATCAAGGACGGTGTGTTATTTGGTGTATTTGATATCGACAGCCCACGCCTGCGTCGTTTTTCCACCGAAGACCAGCAAGGTCTGGAAGCGATGGTGGCAGCATTTGTAGAAGCCACTGATTTTTCCTAAACAACTTCAGCGGTTATAGACTTTTAAGATATTCCAACTTCCACGCTTTGCCATTCACAAGAAGATGTGAACTATTTTTGATCACGCTGGCATAGTTTTTTTTATTTCAAATTGAGAGGCTCCGAGAAATCCGGGCCTCTTTGTTTTTGGTTCAACAATCGTTTTGTCTTTGCGACCAATTTAACGGCAATCAATATGGCGCAAATTCAGATGAAATGATCCATCAATTGCCTTTTCAAAAAACACCCAGTCATTTTTCAATGAACCACTTATTGGCGTCGAAAATGGAAAGCCGACTTAAGATTTGATCTGAATGCGTATGATCAATTGAGCTACAGTCCCAAGAATGTTTCGCCTCATTAATGAATAGCGATCAATGAGCACCGGTTTGCAGACATTCATTGTTTTATTTTGACCTGCCTACACAGTTTCCATCGACATCAGATGTCCAGATCATGGCGTCCCTCCCTTCTTCCTTGTCACGCTTTGCCCCAAAATTGACACACTCTTGTTCTGTGTTTTTTACATGAGTTGTGGACTTGCTTTCACAACTTCCGTCATTGCCGACTGTCCAGGTTCCGGGTTTCCTTCCTTGCTCTTCATCGTATTTCGCCCCAAATTGCATGCACGTATCTTCTGTCATTGCTATATGATTTTTTTCGTCGATTTTATTTTTGGTGCAGCCCGACAAAAATAAGCTACTAAGCAAAATTAATATTAGAAGCATTTTCATTGTGGTTTCCTTTTGTGTTTTTTTGATTTCCATCATTCATGGAAGTTAGGACTATAATTTCTTCGACGATATTAAGAAAAAAATATTCATCCGCGTATTCGTGAAAACACGAATGTATCTTGAAGGACTAGAAGTTGATACGGTAATAACGTAAAAATTTCACCGATTGCCATCTTGAAGAAAGCGGTAAATGTCAAAACCTGGCCGTAAGTTCGCTAAATTCGGTAGCAGCTAAATTAAGAAACCACTTGCATCCAGATTACCCGAGAGAGGGCTTATAAGCCCTGATCCAGGAAATTTTCAGAATATTTTAGACCGCAACGCAAAGGTCTAGCGAGTTGCGTAATGCTGAATGACCGCTAAACTCGGTTAGCCGTCAATGATGTCTGGCCGGCAGTGACAAGTCAGTGCCCATTGGAGGCAGACGTTTAATCAGAAACCGGACGTTTCTATTAATGGTTTTAGCAGATAAATTACGAATCAATCTTAATATAAAATTATGTGTCGCAAAAATAGCGTGACTTTATAAAGTGTCCGGTCGTATAACTTTTCTGCTGTATAAATGATCAATCCGGATTCCATAGAGCAAAAAAGTACCATTGACCAAAATTGATATGCTCAAGAACTCTCTGATTTTTTTACTCTTTTTGTGTAAGCATTTTTGCTATTTGAGGTGAAATAAAATTCAAAAACTTTTGGGTACAGTTTTCTCAATTTCCAAAATGAAATAGCAGCCACACTTGCGATAATTTAAAATTTTAAGAATAGCAACTTTATTTCAGGCACACCGTGATTGATCTCTGCAATTGCTAAAGAGTTTTGCGCTGGCATTTTTCTTTGCAACAACACTAGCAAAGCCTGACCGGGTCATCTAGACTGGATTAATCCACTCCGCTAAGGAACAGATCATGCCTGGATGTCGTCGCCGGAAAACAATGCGCAAATACGCCCGACCTTTGCGGCGTCGGGATATCACCACTCGCTTTTTAGTCGATATTGGTATTTACTATCAAGATGTGCTGGGGCAAGCCAGAGCCATGACTTTTCTCAGACATCAAGAGATTCCGGAACCAGTTATCCAGCGCGTCTTATATACCCCGGAACTCAGGCGGCATTACTAGCACTTGGACAAATTCGTACTTAGTGCGCTTCCTGTTTGGCGTCCCTCGACAGCAAACGGGCGATCATTTCTGGCGCTGAAATTCCGTCAAACAAAACGCCTGCAACCGCATTGGTAATCGGCATATCGATACCCAGCTTCTGCGCCAGCGACCGTACTGCCTGCGCACATCGCACACCTTCGGCCACGTGCCCCAGATCCTGAACAATCGCGTCTAAGGTTTTGCCCTGCGCCAGCGCCAGACCCACTTTGCGATTGCGTGACAGATCGCCGGTACATGTCAAAATCAAATCGCCGACGCCGGTTAAACCCATCAAAGTTTCGGCTTTACCGCCTAAAGCCACACCAAGCCGGCTGATTTCTGCCAGGCCACGGGTCATTAAGGCTGCGCGGGCATTCAAACCCAATCCCAGGCCATCCGCGACGCCAGTGGCAATTGCCAGAATATTTTTGACCGCTCCACCGACTTCGACGCCAACCAGGTCATCGCTGGAATAGACGCGCATCGCATTCACATGTAGCGCCTGAACAACCAGTTGGCACAAGTCAGGAGAGTCAGAAGCAATTGTCAATGCGCATGGCAAACCCTTGGCAACTTCTTGAGCGAAAGAGGGGCCGAGCAATGCACCGGTACGCACGTCTGCCCCCAGAATGTCCTGTGCAATTTGATGTGGAAGCAATTGCGTTTGTTCTTCAAAGCCTTTACACAACCAGATGACGTTCTTAGGTTGAAAAGACTGGCAGGCCAATAAGGTCGGGCGCAAACCAGACACGGAGGTAGCGATGACCAATAAATCATGTTCACCATTGGCGTGTTGCAGGGCAGCTTCAAAGTCGGCACTCACTTCAAGATTGGCCGGCAAAGGAAAACCAGACAAATAAACGGTGTTCTCACGCTGCTTTTGCATGGCATTCATAGCAGCAACATTACGACCCCATAGCAACACGTTATTTTTTGCAGTCAGGGCTATTGCGACCGCAGTACCCCAGGCGCCAGCACCCAATACGCTAATGTTCATGGTCATACCCCATGGTTAAATTTCAACAGCATGATTAATCTAGTCCGATTCGACGTGAATGACCGACAATTCAGATACTCCTATTAGTATATTTTTTATCGCCAGATAAGGCATTGAGAATTGGCTAAAATTTTACTTTATGTAGGGGAGTATATTCAAAACATCTTATTCGTAACTTAAATTCAGAACTTAAATTCAGAATTTAATACAAATAAAAAGGACAGCACGCTGTCCTTTTTATTTGTAAGCTATAGCCAATGTCTGACTAAAAATTACAGTCCCCAGACTTCATTGACCTTCACATAGCCCAATTGTCCATCGCGATGTTTGACCTTGACCCAGCCACTGGTAGCAGGCTCAGCCATTTCCAGCACGACACTTTTATCAGCACTAAATACCAAAGGCGAAGCGTCGTCGGCAGTTTCGCGTACTTTGGCATTTGCTACTCTCACAATCAGATTACGACGGGTAATCAAATCTTTGGATTCGATCCAGCTTAAGTCACCCGACATATCCCGGACTTTACTCCAGGCACCTGAAGTAAATACCACTTCCACTGGCATTCCTCGCGGCGCGACATACAATTTTCCGCCCTTTTGCGAAGGCGCATCGTACATGATGACGGGAGAAGCACCGACCGAACGGAATTCTATGGCTTGCGCAGAGACGCTTGCCAACATAGGCAGCAAGCTAACGCAGCAGGTTGCAATCAAACGACGCATGGACTTCTTTCACAAACAAAACTGGCGTGGCCAGACATGCCGGCCAAACCAGTCAGTTACTGAAAATTATTGGATAGTTGCTGGTGCTGCAGTGTTTGCGCCGTCAGTTGCCAATTTTGCTTGTTCAGCAGCCATTTGCAAACGTTGTGCGTAGAACGCTTCGAAATTGATTTCAGACAGGTGGATCGGTGGGAAACCTGCGCGAGTGATCGCATCCGCTACGTTAGAACGCAGGTATGGATAAATGATGTTAGGGCAACCGATACCCAGCAATGGGTCGAGTTGATCTTCAGGAATATTGCGTGCCTCGAAAATACCAGCTTGTTTGCCTTCAACCAGGAATGCAACTTTATCGCCGATTTTTGCGGTAACTGTGACTGTCACTGTCGATTCGAAAATACCATCAGCCAGCTTTTCAGAGCCAACATCCACGGATACTTCGATGCCAGGAGCCTGTTGTTCCAGGAAAATCGCTGGAGAATTTGGCTGTTCAAGCGACAAATCTTTTAGATATACGCGTTGAATTTGGAATACGGGCTGCAGATTTTCGTCAGACATGTGAGACTTTCTAAAATTCTAAAAGATTAAATAATGAGGACTTACGCAAAACCGCCCCAACGGTATTATGGCACCTGGCCGCACTCGTATACTGTCACCGCCACCCTCACCAGGACAATTTTGCGAATGCCCTGACAAAACACAGCGAGACTGACAGATAAGGCCATTTTTGACCATTTCAAGATCGCGCCGTCATATTGTAGCAAGTAGACCCGATAAACAGCAATTTACTGATCAAGTCCGAACAAAATCAGGGGAAAATCCTGAAAAAGGCGAAAAAAAACGCCAACACCGCAGAAAATCACCTCTGGATTTGAGCAAACTACTCTCCAACGAGATGCTATGGTGCTGACGTTGTTCTACGATGCGGGGAATTACGCTTCCGGATGCAACAACTCATCGAGCTTACCAGCACGATCCAACGCTGATAAATCATCAAAACCGCCAACGTGGGTGTCACCAATATAAATCTGCGGCACAGTGCGACGGCCAGTTTTTGCCATCATTGCTTCACGCACGGCCGGATCCAGATCAACTCTGACCTTTTCAATTTCCTCGACGCCTTTGGATTTCAGCAAGCGTTCTGCCATGGTGCAGTATGGGCAAACCGCGGTGCTATACATCAGGACTTGGGGATTCACGGGTGCAGTCATTTCTTTACTCCTACTTATTTAACAATGGGCATGCCCTGGGTTTTCCAGGCTTCTGTGCCACCTTCCAGGCTAAACACCTGGGTAAAACCGGCTTTGCTTAACGACGCAGCCGCATTCGCAGATCGTACACCTTGTGCACAGACCGTAATCACCACCGTATTTTTGGACTTTTCGATTTCTTTTATACGATTATTGAGGTCTGCCAACGGGATATTTTTTGCATTAGGCAAATGCCCTGCAGCAAATTCTTCCGCGTTACGCACGTCTAACACCAGGGTTTTACCCTGATTCATATATTGGGTTGCCTGGAATTGCGACACTTTGGCGCCACGACGTTGCAACATCGGGAACAGCAAAGCACCACCAGAAATCAGGGCAATACCGATCAGAAAAATATTATCAAGAATGAATTTCACAGGTTTCCAGTAGTAAAAATGGTTATAAGAAGCCCGTCATTATAAAATAGATGCTGATGACACATATTACTTAAAGCTTTAATGCAAAAATACAAGTATGTGAACGGCTTTTTTTTACGAATACTAACCACGACAATACTACTCCATCATGTACAAAATCGTTTTAATGCGCCACGGCGAATCCACCTGGAACCTCGATAACCGCTTCACCGGCTGGACCGATGTTGATCTGACTCCGAAAGGCGTTGCTGAAGCCACCCAAGCCGGCAAATTACTCAAAGATGCAGGTTTTAGCTTTGACGTCGCTTACACTTCGGTACTCAAACGGGCGATCCGTACCCTCTGGGGCACCCTCGATGAGATGGATCTGATGTGGTTGCCAGTAGTACACGACTGGCGTTTAAACGAACGTCACTATGGCGCACTGCAGGGCCTGAATAAAGCAGAAACTGCCGCCAAATACGGTGATGAACAGGTTTTGGTATGGCGCCGTAGCTATGACACACCGCCAAACCCATTGGCAGAAGACGATGACCGCACCTCTTACAAAGACCCACGCTATGCAGGTCTGGATCGCGCCCAAATCCCGGTCACAGAATGTCTGAAAGACACCGTTGCACGCGTTATGCCAGCATGGGAAGACAGTATTGCACCAGCAATACGCTCTGGCAAACGTGTACTGGTGTCGGCACACGGCAACAGTCTGCGCGCCCTGATCAAAATGCTTGATGGCATCAGCGACGAGGATATCGTTAACCTCAACATACCGAATGGTCAGCCATTGGTCTATGAACTCGATGCCGATCTGAAACCGATCAAACATTACTATCTCGGTGATCAGGCAGCCATTGATGCGGCGTTGAAAGCAGTTGCCAGCCAAGGCAAAGCTAAATAAACCTTGATGCAAAAATCGACCCGATTATTGTGTTCTGCCCTGCTGTGCCTGTCGTTTGGCGGCACAGCCTGCCTGAGTCTTGCCGCTAGTAATGCGCGCACCCAGCAAAAGACCCAGGCAGAAGCCGCACGTGCAGAATTACAACAAAAATTAAAAGCCCTCAAGACCGATATCAACAAAACCGAAAATGCAAAAGACCACGCCAATGATGCACTGGCAGAATCGGAACAAGCAATATCAGAGGCAGATCGTTCTTTGCGCGACTTGCAGGACGAACAAATTCAGACTGAAGACAAACTCAAGCAGTTACTAGAACAACAACTGGCGCTCAAAACCCAGGTAGAAAAACAAAAAACGCAGCTCTCTGCATTCCTGCGCAGCCAATATATGCGTGGTGACAGCGATCGCATCAAATTGTTGCTCTCGGGCGATAACCCTAATCGCATCAATCGCGACTTGCAATACATGGGTTATGTGTCGCAAACACAAGCAAAAATGATAGAAAGTTTGCGTAGTAGCTTGCAAGCAGTAGAAAAAAACACCCAGGAAGCGCAAGATGCAAAAGCAGATCTGGATGATATCGCTGAAGAACAAAAGCAACACAAAGAAGATTTAGAAAAACAAAAGAAAAAACATGCTGCATTAGTCAGTCAATTATCAGACAAACTATATGCACAAAAAAAACAGGCAGATAGTCTACAAAAAGATGAACAAAGGCTGAGTAATCTTGTCTCACGCTTGAATCAATTAATTGAAGAGCAGGCAAAAGCGGATAAAGCACGCGCTGAACAGGAAGAAAAACAAAGGCAAGAACGCATTGCAGCTGCACAAAAAGAAAAGGCAAGGTTAGCTGAACAAGCTGCAAACGATAAAAAAACAGGTAAAAAACCGGCACCGATCAAAAGTGCAAGTAATAATGCGAGCAATCCAAATGCGATCGACGCGGATGAGCCACCGAAGAAAAACAGGGTGGAAACCACGGCTTCCGGCGAGTTTGACCGTTTAAAAGGCCAATTGCATTTGCCGGTAAAAGGTGAAATTCTCGCGCGTTTTGGCACTAAGCGCGGAGATGGGCCGAGCTGGAAAGGCTTGTTTATCAAGGCTGCTGAAGGCACAGAGATAAAGGCCATCGCCAGCGGCAAGGTAATTTTTGCAGATTGGTATAAAGGCTACGGCAACATGGTTATTGTTGACCATGGCGACCAATACTGGAGTTTGTATAGTAATAATCAGGCCGTGTTGAAACATGTAGGCGACACGGTAAAGACTGGCGATATCATCGCCAGCGCCGGAAACAGCGGCGGTAATGAGCAATCAGGTTTATACTTTGAAATCCGTCATCAGGGACGGGTATTTGATCCACTGAACTGGATCGTCGTTAAATAGGCTTTAGGTGAAACATGGGCAGCAAATTTAAGAATTTTAGTTTAATCGGCCTGGGCATGGTCGCTGGCGTGGCAGCATCCATGCAATTTTCAGCAATGGCACAAAAAAATGCTGCCAGCCCACTCCCGGTTGAAGAGCTGCGCCAGTTGGCAGACGTGTTCGGTCTGATCAAATCAGACTACGTAGAACCTGTCGATGACAGCAAATTGCTTTCCGAAGCCATTTCAGGCATGGTCGGCTCATTGGATCCTCATTCAGCCTACCTTGATAAAAAAGCCTTCAAAGAACTTAAAGAAGGTACGCAGGGCAAATTCGTCGGCTTGGGTATTGAAGTCGGCATGGAAGATGGCTACGTTAAAATCATCTCTCCTATCGAAGATTCACCTGCCTATCGTGCAGGTTTAAAACCAGGCGATCTGATCACTCGCCTCGATGCACTCCCCGTCAAAGGTTTGACACTCGACGACGCAGTTAAAAAAATGCGCGGCGAGCCAAACACCAAGATCACCCTGACGATTGCCCGCAAAAACGAAGACAAGCCCATCGTTGTGACGATCACACGTGAGTTGATCAAACAACAGAGCGTTAAAGCAAAAATGGTCGAACCTGGTTATGCATGGTTGCGTATTTCGCAATTCCAGGAGCCGACCGTTGAAGATATGGCGAAAAAAATCCAGACGTTGTACGCCCAGGATCCTTCTATCAAAGGCTTGGTGCTGGATTTGCGTAACGATCCAGGTGGCGTGTTACCAGGCGCAGTCGGTGTTGCTGCCGCATTTTTGCCAAAAGATGTGCCTGTTGTTTCAACCAATGGTCAATTGCCTGATTCCAAAGCCACGTTCTACGCCAAACGTGAATTTTATTCTGGTCGAGTCTCTGGCGATCCTTTAGCAAAATTGCCGGAAGCCGTAAAAAACGTGCCAATGGTAGTACTAGTCAATACCGGTTCTGCCTCCGCCTCAGAAATTGTTGCTGGTGCTCTGCAAGATTACAAACGTGCCACAATCATTGGCACACAGAGCTTTGGTAAGGGCTCAGTACAGACCATCCGCCAAATTTCTGCTGATACCGCAGTTAAATTGACCACCGCACGCTACTACACGCCAAACGGTCGCTCCATTCAGGCGAAAGGTATCGTGCCTGATTTTAATGTCGAAGAAACAGCAGATGGCGATGGCTTCAATAGTTTGCGTACCCGTGAATCCGATTTGCAAAAGCATCTGAGCAACGATAAAGAAGCTGAATCTACTCGCCCAAAAGTCGATGAACTGGAAGAAGAGCAACGCCTGATTGCCCTGGCGAAGAAAAGCAAGCCTTTAGAATACGGTAGCAAAGATGACTATCAGTTAGCGCAAGCGCTGAACCATCTGAAAGGCTTGCCAGTCAAAGTCACAGAGCCAAAAGACGTTCACGAAAATAAAGAAGGCGGCGATAAGGCTGATAAGTCTGAGAAGGCTGAGAAGGCTGACAAAGCAGATAAGTCGGACAAGAAAAAATAAGCATCAGTGATCCTGCTAAAGGCCGCGACCAGCGGCCTTTTTTTACGATGATCAGTGTGCAAACTTCAACTACACTTTGACTGAATCTTGATATTTTCTGCCGCTAAGCCTGATGAACGATAATCAACTTCTCCGTTATTCCCGCCACATTTTGCTCGAACAGATCGGCATTGAGGGGCAAGAAAAAATCAATGCTGCGCGTGCATTGATCATCGGCGCTGGTGGCTTAGGCTCGCCAGCGGCACTGTATCTGGCGAGTGCCGGGGTCGGTCACATGACGCTGATTGATAATGACACGGTCGATCTGACCAATTTGCAACGCCAAATTTTGCATACGACGGATCGTGTCGGTTTGGCTAAGGTGATCTCGGGACAACAAAGTCTGCAACAGATCAACCCGGAAATTATCGTTATCCCCTTGCAAGAACGGGCGCAAGATCAGCGACTGGAAGAATTAGTCCACGCGGCCGACATCGTGCTTGACTGCTGCGATAATTTTGTCACGCGACACGCGGTCAATGCTGCCTGTGCAAAGTTTGCGGTGCCTTTAGTCTCAGGTGCAGCCATCGGTTTTGATGGACAGATCAGCGTGTTTGATCAACGCGATCGCAATGCCCCATGTTATGCCTGTTTATTCCCCCCTAAAGCACAATTTGAAGAAGTGCTGTGCTCCAGCATGGGCGTCTTTGCGCCATTGGTTGGAATTATCGGTACGATGCAAGCCGCTGAAGCACTGAAGCTGATCATGCACATCGGCGAATCGCTCAAAGGACGCTTGCTCATGCTCGACGCCATGCGCATGGAATGGACAACGATAGGAATTCAAAAAAATCCGGCTTGTCCGGTTTGCAGTAGTTCAGCTAACTTACCCCATCAGGCACATTAAATGTACACACTTTACTATTGTCCCAGTACCGCCAGCATGGTAGTTCATCTGGCTTTGTTAGAAATTGGTGCAGAACATGAACTCAAACTGGTTGATTTTGAGACCAGACAACAAAAAGATGCCGCTTATCTGGCGCTGAACCCTAATGGCGTCGTTCCTACCCTGGTCGTCGATGGCAAAGCTTATGTCGAGTCCGCTGCTTTGTTGATGATGTTGGCAGAACGCCATCCTGAAGCTGGGCTCGTCCCAGTCGCGGGCAGTGTTGAACGCGATCTGTGGCGGCAATGGCTAGTCTATCTGAGCAACGATTTACAATCGACTTTTCGTTTCTGGTTTTATCCTGGTGACCTTGGCTATACCGAACATCCGGAACCTGTGCGCCTGGCCTTACAACATAAAATAGAAACCATCTGGTCACATCTGGAAACGCATCTGAGCAAAAATGGTCCATATCTGTTGGGTGAACAATTTTCTGCCGCTGATTTATTTCTGACCATGTTGATGCGCTGGTCTCGCAACATGCCCAAACCCGCCACCGAATGGCCAGCCTTGAACAAGTTGACTCATCTGGTCACAAGTCGTCCTAGCTGGAAAAAAATGCACGCTATCGAAGCTCTGAGCACCTGGCCTGAGGTAAAACCGGAGTGAAACCGATAGAGATGTATCGCGCCCTGCAAACTGCGCAAACGCACCCTGAAGTCAGTATTTCAGAATTTATCGGGGTGCGTAATTTGCATTTATCTTCCGACGCGATTCAGGGGTCTATGCGGCTGGCCATGCCAGACCAGATCGAACTAGAATACGTGCAGCAAATGATGATGTGGTTGCTGTTTAAAAAAGATCCGCAACATATCGCGCAGCTGGGGCTTGGCGCTGCGTCCTTAACCAAGTTTTGTTACCGCCAGTTCCCGCAGACCAAAATAACCGCAATTGAACTCAATCCCCATGTAATCAAAGCCTGTCACGAACATTTCAAACTACCACCCAATGATGAGCGCTTGAGGGTATTGGAAATGGACGCCATGGAATTTGTCTGCGACAGCAACAACCACCATCAGCTCGATATTTTACAAGTCGATTTATACGATGCCGCCGCCGAAGCACCAGCGTTAAGCAGCCCGGCATTTTATCGAGCCTGTGCCGATTGCCTGAAAGACAATGGCATGCTCACCGTCAATTTGTTCGGCAATCCCGACAATTACGAAGCCAACTGCAACGCCAATATTGAAGCCCTGGAAGCCGCCTTTGATGCCGTGGTCTGGTTACCGATGGTACATGATGCCAACACGGTAGCCATCGCTTTTAAGCAAGCCCCCTCCGTCGATTTTGAAGCGCTCTACGAACGCGCGACAGAAATCAGACTCACAATGAAATTACCAGCGGCGAAATGGGTGAATGGTTTGAAGGCGTGGATGGCTGATTAGCCACCTCAGATAGATAGTGCGCTTCAATGCACATTGCTCATTCCAGCGAATGGCTGGAATTTAGTGTCGTTCACTCCCTTGCCGCACAAATTTAACCTATCACCGCCATCAATATCGAATACTTTCAAACCACTTAAAACGATGCCGGATGTGCCATATCAGAGTCACGCAGCAACTCAATTTGGCGGCTACAATCCGCAATTAATTTACATATTGCCATTAATTTGAAAGCATTTTAAAGTGTGGTATTGCTTATTCAATCTCACTAAAAATCATGCAAAAACTATTTTCAGTCATGTTTTTAACGCTGCTGACGATGACAGTAAGCGCGCAGGAGAAACCACCAGCAAATTACGAAAATTGGGGCGTGTGTCCGTTTGAATGTTGTACATATCGCGACTGGACAGCAAATGATGAGGTACCTGTTCATACGCGACGCGATGATAAATCACCAGTTCTGTTTCGCATTCAACGGGGCGAACAAGTTAAAGGTTTAACTGGAGTTGTGGTCACCGAACAGCCTGGTGTGGTGAAGATAAATAAAACTGTTGATGATGGCTTTATTAAGGGTAGTAACGCCCCGCAACTTAAGCTACATGCTGATGATGTTGTCTACATGCTGACACCTTTGGGCGAAGCTTATTATTTGTTTTGGTATCAAGGTAAAGTTTATGAGAGCGGTGCGAGCCTGAGGACTATGCCGCGCGAGGATGCACAAAAAAGCGTGATGAGTTGGTGGAAGTTAGTACGGAACAGCAAAGGTGCAATGGGCTGGACACGCGCCGAAAAATTTGACCATATCGATGCCTGTGATTGATATGCAAAGAAAGCACTAAACGAAGCTCGTTTTTTTATTGTGCTTCACTAGTTTCATCCACTGTTTATCAATCGTCACTGAATCCATTTGAGAAAAAATATGCGACCATTTCGTTTTCGTTTTCGTTTTCGTTTTCGTTTTTTGCTAAATATTGCCTTGTGGAGTTCGCTCTGTTGGCTAACTGCTTGCGCGACAATCAATTATGACCCACAAGCGGATCAGCAGATCACAGCATTGACGCAACAAATTAATTTACAGTATCTGAGTTGGGAAAGTCAGGCGAAAAGCAACGGACCAGTTGCCTATGACGCAAAATTTTATGATACGGTCGAAGCGAGTCTGGCGACGCTGGAAATGCGTATGACCGCATCACAAGATGCTTCATCAGCAAAACTGACACAGCTATTTCAAAATCTGATGCAACAGCTTGAAAACGAAAGAAAATTCCATCAGGAACACGCTTTAGACGCTGGGTATTGCCATGCAGAGCGTTTACTCATCAATACACAACTCAGCGTGTTGACGACCTATGAGCTATCGTTAAAAAATAGTGCGCCCAGCAAGGCAAAATAAGTTAAAAATAAGCTACAAAGAGGCTGGGCGCCTTTTTGATTCAATTGGAGATAAAAAATGGCAACAGATTGGAACTCGGTACGTGATGCTGCTGTAGTAGCTGGTAAGGAGGCTTTAGGTTCGGCTTGGGCTACTGCAAGTTCCGGTGCAACTGCGCAAATTTCGGCACTGGTGGGGATTGCGGAATATGTACAAGGAAACCAAAACAGCATGAGTGCTGATGAAGTCAGTCATTTAGTCGCACAACAAAAAACAGCATTGCAAAATGTGCTGATTGGTTATGAAGGTATCGGCTTTGCTGATGCCAACAATGCGGTGGCGGCGACAGTTAATTCTATTTTGTCAGCGGTTCCCGAACTATTAGGATTTGCATAAAACCTGCATCGGAGGAATGATGAACGGTACACCCCTATCGCAATTTCCAGCACATTTAGGTTTAGGTGCTAACGTAGAAATCGAACCTGCGTTCACAGGAAATATGCAGTGGTATGAAGCTTACGTGAATCGCCATCTGGCGGACGGTGCGGAAGGCAGACTAGTTTCCATGCATACCGCCGATTGTTCCTGGGACTCGTGGGAAATGCATCCCCAAGGCAGCGAAATGGTGCTGTGTACAGCGGGACAGGTTACCTTTCACCAGGAATTTCCGGACGGTGAAGTCAAACAAGTGATCTTGCGTACAGGAGAATATCTCGTTAATCCGCCTTTGGTCTGGCATACCGCTGATATTGATGTTCCGACGACATTGCTTTTTATTACGTCGGGTATCGGTACTCAACATCGCGGCCGTGAAAAAAATCTGGATTGATTTTCACTTGGTTTTTCAGTTGGCTTTTCAGTTGGTTTGCTAATGGAATGGATATACGATGGATATTTTTTAATCTTCTTAAAAATTTTTTATTCTCTATTTTGCCTCAAATGAATCGCTGTTTTTAGCTATGAAAATCGATGTTTTTAAAATCGTCGATTACGCAGACAAAAAGACATATGCTGACTTTTTAAGCAAATTAAAGCTTGGCACATACAGAATTAGTGTGTATATTACGGGTTGTACTTGCATCAAGTCGTTATATTGTTGGTCCCAATTCCGCATAGCTGTATCCTCTGGCTGTTCTGTTTTTTCTCCTCCGGTTTTATTCCTTGGTTTCAAGTGCCCACAGGCATTCGGACAATTTCGTCTGAGCCAGATAATAAAAAGGAAAATAATATGAGTACTCAAACAGGAATCGTTAAATGGTTCAATGATGCTAAAGGCTTTGGCTTCATCGCTCCAGATGCAGGTGGTGCTGATTTGTTCGCACACTTTCAGGACATTCAATCCAACGGCTTCAAAAGCCTGAGCGAAAACCAGCGCGTATCTTTCGAACGCACTTCTGGTCCTAAAGGCGACAAAGCAAGTAACATCCAAGTGATCGCGTAATTTTATTTTTTCAACTGGCTGAATTTTCCGCCTTAATTTGTTGAAATTGAAATTCGTTGTTCGCTGTACCGTTTTCGTCGTATCGATGCTCTGATTGTTCTGAAATACCGGCCTGGTGCACTATGCAGATAGCATAGGTATCTGGTGAACAATCTTCATCTTTGCGACAAACTTTCACATGTCACTAAAACGCTCTCACGCGGATTATTGATGCATCATCCATTCTCACCGGCCAGTGGCACCACGCAGATAGCATGGGTTGTTGGAAAATGGCGTAATGGATGTCAGATGTTTCATCATGCATCCTTTCATCAAAGACTATTGAAATCCATTGCGGCATTCGCTGCATAGAATTCAACGAGGTTTTGCTCTGAAGGATTTGTGAAAGTTCACATTCGTTTTAACTCTGTCATCTGCATAAAGCTGACACAGACAGGAATAGGCGACTCACCCCGCAAGCACCGCGCAGATAGCACGGGCATTGCTCTAGTTGATGGCACCACGCAGATAGCATGGGTTATTGACGAGTCGTTGCAATGAATGTATCGCCCACCAAGTTTTTGGTGGGCTTTTTTATTTCTTGTCCGCTTGAGCTGCAACGTTCTGCAAATACTTCACCAACACTTTAATCTCTTCATCACTCAAACCTGTGATCGCTGGCATTTCACCTTTGCCGTGGCGGATAGCGTTTTCTATGGTTGCCGCATCTGGCTTTAAACTATCGAGGTCAGGACCACTTTCTGCCATCGAATCGGCATGCTTAAGGCTATGGCAGTAAGCACAAGCTGGCACGGCTTTTTGAGTGAATAATTTCTTCCCTTGTTCGTCCACGCTTTGTGCGTGAGCGAGATGACTGCCGAACGGAATACTTAGCGATAAAGCGAAAAAATATAAAGAAATTTTCTGCAAATTTTTCATCACTACTCCTATTTCTCTCATCCTATTTCTCTCATCCTATTTCTCTCATCCTATTTCTCAACAATTATTTACTGCAAAAATATATTTACTGCAGCCAGCGTAACAACGGGGTTTTCTTCTTGTGGTACATGCCCCAGATCATCAAACATAATCAACTTACTGCCCGCGATATCGCGCTGAAACCAGCTTGCATTCTCTGGAGGAATTAATTGATCTTTACCACCCCATAAAATCAGGGTTGGTACGTGAATAGTTTTAATCAGATCAGCATCTTTACCCGCATTCAATTGCGTTAAACGAAGGCGTAGAGCCTCACGGTTGCCTGCCCGACGGGTCATTGCTTCATAGCGATCAACTAAAGCAGGCGTAACTTTTTCCGGGTTACCGTAGACGTTTTTAACACTTTCTTCCATCATAGAACGCGGCAGACAATGATTCATCAGCCAGGACATCTCTGGAATGCGGGCAAGCTTAAAACCGAGGGGAATCGATTTCGGTGTGAACGCATAGCCAGCAGCATCAACGAGTATCAATTTTTCGACACGATTTGGAGCTGCAACGCCGACTTCCCAGGCAATTTCGCCCCCCAAAGAATTTCCGCCCAAAATAGCACGTTGGACGTGTAGCGCATCCATGAGATCAAGGATGAATTGCGTGTAAGTGGCGTTGCTATAGTCATTGCTCTGATTTGGACCAGTCAATCCAAAACCCGGCAAATCCATGGTGATCACGCGGTGCTGCTTTTTGAGTTCTTTCGCCCAACCTTCCCATGTATGCAAGCTCGATGACGTGCCGTGTATCAATATAATTGGTGTAGGATCTTCAATCCAGCCCTCATCGCGCACATGCACGAATAAGCCTTTCACATCGATAAACTGCGACGGTCTTGGCGCCCATTGTTCGCTTAACTCGTCTGCAGTTTTATCCGGCGCCCAGCTCAGTGCTAAGCCGATCACGGCACTGGCAATCAGGCATGACAAGATAATTAAGAGAACAATAATCAGTTTCTTTTTCAAACTGCGTGGTTTGGCGGCGGTAGACATGAACTTCACTTCATCAAATCGAAGTCATGATTATAGAATGCATGGCAACTGCTGACTGGATATTTGCGCAAATCATGGTTGATAGGTGCTTAAAAGTCCGCAAGATTTGTCAAATCACTGCATGTTATTGTGCTGATATTGCAAGAACTTATGCGCAGAACTTTTTACGGATAGCGAGATGTCTGATTATTTAAGTTATGAACGTCGATTATTACGTGTCACCAACTATGTGCATGAACATCTGGACGAAGAGCTGGATTTAAACAAGCTGGCAGAAATTGCCTGCATGTCGCCCTATCATTGGCATCGAGTATATCAAGGCGTATTTGGTGAAAGTGTCGTGGCAACGGTAAAGCGCCTGCGCTTGCAACGTGCAGCGACACTGTTGGCGCGTACCACCACGCCAATAGAAGAAATTGGCGCATTGTCCGGCTATCCGAATCTGCAATCCTTTACACGGATTTTTTCAGCGGTCTATGGAATTCCACCGGCACGCTTTCGCAAAGAGGGACGTTACTCTCCCTCGCTATCTTTTCAACCTACAAGGAGTGATTTAATGTTTCCCGTTGAAATCCGCAACACCACCGAACTATCGCTCATTTGCGTACCGCATACGGGCTCTTATATGGGCATCAGCAAGGCGTTTGATACACTCAATGCGTGTATCACTTCGCGTCAACTGTACACGCCTACTACCCGCTGGATAGGTATTTTTATGGATGATCCGGCTGCTGTCGAAGAAACGCGATTACGCTCTTTTGCCTGCATTACCGCACCAGAAGTACCGACTGAACAAAGTGTAGAGTCACCTCTTATTCGCAAACAATTGGCAGGTGGGACATATGCGGTTCTGCGCTATAAGGGGCCGTATTCCGAAATGCAACCCGTCTATCAATGGTTCTGCGGTATCTGGTTTCCTGCTTCCGGCTACGAGATCGCCGACGCGCCTCCTTACGAAGATTATCTGAATAACCCGCGTGAAACACCACCATCCGAGTTATTGACGGATATATACATTGCTATAAAAGCGTAATTGATTCTGCTTTTTTTTCCATGGTCAATCTGAAACAGCTTCAGATAGCTTGATTCAGATAGCTTGAAATAGACTTCGTTTATCCTCAAGCTGTTTCAGATTAGTTTTTAACTATTGATTTAATAAAATTAATTAGCTTTTATAAATCACACCCATAACCTATACTTTTTTCCATACCAAGCGCAGTTCCTCCATGACATAACGGTAAAGGAAAAAAACGATGAAACCAACACTGACCACTGCTTCCGGCATTCCTGTTGTAGACAACCAAAACTCACTGAGCGCAGGACCTCGGGGGCCTTTGTTGCTGCAAGATTTTCATCTGATTGAAAAATTGCAGCATTTCAATCGTGAGCGTATCCCTGAACGCGTTGTACATGCGAAAGGTTCCGGCGCTTACGGTACCTTCACTGTAACCCACGACATTAGCCGATACACCAAGGCAAAATTATTTAATCAGATCGGCAAACAAACTGAAATGTTTGTTCGCTTCTCGACTGTCGGCGGCGAACGCGGTAGTGCCGACACTGAGCGTGACCCACGTGGTTTTGCAATGAAGTTTTATACCGAGGAAGGCAACTGGGATCTGGTCGGCAATAATACGCCAATGTTCTTCATCAAAGATCCAATCAAGTTTCCGGACTTTGTTCATACTCAAAAGCGTGATCCACAAACGAACTTGAAATCTCCAAACATGATGTTTGATTTCTGGAGCAAGGCACCAGAGAGTCTGCATCAGGTTACCATGCTGTTTTCTGATCGCGGTACTCCAGATGGCTATCGCCATATGGATGGATTCGGCAGTCACACGTACAGTCTGATCAATGCGGACGGTGAACGTGTATTCGTCAAATGGCATTTACGTACACAACAAGGTATCAAAAATTTGTCCGCTGCGGATGCTGTTCGTCTGGCCGGAACTGATCCGGATTACGCGCAGCGTGATTTGTTCAATGCCATTGCCAATAAAGAGTTCCCGCGATGGGAAGTACGCATTCAGGTTGCGACTGAACAGCAATTACAAGAATGGGAAGCCCGCACTGGTTGGAATCCGTATGATTTAACGAAGATCTGGCCGCATTCAGATTTTCCTTTAATTCCGGTCGGCATTATGGAACTCAATCGCAACCCTGCAAACTACCATGCGGAAGTAGAGCAAGCTGCATTTTCGCCAGCCAATCTGGTACCTGGCATGGGGTATTCGCCAGACAAGATGTTACAAGGTCGTTTGTTTGGTTACCACGATGCGCAGTTGTACCGTGTGGGTACGAATCACCAACACTTGCCTGTGAATGCACCACGCTGCCCTTTCCATAACCAGCAACGTGACGGTAGCATGGCAATTCACAATGGTGGCGCTGAGGTGAATTACGAAGCGGTTACAGCACAAGGCAGCAATCCATCTGGCTTTGGCCATGGTGATAAAGGCTGGGCATTATCTGGTGTGGCTGGACGCTATGATGGTCGTGGCACGGAAGATGATTACACCCAGGCTGGCAATTTTTTCCGATTGTTGCCGACACAAGAAAAGCAAAATTTATTTGATAATCTGGCAGGTCCATTGTCGCAAGTCAGCGAAGAAATTTTGCAACGCCAACTTACCCACTTTGATCAGGCTGATCCGGCGTATGGCCAAGGTGTCAGAGCCGCGATAGAAAAGCGTCGGACGTCAAAAACGTAATTTAATTTTTTAAATTTTTAAATATTAGTAACAGCAGAAGCCATCTGGCTTCTGCTTTTTTTTGCATCACCACGATTGCAAACTGACAAACTGGCAAACTTGCATACTTATAAATTTACCAATGACATCATAGACTACTCTACATTGCGTTACATACCCGCTAAACGTGAGGTCATCCAAACTTGTAAGTCTGACGTTGATTACCCATCAACTATAAAAAAATGCGCACCGTTCATCCTGCAGCGCTCTCTTCGGTAGACATTAGTCCACACCTTCTTTGGAACAAGTATGAAAAAATTAGCCATGGTGAGTCTGATCGGTTTGAGTGGTTGCGTAGTCCAAGCGCCGCCACGCACTGTCTACGTACAACAACCACCGCGCGTGGTGTATCAACCAGAGCCGGCTGCACCAACATATTATCAAGATACAGCGCCGCAACCACAGCAAGAACAAGTCGTCAGTGCCTACGTTGAACCACCAACAGTTCAGCCTGAACCAATTCTGGTGCAATGGGCACCGCCGCCAATACTGGTTGAGGTTCCACCTCCACAACCGTATATAACTGCGGTGTGGACAGGTGGTTATTGGGTATGGCATGGTGATTGGATCTGGGCGCATGGCCGGTGGGCAGCGCCACCGCAATTTGGTTATTGCTGGATGCATCCATATTATGAGAATCGCGGCGGTGCCGTGGTGTTTGTGAACGGCTTCTGGGCAGCACCTGGCGTCCATTTCATTCAGCCATCTTTGCAACTCCATTTGAATTTTGCAGCTGTCAATGACGGCGTTATTGCAGGTGTACGCCCTATCGGTCCTCAAGGTGTATTTATCCCTGCGCCTCCTGGTTCCGCGCGTGGTCTGATCGTGCCCGCACCGATTGGTACTTCGCCAGCGGTCGTAACCAGTGCCCCACCTATTATTCGTGAAGGTATGCGGGTTCATATTGAGAACAACAGCCATAACACTACCATCAACAATACCGTCATTAATAACAATACGACCATCGTCAATAACGTGACTATCGTTGCACCACCAAGTTCAACAGCCAATGGTCAGGCATTCAATAGAGCAGTTCCGGCACAAGCGCATCTGGCGGCTCAAATGACGCCAGTGGTCAGAGCGATGGCGCCAGAACCAGTTTGGACCAAGCCGATACCAAGTTATTCTAATGCGCATGGACCAGTCGCTTTGCCACCTTCGCAAATTGTGCATTTCAATAATCAGGCAACACCAGTTCCTGGCCAGCCACAACACATGCCGACTGCTCCACAGCAGTTGGCAGAACCACAGCAACGCACTCAAAGCCTACAGCAACACATACAAACTGCGCCACAGCCCGTCAATATGGCTCAACCGCAGCATCAGACCATGCCTGCGTCACAAGAACGTTATCTGCCGCAGGAACATAACTTCATAGCACCAGTGCAGCGCACTACAATCGAAACGCCAAATCAAGCACGGTTTCAACATATGCAAGAACAAAGTCATCCAGTGGCACCAACTCCACATCCAGAGAGTATTCCTCATTACCAGGAAATCAAACCAACCCAACATAATCCTGCGAATGACATGCGGACACGAGAAGAAATGGAAAGAAGAGCGGTGCCAGTTCAACATGTCGAACCAAGAAATACCGAACGAGAAAAAGATGCAAAAAAACGTGAAAAAGAGCATGAGCGCTAACCCGAAAAATGCTATGGCATATTTTTTCGGCGGTATTTGATCATAAAAAATGGAGCCTGGCGCTCCATTTTTTATGCTTCCTTAACACTGACTCAGTAAGCAAAGTTTTATTTACCTACGCCTTTATCATTTGGCTTTGACGTATCCACACCTTGCGCATTCTTTTGCTTTCCGTTAGTTAAGGGCTTCACTTTCACTGCCTTACCTTGAGCTTTGCAAGGATACTCAGACCAGACTGTGTGACCGTTTTCAACGCACTTAAACACCGACGTTTGAGCAAATGCAAAAGTAGGAACTAACAATAACAATATACAGGCCTTGCTGATTTTCTTTATCACGACGTTCTCTGCTTTCTCAGGTTCTGCGGCAATACGATGCACTCTGCTGTCAAGCCACCTCAATCAGGCAGGTTTCAAAGGGATGCATAATACTGAAATCATAGCATACGGCAGAGACGAGTCATATGAAACAGAGACCGCCTACGTGAAACATGGCCTCTGTTACCGACCGAGACCTACATTAAATTTAAAAGCTTCGCTTGCGCGGTCAATTCCGCTCTAAAATCAGGATGCGCAATCGATATCATTTCTTTTGCTCGTTGTTTAGCGGATTTTCCACGCAGCTGTGCAACACCAAATTCTGTCACGACAAAGTTAATGTCGTTTTTCCCAGTCGTGACATGCGTACCTGCACTCAAGGTCGGCACGATACGGGTGATGGCATTTTCTTTCGCAGTTGAAGGTAAAACGATGAACGCCTTACCGTCTTTAGAACGGTTTGCTGCGCGGACAAAATCGACCTGACCGCCTGTGCCAGAGTAAGGAATATGTGCCAGACTTTCTGAGCCACACTGACCCAACAAATCGATCTGCAAGGTCGCATTAATGGCGACCAATTTGTCATTCTTGGCAGCCAGATACGGATCATTGGTAAAGTCAACCGGATGCATTTCCATCATGGGATTTCGATGCAGAAACTGATATAGCTTGTTAGATCCCAAGGCAAAGGTTGCTACCATTTTTCCGGGTAGATAATTCTTCTTGCGATTAGTAACGGCACCACTTTCAACTAAAGTCAAAATACCATCGCCGATCATTTCTGTATGAATACCAAGGTCATGCTTACTAGTCAGCTGCATGACCACCGCATCAGGAATACCGCCATAACCAATTTGCAATGTTGAACCATCATCGATCATGTCAGCGACATATTTACCGATTGCTTCTTGTACAGGACCGATTTTTGGCAGACCCACTTCGGTCACTGCGTCAGCACTTTCCGTGATGGCACTGACCTGAGAAACATGAACGCGGCAATTGCCATGCGCATACGGAACGTTCGGATTCACTTCGAGCACCACTGCGCGCGCTTTAGCGATTGCCGCCATCGTGTAATCGGTCGCCAGACTTAACGAAAAATAGCCTTCCTCATCCATCGGTGAAGCAATAGAAAATACCACATCAGAACGGATATACCCTCGCTCAATCAACATCGGCATTTCTGAGAAATAACTAGGAATAAAATCGATGGTACCAGCCTGACCTCCGGCGCGTGAAGCGGCACCAAAAAAGAAGGCGACATGGCGTACATGTTCGGTCGTCGTCGGATCAAAATAGCCGTATTTTTTTACCGCCAGAATTTGTGCGACTGTAA
Organism: Undibacterium sp. Dicai25W; assembly: GCF_049340505.1. Lineage (NCBI taxonomy): Bacteria > Pseudomonadati > Pseudomonadota > Betaproteobacteria > Burkholderiales > Oxalobacteraceae > Undibacterium > Undibacterium sp. Dicai25W. Next base: position 91,515 of record NZ_JBMPOQ010000001.1, on the reverse strand, counting down.
TGTTATGAAACCGGCGTCGGTGTTCAGATAAGGCGGTCAATAAAGCAGGAGGTTCGCCAACACCGGTAGGAACGATGATAGTGTCACCGTTTTTGAGAACTGCCAGTGCATCTTCTGAAGAACACAATTTTTGCTGATATAAATCCTGAAATAACATGTCTAACCACGCTTTCTTATCTATGTAGAATCCAGCAAAGCCACACACTGCAAACCGTGTTGCGATCGACATGAATTCTTTTATGTAATGAGTCTCCGGCTGCTACAGATGAAGTTTGTATTTTGCACATAATTCAATTACCACGACCAGAAAAATTACGCATTGAACGCTGAATAAACGACAGCAAGGGCAATCCCACTGGTATTGCGAGCCTTACATGGTACCTGTAGACTTAGCTCTTCATCATTATCCTCAGACCTTACATGAAGATGACATTGCAGCCTGCACGCGACATTGATTTTGAACAAATTTCGGATTGGATCAAGGATCAACAAGCCTGTACGCGCTGGTCTGGTCTTAAGGAGTGCTTTCCATTCGTCAATAAAGATTTGCCTAGCCTGTTACAGAAACCAGGCGCGGTCAGCCTGGTGCTGAGCAACGAACAGGATAAACCACTTGGATTTGCGCAATATTGGCCCAGAGACGAACAACGTACCCATCTGGGGCGCATCATCGTCAATCCAGATCAGCGTGGTCTGGGGATAGGGAAAATTTTGTGCGAACAACTGATCACCGCTGCAAGCGAAGCGACCGGAACACCTATCATCAGCCTGCGGGTATATCGGGATAACCATACCGCTTATCAGCTTTATCAGCGACTAGGGTTTGAAGTACGTGAAGATGATTCCAGCCCAGAGGTGCTGGCAATGGAAAAGCGGCTTGCGGTATAAATTGTTACGGCAATTGATGCATTGGATAATAGTGTCTACTCTGCGCAGCAGGCAATTGCGAACCTGTCATGCCCCTTGCTCCATTTCCTCAATTAACTTCAATCTACACAATTCCCGAAAACGCTGTAAACCGCCAGAGAGAATTTTTTCCTGGTGATACACCAGATAAAAGCGGCGATTAAGTTGTGCCCATGGCGTATGGATGGGCGCAAATTCGCCACCGGTAAGTTTGTCGCTGATTGCCCGATTTGACACGCATGCGATACCCAAACCGGTACCCACAGCGCGCGCGATCGCTTCTGCACTTCCTAATTCCAATACGCTATTGAGAACGCCTAAATGTGGCGCGAACGCGGCCTCAGTGACCTCGCGCGAGCCGGAGCCAGGTTCTCGTAGTACCCATGCCGTCTGCTGCAATTGAGCGATGTCCGGCGTCGTATGCGCTAGCGGGTGGCTGGCATGGCAAAACAATTGCATCTGATCATGCAGCCAAGGTTCTGCCACCAGACGGCTGTCGTGGCATGGCGCTTCGATCAGACCAAAATCAGCTCTGAAACTCAATATCGCTTCAACAACATCTTGTGAATTACCGATAGCGATTTCGAGTCGGCTATCTGGTTCCTGACGTAAGAACTGCGCTGCCAGTTCCGGCAAAACGTCATTACCTATCGTCATACTCGCATACAGGCGCAGGCGAACAGGAACGCCCGTTTTAAAGCTCTGCTCAATCTCGCTGGCGCCTTCTAACAGGGCTTCGGCCTTGGGCAGCAAATATCGACCGTTTTCATTCAATTGCAAGCGCTTGCCTACGCGATTGAATAATGGTTCGCCTAACTGATATTCCAGATCACTTAAAGCACTGCTCGCTGCCGATTGCGATAGGGCGAGCTGACTTGCCGCCGCAGTGCCAGTGCCGGCACGGGCGATAGCCACAAAGACTTCTAGTTGGCGTAACGTGATATGCATCAGGAATGGCTTTCTTTGGCAAGGAAAATGGTCATATTCATTATATCGATATTTCCGATATTGAATATAAAAACAATCTGTTTTACCTATTTATGCAAGCAAACTACACTGGCCTCACTTAAACGTTTTTTGCATAAGCATATACGCATCATGAATAAGCTCAATAAATTAGCGGGTCTGGGTTTAACCGCTGCGATCGCCGCTATCGCTATCGTGCTAAGTAGCAGCCAATTGGCACATCACACACATGCGTCTGCGCTGACCATCGCTTTATTGCTAGGCATGTTGGTTGGCAACACTATTTATCCACGGATTGCGGCACATACCGCTGAAGGCGTGGTTTTTTCCAAAAAAACTCTGTTACAGCTCGGGATTATTCTTTACGGTTTTAAGATCACGTTCCAACAAATCAGCCAGGTTGGCTGGGCAGGCATGTTGATTGATGCCACCGTTTTATGCTCAACTTTCTTTCTGGCCTATTACATTGGCACACGTTTTTTTAAGCTTGATAGCAAAACCTCAATTTTGATTGGTGCTGGTAGCGCAATTTGTGGCTCATCGGCAATTCTGGCGACCGAAACCGTGGTCAAAGCGGATGCTGCAAAGGTCGCTGTTGCCGTATCAACGGTAGTCATCTTTGGCACATTGGCGATGTTTATTTATCCTATGCTGTTTCAATTGAATCACCATTTGGGTTACTTAGTCGATGCCCAAAGCTTTGGCATGTTCACCGGTTCTACCATGCATGATGTCGGTCAGGTAGTTGCGGCGGGTATGCAAATGGATGAAAACACCGCTGCCTCAGCGGTCATCACAAAAATGTTACGCGTTATGATGTTGGCACCATTTTTGGTTTGTTTGTCGATGTGGTGGGATAGCAAAAAAGCACATGCCCACGCTATACAAGGTGGACAAGCACCAGTAAAAGCTCGTATCACGATTCCTTGGTTTGCTCTGTTATTCATCGCGGTTGCGGGTGTGAATTCTCTGAATATATTGCCAACAACCGTCAGTCAATTTGGTCTCACTCTTGACACCTGGGTTTTGGCAATGGCAACCGCAGGTCTGGGTCTGGCGACACATATCCAGGCAATACGTCAGGCTGGTATTAAACCTTTGTTGTTGGCTGGAATCATGTTTGCGTATTTGATTTTTGGTGGAGCAGTGATTAATCACGTCGTCCGGGCCATGTTTTAATCAGAACTTTAGAAACACCGCCTCCGCGGCGCTGTCGCTTCTTGCCCGCCAAAACGAACCGAAATAGCCGTTCACCTGAATTGAAGTATATTGTTAAATTGGTCAGTCATTAACCGAAGTTGTCCTGTCTCTGATTCTGGTGGATAATTGCGGCCATGAACGATATATCCCAACTCCCCCCATTACCAGACCGCTTGTCGATTGATCCAAGCAGTCCATTTTTTAACCGTGATGTGTTCCAGCACGACGTTGGCATCAAATTCAACGACAAAGAACGCATGGACGTCGATGAATACTGCATCAGCGAAGGCTGGATCAAAGTCTCAGCAGGTAAAACCCTGGATCGTAAGGGCAAGCCTATGTTGATTAAATTAAAAGGCAAAGTCGAAGCGTTTTACCGCTAAGCTTTTCCTGTTTTGTTTTCAGCATCGTGAAAACAAAGCACAATGACACGCGCTGAAACGTAATGACAAAACGAACATGGCTAGCCAGGTAAATCCAGCTGGCCATTTTTCTTCTGTTGTACCGCGATGCAATCAAACGGCAGACGAAAGCCACTATGAATATTACCGAACTGCCTTATCGCGCGACTAGCGAGCAAGCTTGCAACTGGCTAGCACTACATACTGACGAAACATGGAATGTGGCACGCTTATTGGAACACGGCCTCACACCTTACGTCTGGCTTGATTACGACGCCGCAATGCCGGAATTGTTTGGTGATGCGAACGGTGGTTATCCGGCACCGATCTTTTTTAAAGACGATATACAGCGTTTAATTGATGGCTACGAGGACGTGATAATCACCATCACCAAAGACGTAGACAATATTGTCAGCCGCTTACCAGCACCAGGAATAGGCAAGGCGTTGCATGAACTACGCTTCTTAAAAAAAGATCTGCAAAAATTGCTGAAGCAATTACAGCGGCAAGCATTAGCCGAAACGGCTACGCCTCAAGTCGTCGCCAGCACAGCGGAATCACAAGATGGCATCAATAAGGCGCAAGTTCTGATCGCCTTTTCAGGTCTGGCAAAAATCAATCTGGAGCAAGCACTCGATAGCGGCTTAGCGCTGTTTAGTGACGATGGTGCGAGAGTCAAAAGCAGTACCAAAAAAGCCAAAAATAAAATCGTCTGGAACCCAGTAACATTGGCATTAGGATTCAATGATCTGTATCGGGTGCCGATGTCACGTCTGAGTAAGGTATTTCAGACACACGATTTTTTAGACGCCTGGGAAGCGGAGTGGCGGCGTACGTTGGAATTATTAGATTATTGAAAATGCTTTCATTACGTTAGCGAGCTTTGTTTAACAGGCTTTGATGATGTTGTGGTAAACATCAGGTACTTGCTTCTTGCTTCAACATCTTCAATGCTTCCTTGGTCCACTGCACCCGCCCCTCTTCGAACGCGATACCAGCTTTCAGAATCAGGTAATGAATTTGCGTTTCACGTGGCATGTCGGAATCGCTGAAATCACGTTGTTCGATCTCACGATAGGTTTGCAATTCTTGCTCATGCAAGCGCAGGCGGCGTTCAAATTCGTCGGCCAAACCCAAAGGCCCGACTGCCGCATCGGCGCGCAGCTTGACCATCATTTCATCGCGCAAACGGAAAGGTTCACTTTGCTCGCTCGCCCAGCGCCGTAGTTCTTTTTTGCCTGCCGCCAATACGTTAAATTTCCGTTTTCCTGCCCGCCCACCTTCTACCTCCACGGAACTGACCCAGCCTTGTTCTTCCATGCGGGCAAGTTCGCGATAAATCTGCTGGTGCGTTGCGTGCCAGAAATAGCCTATCGATTTATCAAAACGACGTGCCAGCTCATAGCCAGAACAAGGTTTTTCGACAATAGAAGTTAATAAGGCGTGTTGTAAAGACATAGTTAGAGGGCATGCTCAATCGGATTTACATCAATTTTATATGCAACTGGTTGCATAAACAAAGTTGTTTCGTTATTCTCATCGCATTAAGGTTCAATTTTCTATTTTAAGTTGCTTGTTTGCATCTCAAACTCATTCACGAAGGAAACGCCATGTCTTTTTATCCGCACCTGACAAAGCCATTAGATCTGGGATTTACCACCTTACCAAATCGTCTCTTGATGGGTTCCATGCACGTCGGACTGGAAGAAGTCGACAACGGCTTTGAACGCATGGCGGCGTTCTATTCCGAGCGTGCGCGCGGTGGTGTGGCTTTGATGGTGACAGGCGGCATAGCACCAAACGAACGTGCGCGTCCTATGCATGGCGGCGCGATGCTGACAACAGAAGCAGAGGCCGAGCACCACAAAATCGTGACTAAAGCCGTGCATGAAGCAGGCGGTAAAATTGCCATGCAGATATTACACTTTGGTCGTTATTCGTATCAGCCGACGTTGGTGGCACCAAGTGCCCTGAAAGCGCCGATCAATCCATTCACACCACATGCTTTAACGACGGCAGAAGTGGAAGAAACCATTTCCGATTTCGTCCGCTGCGCAAGTCTGGCACAGTACGCAGGTTACGACGGTGTTGAGGTCATGGGATCAGAAGGCTACCTGATCAATGAATTTATTGCTGCCCGCACGAATCAACGTGATGATGAATGGGGTGGTGCGTATGAAAACCGGATTCGTTTTCCGATAGAAATCGTGCGTCGTATTCGTGAAAAAGTCGGCACAAATTTCATCATCATCTATCGTTTGTCGATGCTTGATCTGGTGGAAGGTGGATCCACGCTGGAAGAAGTGATTCAATTAGCAAAAGCAATTGAAGCAGCTGGCGCGACCATCATCAACACCGGCATTGGCTGGCACGAAGCGCGCATTCCAACGATTGCCACCAAAGTCCCACGCGCGGCGTTTGCCTGGGTCACACAAAAACTCAAAGGGCATGTCAACATTCCGTTAGTGGCAACGAATCGCATCAACACGCCAGACATCGCTGAACAATTGTTGGCAGATAATTTCTGCGACATGGTGTCGATGGCGCGTCCTTTATTGGCTGATCCACTGTTCTTCAGAAAAGCAGAACAAGGTAAGGCCGATGAGATTAACACTTGCATCGGTTGTAACCAGGCGTGTCTGGATCATACCTTCGGTGGCAAATTGACTTCTTGCCTCGTCAATCCACGCGCTTGCCACGAAACAGAAATCATCGATCAACCAGTAACGACAGTCAAAAAAATTGCCGTCGTCGGCGCAGGCCCTGCAGGTCTGAGCTTCGCAACAACGGCAGCTAAGCGCGGCCACAGCGTGACGTTGTTTGATGCAGCAGCAGAAATCGGCGGGCAATTTAATATCGCAAAGCAGGTGCCTGGCAAAGAAGAGTTCTATGAAACTTTGCGTTATTTCGCAAAGCAAATCGAATTAACTGGCGTGCAATTACGTCTGAATACATTTGTGAAGCCGGACGAGCTGACTGATTTCGACGAAGTTGTTCTGGCAACCGGCATCACACCACGCACTCCTGATATCGAAGGCATAGACAATCCTAAAGTACTGAATTATCTCGATGTCATCAAGGAAAAAGCGCATGTTGGAAAAAATGTTGCGATTATCGGTGCAGGCGGTATTGGCTTTGACGTTGCCGAATATTTGAGCCACTCCGGCACCAGCGCCAGCCTTGATCCTAAAAAATTCTTTGCTGAATGGGGTGTCGATACCGATTACAAACATGTTGGTGGTTTGACCGAAGCACATATAGAAAAATCACCACGCCAGATTTATTTATTGCAACGTAAAACTTCTAAAGTTGGCGACGGCCTTGGCAAAACAACAGGCTGGATTCATCGCACTGGTTTGAAGAACCACGGCGTGCATATGTTTGCTGGTGTGACGTACAACAAAATCGATGACGCAGGCTTGCATGTGACCGTCGATGGTCAGCAAAAAACACTGCCGGTCGACAACGTGATTCTGTGTGCGGGTCAAGAACCACGCCGTGACCTGCAAGCAGCACTCGAAGCCGCTGGCAAAGTTGTGCATCTGATCGGCGGTGCGGATGTTGCAGCAGAACTCGATGCTAAACGTGCGATCAACCAGGGCACACGTTTAGGCGCGTCGATTTAAAAATGGTAGGGCGGGTGCAACCCGCCCCTACAAAAAATCGTCGTTTCAGCATTAATTTGCCATGGCTTGTACCACTAAAAATGATATCTACAAATTGGGAAACGAAAAGGAGACGAAAATGCCAACACTACAACCAAAGGTCGCCGCAAGCCTCGCACAGTGGCATCAAATGGTCGCCACACATGATCTCTCAGGTTTAATTGATATCTTGCATCCGGATGCCATTTTCCGCTCACCTATGGCGCATAAGCCCTACACGAGTGCGATTGCCGTCAATTTGATTTTGACGACCGTCTCCAATGTTTTTAGTGATTTTCAATACCACCGTGAATTCGCTACTGATGACGGTCTCAGCGTGATTCTGGAATTCAGCGCCAATGTTCAGGACAAGCAACTTAAGGGCGTGGACATTATTCGTTTTGACGAAGAAGGCAAGATCGTCGAATTTGAAGTAATGGTCAGACCCATGAGTGCTTTGCAGGTACTCGGGCAAGAAATGGCAAGCAGACTGGCGGCGTTTTTGCCTGCCTACAAAGCATTGTAGGACGCGTAATTTATTTCTTCGCCAATCCCAGATACGTTTCCACCACGCGCTGATCTTCTGCCAGATCAGCGGCGTTACCTTCGAGCGCGATTGCTCCGGTTTCGAGTACATACGCATAATCGGCGACTTGCAAAGCTGCACGTGCATTTTGCTCCACTAAAAGAATCGCAACGCCAGTTTGCTTTAAGCGTTGGATGATCTGAAAAATCTCTTTAACGATCAACGGTGCCAAGCCCAGGCTAGGTTCATCCAACATCAACAAACGTGGCTTTGCCATTAAAGCTCTGCCGAGTGCCAGCATCTGGCGCTCACCACCGGACAAGGTCCCCGCTTGCTGCGAGCGTCGTTCTTTTAAACGGGGAAATAAATCATAAACGACGCGCATTTGATCCGCGTAATCTTTCTCGCCTGCCTGATAACGTCGGTAGCTACCCAGTAACAAATTATCTTCCACCTTCATGCTGGCGAATAGCTCACGTTTTTCCGGCACCAACGACATACCAAGCGCCACACGCTTTTCTATAGCTATACCAGTCAGATTTTTTTCGCCAAACAATATTTGTCCAGATTGCGTACCGTTCGCAGGAAGTGCGCCAGCAATCGCATTGAGCATCGTCGATTTGCCAGCACCATTCGGGCCAATGACGGTAACGATTTGTCCGGCATCGACGGCAATGGCCGCAGGCTGCAAGGCTTGCACCTTTCCATAAAACACTTCAAGACTGCTGACGTGCAGTAAATTCATGGTTGATAAGCTCATCATTCCACCCCGCCAAGGTAAGCTTCTAAAACGGCAGGATGCTGCTGTATCATCTGTGGTTCGCCTTCAGCAATCTTGGTGCCAAACTCCATCACGACTAAATGGTCGGTGAGATTCATGACAAAATCCATATCGTGCTCTACCAATAAAATACTCATTCCTTCGGCACGTAATTTTTTTAATAGCGCTGCCAGCTCTTGTTTTTCCTGATAACGCAAACCGGCTGCTGGCTCGTCGAGCAAGAGCAGAATTGGATCGCAACATAAAGCACGGGCAATTTCTAAAATGCGCTGTTGTCCCAACGCCAGACTACCGGCCTCTTCATGCATCAGATGCGCTAGTCCGACGCGTTCAAGCTGACGACTCGCTTCTGCTAACAAGCGATCTTCTATTTTTCGGTCACCTCGAACAATGCTGGAAATCACATCAAGGAGTTCATTGCCTTTATTGCGTAAATGAGCACCAATGGCGACGTTTTCGAGCACGCTCATGGTGCTCAGTAGCCGCACGTGTTGAAAGCTTCTGGCAATCCCTCGTTGGACAATCTCACGGGAAGGTAATCCAGCGATATTCTGTAAGCCACGATCAGCATAAAAACGTATCGCACCACCAGTCAGCGGCAAGACACCAGTGATCAGATTGAACATTGTTGATTTGCCAGCGCCATTCGGGCCGATCAGTCCAACAATCTGACCAGCCAGAACGTGAAATTGAACGTCGTTGACTGCCAGTAAACCACCAAATTGTTTGCGTGCTTGATCGACTTCTAATATCAAGGTGTTTGCGGCTGGTTTGTCACGTTTTGGTAATGCTGTGGCTTGTCGGTTGACGATGAGAGTTTGTTTTTCAGGTAGCCAGTTTTTAAAAAGAAAACGACAAAACCGTGCCAGCGGTGGGAAGACGCCATCGCGTGCATATTGCAACAGCAGCACCAATAACACGCCAAAAACGATAATTTCAAAATTACCTTCTGTACCCAATAAAGCAGGCAAGATGGTTTGTAATTTATCTTTGAGGATTGTCAGTAATGCAGAACCAAGTAGCGCCCCCCAAACCTGTCCTGCACCACCAACAACGGTCATGAACAGATATTCGATACCTGCATTTAAACCGAATGGTGTCGGATTGACCGCCCGTTGCAAATGCGCGTACAGCCAGCCTGAGATACTTGCCAGCATCGCCGCTATGACAAAGATCAACAATTTGACTTTAAAGGTGTTCACGCCCATCGCTTCCGCCATCACAACGCCGCCTTTGAGTGCACGAATAGCGCGTCCGGGCCGCGACTGCAATAGATGCTGGATTGCAATCATGCAGAGTATTAAGATCAGCCAGATCAACACAAACATACTACGTCCACTGTTGAGAACAAAGCCAAAAAGATGGATGGCGGGTATGCCATTGAGCCCATCATACTTACCCAAAAATTCAGCATTTCCGAATAAATAAAACAGCGATAGTCCCCAGGCAATGGTACCAAGCGGCAGATAATGACCGGATAACCGCATGGTAATCATGCCAATTGCTAAAGCCGCGATAATCGTGATGCACAAACCAGCGATTAATCCCAGCCACGGTGAGTAAGCCAGGGTCGTACTCAAATACGCGCTGGTGTAAGCGCCGATACCAACAAAGGCAGCTTGCCCGAATGATGTCAGACCTCCGATACCGGTTAACAACACCAGACCAAGCGCAACGATCGCATATAACCCGATGTAATTGCCAAGCGTTATCCAGAATTCTGGTACTGGCAATGCAGGAATCAACAACAGGGCGGCGAGTAAAATAAACTGGCCGTGAGCGAGGATTTTTTTCATGCTTCTTCATCCTCATCATGTGTTTTTGTTGTCAATGAACGCCATAACAGGACGGGAATAATCAAAGTAAATACGATGACCTCCTTATAGGCACTGGCCCAAAATGAAGAATACGATTCCAGCAAACCAACCAGAATCGCACCGGCTGCCGCGAGCGGATAACTCACCAGACCGCCAACAATGGCACCGACAAAACCTTTGAGACCGATCAGAAAGCCACCGTCGTAATACACCGTGGTCATCGGTGCGATCAACACGCCGCATAAGGCACCGATGGCTGCTGCCAATGTGAATGCAAGACGTCCAGCTTGTTGAGTCCCTATCCCCACCAGCTGGGCGCCAAGCCGGTTCACGGCGGTGGCGCGCAATGTCTTACCAGATAAGCTGCGCTCGAAATAAAAATAAAGACCACCGATGAACAATACAGAGACTGCAATCACCACCAGACTTTGGCCGGATATCATCAAAGCACCAATCTCGAAATGCGCATCACTAAATGCCGTAGTGCGTGAGCCTTCAGCGCCAAACATGACCAGACCTAATCCTGTCAACGCAAAATGTACCCCAACCGACACAATCAACAATACCAGCGTACTTGCCTGGGCCAGGGGTTGATATGCGAGGCGGTAAATCATTGGTCCCATGGGAACCACCATTGCCAGCGCCAACACGACCTGTGCGAACAAAGGCCAGTCTTGTAAAGCGAAGTGACGTGCACTCAAGCACAACATCAATGGCAGTGCGATCAGCGTCAACCCTGATAACAGAATGCCTCTCCAGACGGTATCGGCATTTGTCTGTGCCGATTGCATACGTAAAACAACGAAGGTCTGTTTCAACCAGCAAAGGGCACCAAGTACCAACAACAGACTCGCCGTTTGGGGTGCTTTACCATTTTGTATAGCCGCCAGCGTTAAGGCACCATAGGCGACAAATTCACCTTGCGGGATAAAAATAATCCGGGTAACGGAAAACACCAATACCAAAGCGAGTGCCAGCAAGGCATACACCGCCCCGCTGGTAATGCCATCTTGCGCCAGAATGGCGGCAATTGATAAATCCATGGAAAGCTAACTTTCTGAATAGAATAGAGAATGATCGTTCTCAAAGAACGATCATACGCAGCGGAAAATTAATATCCTGAGCTGATCAGTTTCCATTTACCGCCAACAATTTGCACCATCACGCGTGAGCGCTGATCAAAGCCCACATGATCATTGGCGTTCATATTGATGATGCCGTGTGATACCGCCAGGTTGCTGGTGTTTTCAATCGCCGTGCGTAAAGCAGCACGGAATTCTTTACTGCCGGGTTGGGCTTTTTTAAGTGCCGTTGGCACCGCATTGTCGATTAACATACCGGCGTCCCACGCATGTCCACCGAAGGTAGAAACGCTGCCAGCACCATAGGTTTTTTCATATGCCGCGGTATATTTTAAAGCAGAGGCTTTCACTGGATTGTCTGCGGCTAATTGGGTCGCGACCAATAAAGGCCCGGCAGGTAAAAACGTACCCTCGCAGTCCTTGCCACAAACGCGTAAGAAATCATTATTAGCGACACCATGGGTCTGATATATTTTTCCTTTGTAGCCACGTTCTTTCAAGGTTTTTTGCGGTAATGCAGCAGGTGTACCCGCACCGGCAATCAGAACGGCATCCGGGTTGCTGGCCATGATTTTCAATACCTGACCAGTGACCGATGTATCCGGTCTGGCGAAGCGTTCATTGGCAAGGATTTTTATTTTTTTGAGTTCAGCGAGTTTTGAAAATTCTTTATACCAACCTTCGCCATAAGCATCGTTAAATCCAATAAACGCCACCGTTTTTATACCTGTGTCAGCCATGTGACTGATAATCGCGGTCGACATATGCGAATCATTTTGTGGCGTTTTAAATACCCATGAGCGTTTGGCATCCATAGGTGCAATGATGGAGGCTGATGCTGCCATAGAGATCATCGGTGTTTCGCTCTCTGCAGCCACATCTATCATCGCTAATGATGGAGGTGCAATCGTCGAGCCTATCAATAAATCGACCTTGTCTTCAGAAATTAATTTGCGTGCGTTTTTGACTGCTGTCGTGGTGTCAGAGGCATCATCGAGAATGATGTACTCGACTTTTCTTCCAGCAATTTCTTTGGGCAATAATGCAAAAGTATTTTTTTCAGGAATACCTAACGAAGCGCCAGCACCGGTCGCTGATACGTTGACCCCCACCTTGATCTGTGACCACGCTGGTGTACTTAAAAGCAAAGACATTAAGGTAGGCAGTGCCGCGAGAAAAAAACGTTTCTTCATGGGTAGGTCTCCGGAGGTAATGAATGATGTGGGCATGTTCCTGCCCTGATTTTCGAGTGTACCCCCGACGTGAAAAAAGCACAAACTGGGACTCACCCGGGCTGTGCTTTTTGAAACAGGATTGCGCTATATCAGCTTATTTCACATTACTCGTGTGATTAGTCAGACACTAAGTCCACACTAAACACTCCCCTGAGTGAATTGCAGAGCATGATTTGTTGAGCGTGTTGTAAATCATCCCGTGTTAGCGATTTTTCAGATAAGCGATAGCGAGGATCATTCAATAGTTCACCACGCATAATGCCTGGCAATACACCATCGGATAAGGGTGGTGTGTACCAACGTCCATCAATCTGCAATAGCACGTTGCTGCGGCCGCCTTCTGTCAGATAACCGTGCTCGTTGAAAAACAGCATATCAAACGCACCGCGTTGTTCGGCGGTTTTCCAGGCAGCATCGTATTGCTGCCTCAGGCTGGTTTTGTGTTGCAGAAATAAATTCCGGCTATGGGTCATGGTTTCTGCCAACAAAACCTGAGGACGCGAATCAAAAGGTGTTAATACCCCCGTGTTGACCGAGACCTGCCCGTTCGGATTGATGCTTAAACGTAGACGATAAGGCGTTTGGGGGAGGAATTTGTCACAGGCTTGTTGCAGCCTATGCGTAATTTCGGTTTCGTCCCATTTAAAGCCAAAATATTCAGCGGAGTGCCGCAAGCGTTGTAAGTGTTGATAACGGCGACGACAGCCATCTTCATACGTTGCGTACATAGTTTCGAATAATTCAAACGGCGCTTGCAAACCAGTCAGAAAACGTGCTTTGAGCTGGCACTCCGCAAACTCATCACTGGCGACACTATCGTAGACAATGCCTGCACCCACCCCCATGACACCACGTCGAACTTGCAGTGAATGTGCAGTATCCGGTGCTTGCAATTGCAAAGTACGGATTGGTACTGACAAACAAAAATCGCCGGGTATTTGTTGGATGCGCAGTTCTTTCGCCGGTGGATCAAACCAGCCTATCGCGCCGGTATATAAATCACGCGGTGCAGATTCGATCTCGCGAATGATTTCCATCGTACGATGTTTGGGCGCGCCGGTTATCGAACCACATGGAAATAACGCAGTCAAAATATCCACCAGTGTTAAGTCTTTGCGTAATTGCGCATTCACAGTCGATGTCATTTGCAAAACACTCGAAAAGCGCGTGACTTCAAACAGCTTAGGTACACTCACCGTTCCAGTTTCTGCGATACGCCCCAGATCATTGCGTAACAAATCGACGATCATCAGATTTTCGGCACGGTTCTTCATATCGGCAGCCAATTCGGCGGCGATCTTCTGATCTTGTACCGCATCACCAGTCGCAGCAGCAGTGCCCTTCATGGGGCGAGCTTGTAATTGCCCCTTGCTGTGACGTACAAATAATTCTGGCGACATAGAAACCACCGCCTCACCTTCCGGCAACACAATCAAAGCCCCGTAGGGGACTGGTTGTCGCTCACGTAAGCGACGATACAAGTGCAGCGGACTGCCATACGCATCAAAATGTAAGCGATAGGTGTAATTCACCTGATACGTGTCACCTGCGGCAATATAGGACTGCACTTTCGCAATCGCTGCATCAAATTGCTGTTCGTTCACATTGGCGCGAATATGTGCGATACCCGCAGCTACCTGGTGCTGGTCTTGATCACCAGCGGTCATGTGCGCAAGAAAAGCGACTACCTCATTTTGATTCAATTGATAGCAGGTTTTAAACAGCAGAATTTTTGAAATAGCAGGCGTCTCACGTTCTTGAATGTTCAGTAACTGCGCGCCAGTTTCATACGACAACAAGCTCACCGCATAGTAGCCTTGATGCAATGCCTGTTCGAGACCTTCTATCAACGTTGGCCATTGCGTTTTCTCTGCACATAGTAATACCTGTTGCAAATCAACATAGAGCCGCGACTGTGCCGACTCAGCAAGAGCGTCGTCGAGCAGTACAAATGTCTGGTTTGCCTTCTGCAATTGCGTGGCAACCATCAAACTATCAAAAATTGAAGACACGATTTTTCTTAAACATGGACTTGTGTCGAAGTTTACTCGCAGATGAGCAGCTTTGCATCAGATGACAAATTTTTAAGTACGATGTGGCATCACGAAAAATTTCCCATTTGAAAAACAACCTGGCACCTATAAAGTGTGTAGATGCGACAAATGCTTGTTGCGCCGATTAAGAATTGGAATTCTTCTTGCTCTCGATGAAAACTTACGCAAAACTATTCCAAGCAGTTAAGATACCGACAAGAATTAGTATAACGAAGTCTCCTGAAGCGTCGTTTTTGCAAAGCAAGCACGTAAATACTTCACCTTTATGGTATTGATGCCTAAAAATTAGACAATCAGATGGAAAATAATCACTTACGCGCTCCGATCGCACCGTCTATTTTCAGACAACACTTGCTCGCATTGAGTCTGGCAATGGGTGCTGCGCTGCTGTTAAGTACCTTTATTGCAGGCTTTGAAGTCTATAAGCAAATGCACAGCGAATTGCTGCTTAAATCAGTCATGCTGGGAAATAACCTTTCTGATCGACTCATTGCGGGTGATACTCGTGGCATGCAAAATCTGGTGTTGAACACCGCGGGTGATCACGAAATACTGACGATCACCCTCTATGACAATAAAGGACATCCTATTTTGTCGTCGGGCAATGGTAGCTTAGTTAATACTGAGAATTACCCGGATATTGTTCCTCAACAGACTTCTAGCTTCGCTTTTTATCCTGACAATATTTTGATCAGCACACCGATTGCTGACAATAGCGGCGTACATGGACAATTGGTTGTACAAAGCCGGACAATGCCTTTGTATCGTCAGATCGTTCAACTTTTCATTTGTTTCCTGGTCGGTTTCATCGCGATTACTATTGTGACAGCCTATGTACTAACCAAGAAGCAAATGCGTTTATTGCAACCAGCATTGAGTCTTGCTGATGTTGCAGAGAAAGTTGCAAGCACGGGGGACTATAGTATTCGTGCATCGGTAGAAACGACCGGCGATCTGAGTAATTTAAGTATGTACTTCAACCTGATGCTTGCGCGGATGGAAGCATGGGAAGCGGATATGCATAGCGAAGCGCATGAGCGACGCGAAGCAGAAAGCCGCTTGAGCATTTTAGAAAACCACGATAGCCTGACCAAGCTACCAAACCGCCATTTCTTCCACAGATTGCTGACAAATAATCTCGAAGATGCCGTTGCCAATCACGAAATGATGGCATTGATGTTTATCGATCTGGATCATTTTAAAAGCATTAGCGACACCTACGGTTACGATGCCTGTGATCAAATTCTGACCATTATGGCGCAACGTTTGTCGGAAGTGTTACGCAGTACAGATACGTTATGCCGGGTCGATGCCGATGAATTTGCGGCAGTATTGCCACGTGTAGAAAAACTGGACACCGTAAAAAGCCTCGCAGAACGTTTGGTCACCGCGATGCAAAAACCGCTGACGCTCGATGGCAAGCATTTTATTGTAACCGGCAGCATAGGCATTGCCTGCTGCCCTTTGCATGCTGTTGATCAGCGCCTGTTCTTACATTTGGCCGACGTGGCACTCAAAGCAGCTAAACAAGCTGGTAGAAACACCTGGTGCCTCTATGACTCGAATAGTATGGGCGAAGCGGACTTGATACTCTAAATTATCTGCATGCTACCAGCACGTGCAATGCTGGTAGCAATCGTCTTTCAACAGAATTTCAATACTTGATATTCAAACGACGGTATAGAAACCCAAGGACGAATAAAGGGCCAATCAATAAAAAGCGCAGATCCTCAAAGAATGAAGGTTTCTTTCCTTCAATTTTGTGCCCAATAAACTGCCCTATCCACGCAATAACAAAAATCAGCAACGACAGCTTCCAGATATGCGCTTGCGGCAATTGCTGCAAAATCAGCAGCATCGCTGCCGACATGACTAGCATGCCAATTGCAAAACGAACCGATAAAAAGAAATAGTAGATCAGGCTAGTCATGACTGCAGCGCAAGCTGCTAAAGGATGTGCTGACCAGATCATGCCTAAAAATGAAAACACGATGGCGGGTACGCAAATGCAATGAATGATTTCATTGGTCGGATGCAAATGGCTTTCGGCATATTTGCTGAGCAATAAATCGATTTGTCGCCGTCGGTTTTGTGCATCGTGGTTGCCATCGAGATGGCTATCAGATAGTTTCATTTCTGTCTCCTGTCACAGTTTGCTACTGTGTAATTTTATAATGTCAGAGGTGCGGCGCTTTTTGCGCCGCCATCACATCATACTGCGGAAAC
Source organism: Undibacterium sp. Dicai25W (assembly GCF_049340505.1). Lineage (NCBI taxonomy): Bacteria > Pseudomonadati > Pseudomonadota > Betaproteobacteria > Burkholderiales > Oxalobacteraceae > Undibacterium > Undibacterium sp. Dicai25W. The sequence goes on along the minus strand of NZ_JBMPOQ010000001.1, from coordinate 74,677 downwards.
AGAAAAAATGGCGAGCTTTGCGGGCTCAACGCAACAGCATCGCAATTTGCAATGCTGCCTGTTCGGTAGGTAATTGTTTAAAGCCAGTTTTAGCAAAACGCATCCAGCGTCCAAGTACAAAACTGCACAGTAAAGAAGCACGTACCGTTGCTTCCGACTCTGGCAGATGACCTTGCGATGCGGCTAAACGTAAAGATTGCCTGAATGCCATTTCAATGCGTTCTGCCAACTGATTCATACGTACTTGCAGACGCTCATCCTCATTGACCAGTACGTCGCCGATCAACACCCGGGTCATACCTGGATTACGTTCAGAGAAATTGAGCAACATCTGAATAATCGCCTGCGTCTGTAGCAGACCATCTTCTTGTTGTTCGCTGATCTGATTGATTAAGCCAAAAATCGAGCTCTCAATAAACTCAATCAGGCCTTCAAACATTTGTGCCTTACTGGCGAAATGACGATACAAGGCGGCCTCAGACACTTCGACCTTCGCGGCTAAGGCAGCCGTGGTGATCTTTTCGCCTTTCGGGTTTTCCAGCATGCTTGCCAGCGTCTGAAGTATCTGTAATTTGCGCTCGCCAGGTTTGGTACTTGCCATTTTTCTTTGTTCTGAGTAACTAAATAAATTGAATAATTTGAAGCAGATGGGTCACAACTTTGCAGTTCATTGCAGAAGTGTCGACCAACTACGCCTTCCGTACCATCTACAGATGCGGGCTCCAGATTTTATGTGAAACAGGCTATGTATGTGAAGTGATAAAAAGAATATTCTGTCAGATATTCAACTTGACTTCGGTTCATATTTCATCAGCTTAGTCTATTTCACGCGACTTATACTAAAAACTGTCGATATCGCTGAGACAGACCTAAGACCGATGTTGTGCTGAGATCAACGCACGCTGCCGGACGTTGGTGTAAATGTACTGGCGTGTAGCCTTTAATTAAGACCGTGCGGAGTCCTACACTTTTAGCGGCACGCAGATTATCGAGACTGTCTTCAACTAACACGCATTGCTTGGCGCTCAGACGATTCATTGCTAATAATTTATGCAAAAACGGTCGTGATGGCTTGGGTTGCAATTTACCATGCACCCGCATTTGTTCAACTGAGATATGCGCATCAAAATGTCGATGCAATTTCAAATGCCGCATCACACGCTGCGAATAGTCTTGTGGGGCATTCGTGAATAATATTTTTTTACCTGGCAAACGGCGCAAAATACGCACCAGGCCACGCTGTGCCCGGATCATGGCACGCAGATCATCAAACGCATGTGCGGCTTGCAGAAACTCCTCGGCCTTGACGCCATGATGCCTGACCATACCCAGCATCGTGACACCGTAGCGCTGATAATAATCTTGCCGCACGGCGTTCACGGTGGCCTCATCAGCTGGGTTGGTACCATCGCCAAGAACGTCAGCAATATATGCATTCATGTTCCGGTTGATCGCCGGAAAGATCGCATGCGAAGCATTATGCAACGTATTGTCGAGATCAAACAGCCAGACCAGAGAGGATTGCTTTTTCATTGCACACCTCTGCTACTGAGTGTTTGACCTGGAGACGCAAAAAACGTAAAAGGAGATAAAGTTTGCAAATGAACGGTGCAAATTAATGACTGCGGATCATGGTACCGAACGCCTGCTCAGTCAACACTTCCAACAGCAAAGAATGCTCGATACGGCCATCAATAATATGTACTGTGTTCACACCAGATTTTGCTGCGTCCAATGCAGACGAGATCTTCGGTAACATACCGCCGGAAATCGTCCCATCAGCAAACATCTCGTCAATTTCACGTGCTGACAAGTCTGTCACGAGATTACCTTGCTTATCTAACACGCCAGGAATATTGGTCATCATGATCAATTTTTCGGCTTTCAGGATTTCCGCAATCTTGCCTGCAACCAGATCGGCATTAATGTTATATGCCTGACCGTCGTCGCCAAAACCGATCGGGGAGATGATAGGAATAAACGCGTCGTCTTGCAGCGCCTTAACCACCGCTGGATTGATGGCATCAATTTCACCAACATAACCAATATCCAACATTTCGCCCGGATTTTCGCGGTCTGGCATCAGCATTTTTCGGGCGCGGATCAAACCACCGTCTTTGCCGGTCAAACCAACCGCCTGACCACCATAGTGATTAATCAACATCACGATATCTTGTTGAACTTCACCGCCGAGTACCCATTCAACAACTTCCATGGTTTCTTCGTCGGTGATGCGCATACCCTGGATAAAATTACCCTGCTTGCCCATTTTTTTGAGCGCATTATCAATTTGCGGGCCACCGCCGTGAACGACCACTGGGTTCATACCCACCAATTTCAACAAAATCACGTCACGTGCGAAGCCATGTTTCAGGCGTTCTTCGGTCATTGCGTTGCCGCCGTATTTAACGACGATGGTTTTGCCGTGGAATTTGCGGATATACGGCAGCGCTTCTGCCAGGATCTCTGCTTTGATGACGGGTTCGACGCCAGCTAATTTATCTACTGGTGTTGCTGCGTTTGCGTTCAAATCGCTCATAATGACGGTATCCTGAAGGTATCATGAAGGGTTTATTCGATAGGCCTGAATTTTACAGGATAATGCTAGCTTTTCCGCGCCAATTCATTTTTTGAATTTTATGTCATCTTTAATCGACCTGCATCAACAACTGGAAGGTATGCGCCCAGCATTGCTGCGGTTCGCCTTACTGCAGTTACGGAATCAAAATGCGGCAGAAGACGCCGTACAAGAAACCTTGCTCGCTGTGCTGGAAAAACCCGACAGTTTTGCTGGTCAATCAAGTTTGCGTACTTATGTGACCGGAATATTAAAATTTAAAATTATCGACCATATCCGCAGCTTGAAAAGAGAAGTCGCGCTCGACACTTCGGACGACGAGTCTGAGACAGATTTGATTGATAGTTTATTTAAAGCCAACGGTCACACTGTTAACATGCCAGCAGCCTGGGGTGAGCCTGAATCAACTCTGCAACAAAAAGATTTTTTCCGGGTTTTAGAAATTTGCCTGGAAAATTTACCTGAAAAAACGGCACGGGTATTTATGATGCGCGAATGGCTGGAACTTGATACCGAAGAAATTTGTAAGGAATTGGGTTTAACTACGTCTAATCTATGGGTGGTCTTGTATCGCGCCCGCCTTCGGCTACGTGAATGTTTAGACCTGAATTGGTTTGGCAATCATTGATACAGGAAACCAGACAGGAAGCTAATTTATGCGATTTTTCTTATACTCTTGCAAACAAGCACATCAGATGGTCTCTGAGGGACTAGATCGGCCTTTGTCGGTGAGTGAACGTGCCCGTTTAAAAATGCATTTGTCGATTTGCGATGCCTGTACCAATTTTAATGGTCAGATGCAGTTCTTACGAAAAGCAATGCACAAAGTATCACACGACGTTGATCCAACAGCAAAACCTGATGCGAAAGATAGGCAGCAATGAGTATTTGCCAGCGCTGTCAGCAAGAATTCACTTGTGCGGTAGCAGACAAATCAGAGCAGCCTTGTTGGTGTATGGTAGTGCCTGCAATGGATTTGTCTTTATGGCCAGATACCAAAATCAAGGCGGATGCGACTTGCCTGTGTCCACGCTGTCTGCCCGTCTGGAAATCTGAACTTATCAACGCAAAAAGCAAAGTGTAAAGATTTCAGTTACCATAGTGAATCCGGTAATAGGCCTTTCCTATAGGAATTTTGCATGTCTAACGATCAGCCCATCGCTTACCAAGCGGTCAACATCCCCACTTCTCAACGTATTCGTGAGCGCTTGCAAGCAAGCAAAACGCGCTTTCACGCCAATGACAATATTGCTAAGTTTATTGAACCAGGTGAATTGGCAGAACTGCAAGCGGAAGTAGAAGAAAAATTACGTGCAGTACTTCAGAGCCTGGTAATCGATACCGAAAGCGATCACAACACGCAGGATACCGGACGCCGTGTAGCAAAAATGTTCATCAACGAAGTGTTCCACGGTCGTTATGTACCTATGCCGTCGGTTACCGAATTTCCGAACGCTTCGCATCTGAATGAGTTGATGATTATCGGACCAATCACCGTCCGCAGTGCATGCTCACATCATTTGTGCCCGATTATGGGTAAGGTGTGGATAGGTGTGATGCCTAACGAGCATTCCAATCTGATTGGCTTGTCTAAATACGCGCGGATTGCTGAATGGATTATGAGTCGCCCTCAAATTCAAGAAGAAGCAGTGGTACAACTGGCCGATGCTTTGCAAGAAAAAATGCAACCGGACGGGCTGGCAGTTGTCATGGAAGCTGACCACTTTTGTATGCACTGGCGTGGTGTTAAGGATACCGAAGCAAAAATGATCAATAGCGTAATGCATGGTTCTTTTTTGAAAGATCCAAATCTACGCCGCGAGTTTTTGTCGCTCATTAAGCGCTAATGACGCGCTAATCAAACGTTAATCCAGACAGGAAATTACTATGCTAGTTCGTTTGTTGTATGCCAGCCGTGCCATCGATACGAATATTTGCGATACCGTGCAATCGATCATGTTAACGTCACGTTCCCATAATCCACAAAACGGTATCACTGGCGTTTTGTGCCATACCGATACGGTTTTTATGCAGGTATTAGAAGGTGGGCGTGACGCCGTCAATCAGTTGTATAGCCACATTTTGAAAGACACCCGCCACCGCGATGTAATTTTGCTCGATTACGAAGAAATTACTGAACGCCGTTACGGCGGCTGGACCATGGGTCAGGTAAATATGAGCAAACTCAATCCATCAATGTTGCTCAAGTATTCGCCGCTGCCAGTATTAAATCCGCACGATATGCCCGGAAAAATGTTGCTGGCGTTGATCGATGAGTTAATGGCTACTGCATCAATTATCGGTCGATCCTGATTAGACTTCCATTGCTTAACTGCCGAAGTCTAAGATAAAAAAACAGCCCGGAATGCTCAGAGCAAACCGGGCTGTTTTTTTTATCAAATACAGAAAAAATACAGAAAATCACGTTACCGAATTTTAGAAATTCGCACCCATTCCAACCACATCTGGTACCGGTGCATCAACTGCAGCACAAATACCGCGCACCAGATCCAGCATCTCTGCATCCATGCGATCTTGTTGTGGGCGTGTTGCCGCAGCCAATACTGCCTTAATCAAGAACGGTTTTGCCAAAGGGGCGAGTTGATTCAGTTTTTCTAATGCCTGCCGGACGACAAAGAAATCCAGGGTTGCAGGCGGGAGCAAATCACGACTCTGAAACGCTAACTCAGGCAAGGTGGCTGCAGCACGTTGAAAAGCGATACCCGCTTGCGCATCGTCGCTATGGCTACGAGCGACCAGTGACAACAGCAATTGCACTTCTGACTTCAAGGCGGTGACGGCGTTAAACTTGACCTTAACCATACGTCCGGCTTGTGGTCCAAGGCGTCGTTCCAGCACGGTTTGTAGCACAAATTCCGACTGGCTCATTTTCTGATCAGCAGCGATCAATTTGGACGCAACGCTCAATAACTGCGCTTTATTTTCAGACGATAACTGCTTCAGTGCTGGCATCGCCAAATCCAGTATCGGCAAACGCGGACTCGCTTGCATGCCTTCCAGATGATTCAATAAATTTTCTGTTAACGCTGCTTTTTCTGCTCCCAGTCTGGCGACCAGACTTTGTTGAATTGCATACGCTTGTGGCTCACTGCGGTCAGATAACAAGGCGAACACCAACGCGTCCGCGGTCGTACTGTCGCGAGCGGCAGTCAGGATGAAAGGATCAATACCATGCGCTGACGTTGATTGCGGCACAGCAGTTGCTGCGGGCGTTAAGGGCATGCTGAAAGGAATCGTATTCGCGGTAGGAATCGCATGTTGACCAAATTCAGCATTCAAATCAGAGCTTCTCTCAACGGCACGAGCACGTTGAGCTGCCTCCACATTGCGAGCCCCAAATCCGTAGACACCTTCCGGCATGGCTGCTAAGTCCACCGGATCGACAATTTCACTGGCATCCAGAAACTCAACGTTGTGCCCATATACTCGTTGCAAACGTTCTTTTAACGGTGGATGCGTAGCAAACATTCCATCCATTAAGTTTACCTTTGCCGCACCTAAAAACATGTGCGACATCTGTTCTGCACGAGGATTATTGATACGCGAACCACATTGATTGACCATGGTAAGACCGCCGATTTTTCTGAGCGCACCACCGATGGTCTCCGGGTCACGCGTAAATTGCACGGCGCTGGCATCAGCCAAAAATTCGCGCTGCCTCGAAACAGCCGACTTGATCAGGCGCCCAAAAAAGATGCCGACGTAGCCGATCACAAACAGTGCTGCACCAAAGACAACAATCACTAATTGTATTGGTGGGCCTTTTTCGTCGCGATCGCGTGAGCTACCAAAACGGGATGCCCAATACATCATCTCCTGACCAAAGCCCGCAATCATCTGTATCCCGAACAGCACACCGATGAGCTTGATATTCATGCGCATATCGCCATTGAGGATGTGGCTGAATTCATGTCCGATCACACCTTGCAATTCGTCTCTGGTCAGTCGGGTCAGGCTACCCTGAGTTACCGCGACGACTGCCTCGTTTTGATGATACCCAGCCGCAAATGCGTTGATTGCATCTTCGCGATCGAGTACATACACACGGGGGCAGGCGATACCAGAAGCCAACGCCATTTCTTCGACGATATTTAACAGACGCCGCTCTTTGGCATCGGTCGAGTCTGGCATCACCAGTCGTCCACCAGCCATCTGGGCCACGGCATCGCCACCATCGCGCAAACGGAAAGTTTCAAACATCGTCCCGCCGACGATAAATAACAAAGTAACGGCAGTATTGATGAAGAAAAAACCGGTGGGATAACCAGGATGCCCTGGGGTGCGCATCGCGAAACCCCATTTCCAGATCAGCGCGAGGCTGACATTCACTGCGACTAAAATCGCAATGACCGCCAGGGCAAACAGGATTAATAGCTTGCGACTCTGGCGGTGCGCCTGATCTTGCTGTTCAAAAAAGTCCATATCGATGCAAGGCCCAGGGCAAGATTTCAGAAGGAAACTTTAACGGCTTTACGTTCTTCTGCTGATTCCGTTGCTTGCAATAATTCAGCGTTTTTAAAGCCAAAATTATTAGCAATCAAAGAACCTGGAAATTGCTCAATACCTGTGTTGTATTGCATGACACTGTCGTTATACGCCTGACGCGCAAAGGCAATTTTATTTTCCGTGCTGGTCAATTCTTCAGTGAGCTGTATCATGTTCTCATTGGCTTTCAGATCTGGGTAAGATTCTGATAAGGCGAACATTTTTCCTAACGACGCGGTCAAGGTACCTTCTGCCGCAGACAATTGCTGCACCGATGCAGCATCGGCTGGATCCAGACCGGCTTTACTGCTGGCGGAAACCGCCTGATTACGTGCCGCGATCACCGCTTCGAGTGTTTCACGCTCGTGCTTCATATAGCCTTTGGCGACTTCCACTAAATTCGGAATCAGGTCGTAACGACGCTTCAATTGCACATCAATTTGTGCAAACGCATTTTTAAAGCGATTACGTAAAGTGACCAAACGGTTATAGACGCCGATGACCCAAAACACGATCAAGGCAACAATAGCTAAAAATACGATCAATGTAATCATTTTCTCTCCAGAAAAAAGAAAACCGATGAAAAGTCATCGGCTACGGTTTTAACTTAATTATTGGCTTCGGTTTTTTCTGTCTTTACAGGTTGAATCACCATCGCCTTCAGTTCTTCTTCACTGATGTATTCAAACACTTTTACCACTTTACGTACACCGCTCACTGTACTGGCAACATCAGCTGCATGATTACCTTCACGCTGGGTCACGCGACCCATCAGATAAACAACACTTCCTTCAGTAATAACTTTAAACGAACTCGCGTATAAGTCTTTGGTATCAACAAATGCAGCCTTTATTTTGGTCGTGATCAACGCATCGTTGGAACGCGCTGAGAAGTTCGAAATGCCTGAAATTTGAATCTCATTCATCACCGTCACAACACCTTCAACCGTCTTGAGTTCGTTTTCTGCCTTGTCTTTGGTTTGTTGATCTGCGACTTCACCAGTCAATAATACGTGACGATTAAACGAGTTGACATTCACATGAGCGGTATCGCCCAGTGCTTTTGAAAGACGTAACTCACCTTTAACAGCGATAGATTTATCCTCTGTTTGCGCGCCCAAAGTCCGACGATCCGCGGCAGCGAAAGTACCCATGACGGCACTACCAACAACGAGTTCTACGCAACCCTGCAAACTCAAAAGCGCAGAACCACACAAACCAGCTACTAGCAAAGATCGTGAAAACTTACCCAGACTTTGTTTAATCATCAACATCACCTCCAAAGAGCGCAGTATCAATACCGTCGCAGATACAATGTATGGTCAACAGATGGACCTCCTGAATACGCGCCGTTTTATCGTGCGGAACGCAGATATGTACATCCATTTCACCTAATAAATTTTTTACCTCGCCGCCACCCTTACCAGTCAGGGCCACAACCCGCATATCGCGTTCTAACGCGGCATTGATAGCATTAATCACGCCGGGCGAATTACCCGATGTAGAAATCGCCAGCAAAATATCGCCCGACTGTCCAAACGCCTGCACCTGTTTGGAAAATACTTCTTGAAAACTATAGTCGTTGGCAATGGCCGTCATAATCGAACTATCGGTCGTCAATGCCATTGCAGGCAACGGCAAACGTTCGCGCTCAAAGCGCCCAACTAGTTCCGCAGCAAAATGCTGGCAATCTGCCGCCGACCCGCCATTCCCGCAAGCGAGAATCTTGTTACCGTTAGACAGTGCCTGAAACATAAGTTCCACTGCTTGAGAAATAGGAAGCGCCAGCTCTTCAGCGGCCTTGATTTTTAATTCGGCACTTTCATTGAAGTGCGCCAGGATACGTTGGTTTGTCATAGTGTGTCAGATTATACGATAGTCGCTAAGCAACAATTACGTTTTGTAACCAATGAATTGTACCCGCTTCGATGGCAATCACGTCAAACCGGCATGGTGGTTGTTGTTTCAGTTGAAGTAAGAATACCTGTGCCGCATGCTGCATTTTTCTTTGTTTTGCAGCAGTTATGCTGGCGATAGCGCCACCAAATTGCATAGAGGCACGTTTCCTGACCTCCACAAACACCAAGGCTTTGCCATCACGCATGATCAGATCAAGCTCACCGCCCTTGCAAAGGAAATTTTTTTGTATCAACTTAAGGCCGTTCTGTTCCAGATACTGCAAGGCGTGCAATTCACCATCATCTCCGCTACGGCGCCGGCTGGTTCTCTTGTCATGGGGAGCACTTTCTTGAACGGGTTCGCGTCTCATTGTCGTACAATCTGGTTTTGATTAAATTGGAATACCGGGTATGAGTACTACCGAATCCACAGCAGAATCCATCATGTTCACCAGCCCAACCATTATTGACGCGGTGGTTCGGCAAAATTACCCGGCCGGAACATTATATGTAGTCGCTACGCCGATCGGGAATGTTGCAGACATTTCCTTACGTGCTTTACACCTGCTAACAATAGTGGATGCAATTGCCTGCGAAGATACGCGCAATACGGCACAACTGCTGGGGCGATATGGGATTCATAAGCCCTTAATTGCCGCCCACCAGCATAATGAACGTGAAGTGGCGGAAAAAATCCTTCAACGTTTGCAAGCGGGCGAACGAATTGCGCTGGTATCCGACGCTGGTACGCCAGGCGTGTCTGACCCGGGAGCAAAAATTGTTGATGTATTAAAGGCTGCCGGCGTGCCTGTGACGCCATTACCTGGCGCATCGGCAGCGATCAGCGCTTTGTCAGCCAGTGGCTTGTTAGCTGATCGTTTTTATTTTGTTGGTTTTTTACCAGCCAAAGCAGGACAACGCGAAACGACACTGCGTAGCTTACTCAATGTGCCCGCCAGTCTGATTTTTTACGAGGCACCGCATCGAATTACAGAAACTGTGCAAGCCATGTTGGACGTATTTGGTGGTGATCATCAAATCGTATTGGCTCGTGAGGTCAGTAAGTTGTTTGAAGAAATTCACCGTTGTCCGTTGAGCGCAGCGCCAGCATGGCTGGCAGCAGATGCCCACAGAGAAAAAGGCGAATACGTGATTTTGCTCGACGCTAGCCAAGCGGCTGAAGGCGAAAATGATCTGGAAGCACGCCGGGTACTAAGTATTTTGCTCGAAGAATGTTCCGTCAAGCAGGCGGCCAATCTGGCAGCACAATTAACCGGATTGAAAAAAAATGCTTTATACCAAATAGCATTGGAAATGAAGCAAGGCGAGTCTGATTAAGCGTAGTGCGCAGTAGCTCTCAGAGAAGCCTCAGGCTCAGCGTTGCACCACCATCGGACGCCCTACGCCCAGATTACCGGCTTGTGCTAATGCTGACATCGCTTCTGAACGACTATGAAATGGTCCGCTGACCAACCGGTACAGGCTACCTTGCTGCACAATATCAAAGTCGGGCAGACGACTCTCGGCACGGCTTTTTAAGTGGCTCATGATAGATTCAGCGTTCGAGCGAATCGCGTATGCACCAAATTGCAAATAATACGCGCCACTGCCTGCAGTCTGCGTTGGTACAGATACCTTGTCATTGTTGACTGGTTCTGCATTACTGGCTTGTGCAGCTTCTTTACTTTGTTCAGAAGCCAACAAGTCTTCCATACTTATCGTGTCAGCTTGCGGTGCCGATGCGCCGGAGGACGCAAGAACTGGTTTGCTGGCGACGACAGCGGTAGAGACTGGCAGAGCCTGAACCACTTGTGGCGTCGGTATCTTGGCCACCGGCTGGTTATGCGATATATCATTCGCCGCTATCACGCGAGAATTATTGTCAGGTTGATTTTTTCGGTTTTCTGCCATGCGCTCTATGTCGGCTGGCAGTAAGCGTTCAACCTCAATCTGACTGCTTCCTTTCCCCAACAAATCCAACTTCAATGCGCCAGTGTACGAAAGGTCAATAATCCGGTTCGAATGGAAAGGCCCTCGATCATTAATGCGAACGATAATTTGCTTGCCATTACTCAGATTAGTAACTCTGGCATAGGACGGAATTGGTAAGGTTGGATGAGCAGCGGTAATTTTGTACATGTCGTACAACTCACCCGATGAGGTCTTCTGTCCATGAAATTTTTTGCCATACCAGCTGGCAACTCCACGCTGAATGAAGGGCGTAGAGTTATCGACTATAGGTGTGTAAGTTTTGCCAAATACCGCGTAGGGCTTATTCGCTGAGCGCGAAAAATCTTCCATGACTGGAATCGGGTCCATCGTGAATTCCAAACCTGGTGGTGGGTTATCACCCGGGCCATCATCTTTGTAATAGCCACCTTTGCCCGAACCTGCTTTTGGTAATACCGGCGCGGGGCTGCTAATGGTTGGCGTTTTCGTTTGTGGACGGTTGGTATCGGCAATGATAGTCGGCTGTTTTGGTGCCGTTCCGCAGGCTGCCAGCAGCACTGCTGGTGCCGCCATCAGATAACATCGTTGCAATTGCTTGTTTGAAAAAATTTTCTTCATGTCTGCACCAGCTTACGATTTCGTTGAACGCTCATCATAATACCCGCCGCCATACCCAGCGTGACCAATGCGGTGCCGCCATAGCTAAGAAAAGGCAGAGGCACACCGACCACAGGCAAAATCCCGCTAACCATCCCCATGTTCACAAACGCATACGTGAAGAATATCATGGTTACTGAACCCGCCATCAATCTGGCAAACAGGGTAGGAGCATTGGCTGCAATCATCAGACAACGCAATATTAATAAAAAGTACAAACTAACTAATATTACATTGCCAATAAAACCAAATTCTTCGGAAAATACTGCAAAAATAAAGTCGGTAGTACGTTCCGGAATAAATTCCAGATGCGCCTGTGTCCCCTTCAACCAGCCTTTGCCATGCAATCCACCAGAACCCACGGCAATTGTTGATTGAATAATATGAAAGCCTTTGCCTAAAGGATCACGGGTTGGGTCTAGCATTGTCAGTACACGGTCACGCTGATAGTCATGCAACATATATGGCCAAACCACGGTCGGCGTCACAATAGCAACGAAGGTGATCAAGGAAATTAAGATTTTCCAGGACAATCCAGCCAAAAAGATGACCGCAAATCCGGCAGCAACCACCAGTAGCGCCGTTCCGAGATCGGGTTGTTTTGCGATCAACCCCGTTGGAATTAATAAAATGACTGTTGCCACGACAAAATCTTTTAAACGCAAAGCACCCTCACGTTTTTGAAAATACCAAGCCAACATCAATGGTGTGGCAATTTTCATAATTTCGGATGGTTGGATAGGTGTACCAACATTGAGCCAACGGCGCGCGCCTTTCTTCACCATCCCGAATGCTGCCACCGCAAGTAACAAGGCGACACCAAAGCTGTAAATCGGAATGGCAAACCGCATCAATGTCTGCGGCGGGATATTGGCGAAAATCCACATAATGACAAACGACACCAGAATATTGCGCAACTGATCCTCTACCCTTCCCGGGAAATCTATGCCAGCTGAGTAAAGCGTAATAATTCCAGTCGACATAATCAGAAACAGCAAAATTGCCAACGGCGCATCAAACACCATAATGTGTGAGCGCATGGATTGCCAATTAAAGCGTGAATGTTGCATCGTCAATCCCTTATTTCTTGTGCCGCCGGAACAGCTGTTGTGTCAACTTGTGCTGGTGACGCAGATGTGACGTCAGTTTTGGCAACAGGCGGTTTATCCTTATCAGAAGGACGTTTTCCTAACAGATAATAATCGAGGGCTTTACGTGCTATCGGGGCCGCAAACTCAGAACCAAAACCAACGTTTTCTACCACCATGGCCAGCGCAATTCTCGGCTTATCAGCGGGCGCAAAGGCGATATATAGGGCATTGTCACGCTGCCGTTCTGCCGTCGTTTTGGCATTATATTTTTCACCTTTTTTGATACCTACTACCTGCGCTGTCCCGGTTTTACCACCTGAGATATATTCAGCATCATGAAATTTCATGTAACCGGTACCACCTGCCACAGTGGTGACACCGACCATCGCATGTTTAATGAAATCAATATTTTCCTGCTTCAAAGGAATACGATAACTTTCTTTTGGTACGGTTAAGGTCTTCTGACGCGTCTTAGGGTCTTCCGTCATTTTGACCAGATGCGGCTTCATGACAATGCCATTGTTGGCCAGAGTTGCCATGGCGTGCGCCATTTGCAGTGGCGTAAAATTGTTATACCCTTGCCCGATCCCCAAGGAGATTGTCTCGCCAGCATACCATTTTTGCTGTGCAGCTTTTTTATAGGCAGTCCGCTTCCATTCAGTCGATGGCAACAAACCCGTCTTTTCATGTTCCAGATCAATACCGGTTTTCTGACCAAAACCAAATGGCTTCATGAAATCATGAATGGTATCTACACCGAGATCATTTGCGAGCATGTAGTAATACGGATCACATGACACGACGATAGAACGGTACATGTCTACAATGCCGTGACCGCCAGGTTTATCGTCATTAAACCTATGTCCACCAAACATGAAAAAGCCGGTATCTGCAATTGCTTGTGAAGGCGTGCGTTTGCCTAATTCCAGTGCCGCCAAAGCCATATACGGTTTATAGGTAGAACCCGGTGGATAGGTACCTGACAATGGGCGATTCAACAGCGGCCTGTCTTCTGATGTATTTAATTCGTTCCAGCTTTGTTGATCGATACCCTCGACAAATAAGTTAGGGTCGTACGAAGGTTTAGACACAAACGCAAGAACGTCACCAGTTTCGGGTTCAATCGCAACCAAGGCACCACGCCGATCACCGAACGCTTCTTCAATGACCTTTTGTAATTCGATATCCACTGAAAGGATTAAATTTTGTCCCGACGTCGGTGGCGTGCGTGACAGTGTGCGGACGGCGCGCCCATTGGCTGAGACTTCCACACGTTCAAAACCGGTCGTGCCATGAAGCGCCGTTTCGTAGCTTTTTTCCAAACCTTCTTTGCCGATATAGTCAGTGCCTTTGTAATTTGCACTGTCCTCCATATCGTCAATAATTTCCGCATCCTTAGGACTGATGCGACCAATGTAACCAATCACATGCGAAGCACTGTCGCCTTGCGGATATTGACGGAATAAGCGCGCCTGAATATCAACGCCTGGAAAACGAAAACGTTGTGCCGTAAAACGCGCGACTTCATCATCGGTCAAACGGGTACGAATCGGCAGACTTTCAAAATTTTTAGATTCATCCAGCAACTTACGAAAGCGCTTACGATGCTTGGGTTGGATATCAACCAGTGCCGACAGATTATCAATCAGTAAATCCATATCCTGGGTAATTTTGGATGGCGTAATTTCCAGGGTATAGGCCGAATAATTCTGCGCCAGAATAACGCCGTTTCTATCCATAATCAGACCGCGGTTCGGCACCACCGGTACTACGTCAATCCGATTATCATCAGCCTGCAGTACATAGTCGTCATACTTCACTATCTGCAACCAGACAAAACGCGAAATTAAGACAGAAAAGCAGGCGAACACGAAGATGCCGATAAAAATCAGCCGCATACGGAAATAATAGAGCTCGCGCTCCGTGTTCTTTAGTTCATTCATGATGTTTAGTTTGCTTACAGCTGCGACAGGAAATACACATGATGGTCAAATGGGACGCGTATCGTCTTTGTTGATCGCACGACGTTGTGGAGCAAGCAGTATCAGCGTTGCAATCGGCCATAATGCTGTGGTCACGACGCTTTCAGAAAAATACAGCCAGCCAGGAAAATGCGCATCAGGCGCGACGATAAGGCGCACAGCAATTTGCAAACATTGGACAAACAAAAACAAAGGAAATACATACAAAGACTGCGTCAATGGATGAAACCATAAAACGCGGCGATGAATGGTGATCGCAAAGTAAGTCAATAAGGTGTAGGCAAGTGCGTTTTCGCCAAGGTGTATGGCATCATGCACATCCATCAACAAACCCATCGCAAAGGCGACGCCAATCCCAACCTTACGTGGTTGATGGATACTCCAGAATACTAATACCAGTGCAACAAAATCCGGCACGGCAATAAAGCCACCCCAAGGTAAAAAATTAAGCAAAAAAGCCAATGCCAGACTAAACGCAATAAACAATGGATTGACCGGCAACAAAATGTAATGCGGTTGTGTCATTTTGCGGTTTCCTTATTCGCTGGCTTCACTGTCTCAGCTTTAGCGGGTTCAACTTTTGCAGGTTCAACTTTTGCAGGTTCAATTTTTATAGCGTCAGATTTGGACGCACTTGTTTTGCTAACGTCGATTTTTGGCGATATTACCCGATTAGACTCTAACGTTGCCGCATCTTTGCTGGCGGTCTGTGCCAGCGATTGCTGATCAACCGGTTTAATATCGCTTTGTGGTGGTGTCGTATCACGAGTCACTTTACGATTGATTTTTTCTTTTTTCGCGCGTACATCTTCGGTATCTGGTCGCGGCAAGTTATCTGTGGAGACTTGTAAAATCAATAGTTGCTTATTACGATCGATACCAGCAGCAGGTATGCATAAAATATTTTCCAGCGTGGTCACGGCCTTACTCTCGACCTGCGCGACTTTTGCAACGGCAAGGCCCGGTGGGTAGATACCATCAATACCCGACGTGACCAATTGATCACCATTTTGAATATCCGCGTTCGACGTCAGGCGCATATCAAGATAAGCGGATTGTCCGCGTCCATAAGCGACACTGCGCAAGCCATTACGTAAGATTTGAACCGGAATTGCCTGATTTTTATCCGTCAACAAGGTTACTTCTGCCGTCAAAGGAAAAACCCGGGTCACCTGTCCGACCACACCCAAATCGTCGATCACTGGCTGTCCCAGAGCAATACCATCTTTGATACCGCGGTCAACAATCACCTTGCTGGTGGATGGGTCGCGCGCATCGTAGATGATTTCTGCCAGAACTGATTTCACAGGCAAGCGTTCGCGGGCATTGAGCAATTGCCGCAGGTGGTTATTTTCCGACTGCAATTGCGAAGTTTGCTGTAGGACGTCGGCATTTGATGTCTGCAAACGCTTGAGATGCGTGTTTTCTTTTTCCAGATCATTCAAAGACACAAAGTAATGCGAAATGTTTTTGTAGGTCAGGCTGGGCACCACGGCCACCATTTGCACAGGATAGAGAACGGTACCTATGATCTGGCGAACTAAGGTCAGAGATTTGAGACGGGAATCAACGACCAGCAAAAAGATGGCAAGAATCGCGAAAAAAATCGCTCTGGCACGGGCTGATGCGCCTTGTTTGAAGAGAGGTGGCGGACTGTAATCCATACTATATCAATCATCAGAAACAGGTTTGCCTGTTCGCATCACAGTGCTGGGTCAGCCTGCGAGCGTTCTAAAAGCAAAAAGCCGACACATCGTAAGCCGGCTCTGCAACAATATTTTTACATCCAGATCAGATCAGCAGACATCAATAAAATCACAATTTTGCCTTGCACTTATCCATTCGGACGCTCTTCTCAATCTTATCAACTGAAGCCAACTGTGTTTGCGGCACATATGAGTAAGGCCGTACATTTATTCCAATGAGTACGGCCATAAGCTTTATGCAGAAACGACAGTTTCGCGATTTTTTTAATTACTCGTAGGAGAAGATAGAACCGAGTTTGTCCATGCGCTCTAAAGCCATACCCGAGCCACGTACCACGCAAGTCAAAGGATCTTCAGCTACGATCACTGGCAAGCCTGTTTCTTCCATGAGCAAGCGATCCAGATCACGCAACAAAGCGCCACCACCGGTCAGCATCATGCCTTTTTCAGCAATATCTGCGCCGAGTTCTGGTGGGGTTTGTTCAAGTGCGTTTTTTACTGCAGAAACGATGTTATTCAAAGGATCAGTCAAAGCTTCCAGAATTTCATTGCTGGAAATAGTGAATGAACGTGGAATTCCTTCTGACAGATTGCGTCCTTTGACTTCCATTTCTTTCACTTCGGAGCCAGGGAACGCAGAACCGATCGCTTTTTTGATCGCTTCAGCAGTTTGTTCACCGATCAGCATGCCGTAGTTACGGCGGATGTAGTTGACGATCGCTTCGTCGAACTTGTCGCCGCCGACGCGCACTGAGCCTTTGTAGACCATGCCGCCCAGAGAAATGATACCGACTTCCGTAGTACCGCCACCGATATCCACCACCATAGAACCAGTCGCGTCAGATACTGGCAAGCCAGCACCAATCGCTGCTGCCATTGGTTCTTCAATCAGATAAACCTGAGAAGCGCCAGCACCGAGTGCTGATTCACGAATTGCACGACGCTCAACCTGGGTAGAACCACAAGGAACGCAAATGATGATACGTGGGGAAGGTTTGAAGAATTTTGTATCGTGCACCATACGGATGAACTGCTTGAGCATTTGCTCCGTGACCGTAAAATCAGCAATCACGCCGTCTTTCATCGGGCGAATCGCTTCAATATTACCCGGCACTTTGCCCAACATTTGTTTTGCTTCTTTACCAACAGCCTGGATCGTCTTCTTACCATTAGGTCCGCCTTCCTGGCGAATTGCCACAACGGACGGTTCATCAAGGACGATGCCCTGACTACGAACATAAATCAATGTATTTGCTGTACCCAGATCGATCGCCAGATCATTTGAAAAATAACTACGTAAGAAACCAAACATGTATTGTCCTGTATTTTAACTATTACTTTAACTATTGTTGCGTGCAGCGCCTTAAGCAAATCGCCGCGATAAAATTTATACCAATTATCACACCAATGCCTAAGTCGCTACACCACGAATTTTGTACCCTGCCTACCGTCTTAAAAATGCTATACAAATCCAAGGCTAAGACTAAGTTGAGGGATTTAGCACGCCTTTAGGGCATTAACCCATCATTCTACCTTATAATCTTCTTAAATTTACTTGATACCAACACCTAAAAATGCAGTATCGGGATTTATAAATATTTACATGGAATTAACACCGCTTTGTGACATTAAGTAACTAAACGAGAGAAAATTCTATTTTTTGAATAGAGTCAACTCAATGCTTATAAGTTCACTCGCCAGTGCTGCGATTTTGTAACAATTCCATCACTCTTTTTTGACACTCTTTTGGACTTTTTTTGCGCTTTAGGCGCCCATAAATCATGTCACTGACACTTAACGATGTAACTCGCATTGCCAATTTGGCAAAGTTAAAAATTTCCGATACGGAAGCAGACTCGACGCTCGACAAACTCAATGGGATTTTTGCCCTGGCGGAACAACTTAAAGCCATTGATACCACTGGTGTAGCACCGCTGAGTCATCCTATTGCTGCTTTATTGCCTGAGATGGCATTGCGTTTGCGGGAAGATGTGGTCACAGAAAGCAATCACCGCGAGGAATACCAACAATGCGCGCCAGCAACCCAGGATGGCTTATACCTGGTACCTAAGGTGATTGAATAAGATTTTCGGAAAAGAATTCGGAACAAACAAATGCATACAAAAACCCTTGCCCAATTATCTGCCCTGCTGCACAGCAAACAGGTTTCTGCGACTGAACTCGCGCAACATTTTTTAGATCGCATTGCTGTTAGTGATCTGAATGCCTTTTTGCATGTCGATCCGGCACTCACCCTCAAACAAGCGGCTGCTGCCGATGCGCTGTTGGCGAGTGGCAAAGCCACTGCGCTGACTGGCATTCCAATTGCACACAAAGATATATTTGTGACGCGTGATCTGCGCTCGACTGCTGGCTCACACATGCTGGAAAACTACGTCAGTCCATTTGACGCCACTGTTGTTGAAAAACTCGTGCAAGCTGGCATGGTGACGCTTGGCAAACTCAATTGTGATGAGTTTGCGATGGGTTCTGCGAATGAGAATTCATTTTTTGGAGCGGTCAAAAATCCTTGGGATAAAACCGCAGTACCAGGTGGATCTTCCGGTGGTTCTGCAGCAGCAATTGCCGCGCGTCTGACGCCAGCTACTACCGGTACAGACACTGGTGGCTCCATCCGTCAACCAGCCGCTTTTTGCGGCGTAACGGGTATCAAACCAACCTACGGTAGCGTATCGCGTTACGGTATGATTGCGTTTGCTTCTTCACTCGATCAAGGTGGCCCGATTGCGCAAACCGCTGAAGATTGCGGCATGCTGCTCAATGCCATGGTGGGCTTTGATGAAAAAGATTCTACCTCAGTAGAACGCAAACCCGAAGACTTCAACCGTGATTTGAACAAATCTCTGCAAGGCTTGCGCATCGGTGTGCCGAAAGAGTTTTTCAGCAAAGGTCTGGCGGCAGATGTTGAACAATCCGTTCGTGCAGCACTGGCAGAATACGTCAAGCTCGGGGCGACTTTGGTCGATATTTCTTTACCGAAAACCGAATTATCCATTCCTGTTTATTATGTGATTGCGCCAGCTGAAGCTTCATCTAATCTGAGTCGCTTTGATGGCGTACGTTACGGCCATCGCGCAGCGGATTACAAAGACCTCAACGACATGTATCGCCAGTCGCGTACCGAAGGTTTTGGCGACGAAGTCAAACGCCGTATTCTGGTCGGTGCTTACGTGTTATCGCATGGTTACTACGATGCATATTATCTGCAAGCACAAAAAATTCGCCGCCTGATTGCGCAGGATTTTGCTGCAGCCTTTGAAAAATGTGACGTCATTATGGGGCCAGTTGCCCCAACCGTGGCGTGGGATTTGGGCGCGCAGTCTGATGATCCGGTGGCTAACTATCTGGCTGATATTTTCACATTGTCGACCAGCCTCGCAGGTTTGCCAGGTATGTCGATACCTTGTGGTTTTGGACAAGGTGAAAAAAATTCCAAGCGTCCGGTCGGCTTACAATTAATCGGCAATTACTTTGATGAGGCACGCTTATTAAATGTGGCTCATCAGTACCAACAAGTGACCGACTGGCATCAACGCTCGCCTGTATGAAAACACGCCACTTTAAGCTCAGTTTAGTGACTGCTTTGCTGTTTAGCACGGCCAGCATAACCACGTTAGCCCAAGAGCCAGCGCTGGATTTGCATTTGCAGTGTACCCAGACCAAGCTTGAAGATGGTAATGGTGAGCGCCTGATTTTTGCCGATCAGGCAAATATAAAATTGCATGGCGATACCATCGATGATTTTCAGTGGGAATCGTCTTTGTTTCGCACCGATCATGGTCATGAATGTAGCATCGATAAAGATGATCAGTTGCTAGCTGAAGTGACTGAAAAAGGTTGGCGTATCAGTTTAAAAGATGCAATCGCCACCCGAACTCAGCGCGGCTATGATTTTGATCGCGGTTACCAATGCAGCATCCGCGTTGAACGCGAGGGCGAGATGGTACATATCAGACCGACCTGCCCCGCTTTATGTGGGTCAAGAATGAATTTTACTGAACTCAAAATCAATACCAGCAACGGTCAATGCGAGTATCAAGACTGAGTCAATGTAAGCCAGATTAAAACAGATTAAGATTAAATACGAAGGAACTACTATGCAATGGGAAGTGGTTATCGGTTTTGAGACACACGTACAGCTTAAAACCAACTCAAAAATTTTTAGCGGTTCATCCATACAATTTGGCGCAGAGCCAAATACGCAGGCCAGTCCGGTTGATCTGGCGTTGCCAGGTGTATTGCCAGTGATGAACAAAGCGGCCGTAGAAAAAGCCATCCAGTTTGGTCTGGCAGTCGGCGCGACAATTGCGCCAGAATCGATTTTTGCACGTAAAAATTACTTCTATCCTGATTTGCCAAAGGGCTATCAGATTAGTCAGTTTGAAATCCCTGTGGTTCAAGGCGGCTACGTCGCTTGCGTGGTTGAAAAAGACGGCAAATCAGAAGTCAAAAACATCCAATTGACACGCGCACATCTGGAAGAAGATGCGGGTAAATCGCTGCACGAAGATTACCAAGGCATGACCGGTATCGATTTGAATCGCGCTGGCACACCATTGCTGGAAATCGTCACTGAACCAGTCATGCGTAGCGCCGCCGAAGCAGTTGCTTACGCCAAAGCCTTACATTCATTAGTAATGTGGCTCGATATCTGTGACGGCAATATGCAAGAAGGTTCGTTCCGTTGCGATGCCAACGTCTCTGTGCGTCCAGTCGGCCAAAAAGAGTTCGGCACCCGTGCTGAAATCAAAAATCTGAACTCCTTCCGTTTCCTGGAAGAAGCGATCAATCACGAAGTACGTCGCCAGATCGAATTGATCGAAGATGG
Organism: Undibacterium sp. Dicai25W; assembly: GCF_049340505.1. NCBI lineage: Bacteria > Pseudomonadati > Pseudomonadota > Betaproteobacteria > Burkholderiales > Oxalobacteraceae > Undibacterium > Undibacterium sp. Dicai25W. The sequence goes on along the minus strand of NZ_JBMPOQ010000001.1, from coordinate 53,461 downwards.
TGGCACCGTGGTGCAAGAAACTCGCTTGTATGATCCGGACAAAAAAGAAACGCGCTCTATGCGTAGCAAAGAAGATTCACAAGACTATCGCTACTTCCCTGACCCAGATTTGCCACCGCTCAAAGTCAGTGCTGAATGGGTAGAAAAAGTACGCAGCACCATGCCTGAATTGCCAGGCGCGATGCGTAGCCGTTTTGTGGAACAATTTGGTTTGCCTGAGTACGACGCAACTGTCCTGACCCAGTCCAAAGGCATAGCTACTTATTTTGAAGCAGTCGTCAATGCGGCTGGTGTAGCACAAGCCAAACCCGCTGCCAACATGATGATGGGCGATGTTGCCTCTACCTTGAATCGTGAAGGCATAGAAATTAGTGCGATTCCTGTCAGCGCAGCACAATTAGCAATCCTGTTGCAGCGTATTGCCGACGGCACGATTTCTAACAAGATCGCTAAAGAAGTCTTTGCCGCAATGTGGCAGGCTCCTTCTGCGGATGTGAATCTGGCAGATCAGGTGATTGAATCTAAAGGCTTAAAACAAATCTCCGACGTTGGCGCGCTCGAAAAAATCATTGATGAAGTCATGGCAGCCAATCAGCAATCCGTCGATGAATATCGCGCAGGCAAAGAAAAGGCCTTTAACTCACTGGTTGGACAAGCGATGAAAGCCACCAAGGGCAAAGGCAATCCAGCGCAAGTCAATGAACTGCTCAAAAAGAAATTAGCAGGCTAATCCCAGTGCTGCATGTATTACATGCGGCACATTTATAGCGATTAAGAAAGAACATCATGAGCAATTTAAGACAAGAATTTATCGAGTTTTCCGTCAAAGCTGGCGTTATCCGTTTTGGTGATTTTGTGACCAAAGCAGGTCGCAACTCACCTTATTTTTTCAATGCGGGTCTGTTTAACGATGGCGCTAATTTAGGCAAATTAGCGGCTTTTTATGCTGACACGCTGATCAATTCCGGCGTTGAATTTGATATGTTGTTTGGCCCAGCATACAAGGGCATCACGCTTGCATCGGCCACCGCAGTAGCACTGGCAGCGCGTGGTCGCAATGTGCCATTCGCCTACAACCGCAAAGAAGCCAAAGACCACGGCGAAGGTGGCACCATCGTTGGTGCAGAACTCAAAGGCAAAGTAGTGATCATCGACGACGTGATTTCTGCAGGCACATCCGTCCGCGAATCCGTAGAAATGATACGTGCGGCAGGTGCTACCCCTTGCGCCGTACTAATCGCCCTCGACCGTATGGAACGCTCAGGCAAAGACGACGCTTTATCTGCCCACTCAGCAGTGCAAGAAGTGAGCAATACCTACAACATGCCGGTGGTTTCTATCGGGAATTTGAATGATTTGTTTGATTATTTGTCTGCGACAGTGGCTGATCGTGAATTAATTAAGCGCGCTAAGAGCGTAGCAGATTACCGGACTCGTTACGGCATCACAGACTAAAAACAGCTCGATGTAATATTCAATCGGTAAACAATAGTATGAGCGTCATCCAGGTAAAACGTACCTGAGATTACGCTCAAGTCAGTAGTTGTTATAAAATTAATTAAATTTGCTTATTACCTCTCATAGAGATATACTTTTTTGTTATTTTAAAAAATCCACAACTTTGTTTCATTTTGTTACAGCCTGTTCTGGCGCAAAAAGGTCCAAAATGTATCTACTTGTAAAATGCGCGATCGCCCCCCTAAAAATCTGAATAATAGTGGCTTCTAACGAAAGTTAGCCACAATTTTCGCTTTGTGACTAAAGATTTTTCTGAGAAAAAGTTCTGAGAAAAAGAATTATTAGTTTAATTTTATACGGCAGTTGGTGTACGAGTATGTTAACAACAAAGGTCATCATTGAATGAAGTCTTCGACCACAATTAATCCACACGCTGCGCATCCTACTTCTCTTACGTCGTTGGCAAAAAATCTAGCTCTTCACCGCGAGCTGATTCTGCAAATGACGAGACGAGAGGTTTTGGGGCGCTACAAGGGGTCTGCAATGGGACTGACATGGTCTTTTTTCAACCCAATTTTCATGCTTGTCGTATACACCTTCGTTTTTTCTGAAATTTTTAAATCGCGATGGGGTGGAGCTGCCGAAGGTGGAGGAAAAACGCAGTTTGCTGTACTACTATTTGTTGGAATGATTGTACATGGCTTATTTGCTGAGATATTAAGCAGAGCGCCGTCGCTCATCGTCAATAACATCAATTATGTGAAAAAGGTAATATTTCCGATAGAAATAATGCCTATTATTGCTGTTGGTGCCACTTTATTCCACACCCTGATTAGCACCGCTGTGTTACTTGTTGCCTTTATCATTTTCAATGGATATTTGCATTGGACAGTGATTTTCTTTCCTTTAGTATTGCTACCTTTGGTAATACTAAGCACAGGTTTAGCCTGGGTTTTAGCCTCACTTGGCGTATTTTTGCGTGATGTCAGCCAATTTATTGGTATTTTAATTACTATATTGATGTTTTTATCTCCGGTCTTTTATCCAATCAGTGCCGTTCCTGAAAATTTCCGGCCGTACATCATGGCGAACCCGCTTACTTTCATCATTGAACAAGCACGTGCAGCCTTAATCTTTGGACAAATTCCGGATATGCCTGGTTTAGCCATCTACACAGTGGTGGCCATAGGTGTCGCTGGCGCAGGTTACGCATGGTTCCAAAAAACAAGAAAAGGGTTTGCAGATGTCCTCTGATCAAGTAGCGATCCAGATTAGTAAACTCAGTAAATGCTATGAAATTTATGACGCCCCACGTGACCGGCTAAAGCAATTTATATTGCCTGCCCTGCAGCGCAAAACAGGACGATCGCCAAAACGCTATTTCCGTGAATTTTGGGCACTCCGCGATGTCAGCTTTGACGTCATGAAGGGTGAAACGATCGGGGTGATCGGACGTAATGGATGTGGCAAATCAACCTTATTGCAAATGATTTGCGGCACCTTGTCACCCACTGAAGGCTCAATACGAACACAAGGTAGAATCGCCGCGTTGCTGGAACTTGGTTCTGGCTTCAATCCAGAGTTTACCGGTCGGGAAAATGTCTACTTAAATGCAGCTGTTCTAGGTTTGACTAAATCAGAAATTGAAGCTCGTTTCGATGCTATTACTGCTTTCGCCGATATTGGCGAATTTATAGAACAGCCAGTCAAAACTTATTCTAGCGGTATGATGGTCAGATTGGCCTTTGCGGTCATTGCCCACGTTGATGCCGATATTCTCATCGTCGATGAAGCCCTAGCGGTTGGTGATGCATTTTTCACACAAAAGTGCATGCGTTTTTTACGCCAGTTTATGAAAACCGGTACTGTTTTATTTGTTAGTCACGATACCAGTGCCATTGTTAATCTATGCAGTCGAGCAATTCTTTTAGAACATGGAAAAGTCGTAGAAATAGGCATACCAAAAGAAGTAACCAAGCAATATCTTGCAACCTTATATGAGTCAACGCAAGACGTAAAAGGCGTTAGCAATGGAGATCCTGAAATGCAGGTAGCAGCCGAGCTCCCTGATTATCGCGATATGCGTGAATCAATGATTAATACTTCTACTCTACGCAATGATATTGAGGTATTCCGGTTTTCGGCTGAACAACTAGGTTTCGGAACCGGGGACGCTAAAATAAATTCAGTTCATTTACTCGATGAAAACGGTGTACCGTTATCTTGGATTGTCGGCGGGGAAAATGTCATATTAGACATTTCCTGCATTGCAAATAAAGAAATTTATCGGCCTATTATTGGTTTTCAGTTTAAAGATCGTCTTGGGCAAGTAATTTTTTCCGATAATACATTCCTTTCTTATCGTGAAGAGCATTTAACTATCAAAGCTGGAAATACATTTAATGCACGGTTTGCGTTCAGGTTACCGATACTTCCATCTGGGGATTATAGTATTTCTCCTGCAGTTGCTGAAGGAACACAGGAAGATCATGTTCAACATCATTGGATACATGATGCGCTAATCGTCCGAGTCCATGCCAGTTCAGTTTGCTTCGGTCTTCTTGGAATTCCGATGAGGAAAATCAGCTTGGAAGTACAAACATAAACGGTTTAATAAAAAAATAACACATATAAAGCTTGCTAAATGCAAACTTTATAAATAAAAATTATCGACGCATGAATATCAAATTCCTTGTCAAAAATGAATTTGCGAAACTAAATTGGACAAAATAATGAAATTTACTGGAGAACGATTTGTTCCTGGGACCCAGGGTAGCATTGAACTCGAACATCTCCATCGCTATTTGCAAGCATGTGAAATTATCAAAGGAAAACATGTCCTAGATATCGCTAGCGGAGAAGGCTATGGTTCAGCAATGTTGGCTGATTGCGCGGAATCCGTCATCGGAGTAGATATTTCGCCGGAAGCGATTCTCCACGCCAGCTCAAGCTATAAAAAAAATAATCTTTCTTTTATGATAGGTAGTTGTGCAGAAATTCCATTGCCAGATTCTAGCATTGATGTCGTAGTTAGTTTTGAAACAATTGAACACCACGATCAACACGAATTGATGATGAAAGAAATTAAACGTGTTCTTCGAAAAGACGGAGTTTTGCTAATTTCAAGCCCTGATAAATACAATTATACTATTGCACCCGCTAATGTAAATCCCCATCACGTAAAAGAGTTATACGCCCATGAGTTTAAGCAACTCATCGAATCTAACTACAAAAACGTTTGTTATTTTGGACAGCGCATAATCTATGGTTCCGGAATATTTATTGAATCCGGGAAGACCTATGATGAAGTTTATCAACTTGAAAATGGAAACATCAAAAGCGGGAACAATGCATTAAAACCTGTCTACTGGATTGCCCTTGCTTCAGATGTTGAACTTCCAACGATTGCATCAGGTATTCTTGATCAGCCCATTGCTGACAGTGAAATCACTAGGTTCTGGCGTGATTTGATGGCAAATCGCGACGCCAGAATTGGCGAATTACAGCAACACGAATTCAAACTGAAACATCGCCTTGAAGCGCAGGCGTTAGAACACGAAATCAAATTGCAAAATGACCTGAATATACAAAAGTCAAAACTTCAACAGATCATTTTGCAACGTGAGGCCCATGTCGCCGAACTCGAAAAGGCTAATTTTGAAGAAACACAACGGATCCAGCTTTACAATTATGAAATTGAGGTCCTAAGCCAAAATCTATCAGCCGTGTTTAATTCGCGCTCATGGAAACTGACCGCACCATTACGTAGCGTCGTAACGCATATGCAAAACTTATCAAAATTAATAGCGCAAAAATCTTTAAAATATTATCGCAAAATTCCTCTTAGCTACGAGAATAAAATATTGTTGAAGAATTCAATTTTCCGTGTATTTGGATTCGCCCTTAAAAATTGGGCTCCATACACGCAATGGAAAAGTTATCAAGATATTCAATGCAATTGGCCTACGCCCACTTCGCCTCTTTCAAATGACCAAACTAGTGGTTTAATATCGTCCAATAGTAATCATTTTTTACCAAATGCAGACGGCTACTGGGAATGGTCAGATTACACGCCAACAAAGCACAATATTGAAAAAATCAAGGCTTCCAATTTAGCCAACGCAACTCCAAAACCGTGGGCTATGATTGGAATCGGTAAAGAAACGCTGATCTCCGCCGCAGCGAGAGTGAATTTACCTTGCCCGAACGAGCATCCAGATGTTTCGATCATCATTCCGGTCTTTAACAACATTAAATTAACACTAGAATGTTTACTTTCAATTAGTAAATACCCCGCGACCGATATCAACTACGAAGTTATCGTCGCAGACGATGCTTCAACTGATGAGACCGCTGAGATCATCAGTTCGATCTCGCATATACGCTATTTACGAAACGCGACCAACCTCGGATTTTTGCTTAACTGCAATAATGCACTAAAAACCGTACATGGTGAACGAGTTTTATACCTAAACAATGACGTACAAGTTACCGAAGGTTGGCTAAATGCCTTACAAGACACGTTTACATCTCATCCCAATGTAGGTGCTGTCGGTCCACGCATGATTTATCCTAGCGGACATTTACAAGAAGCGGGTGCTACGATACGTCCTGACGGTACTGCCGAAATGATCGGTCTCAATGAAGATCCTGAACAGGACCGCTTTTCGTATGTAAGGCGTGTTGATTACGTATCAGGTGCATGTTTATTAATGCCAACCGATTTGGCGAAGAAAATTGGAGGATTTTCAGAAGAATTTCTTCCTTGTTATTGTGAAGATAGTGATTTATGTTTGAGCGTACAAAAAGAGGGGTTTGACGTTTATTACAACCCAGCAGCTACCATTATTCACCACTTATCAAAAACAACTGCTGCTGTTGACCAACAATTTAAAATGCGTTGTATTTACAAAAATCAGCATACTCTACAGAACAAGTGGAGTGAAAGGCTAAATAAATCTTTTGACCCAAAATTAATCGCCTTTTATTTACCGCAATTTCATCCTTTTCCGCAAAATGACAAATGGTGGGGAACTGGGTTTACGGAATGGACTAATGTTAGCAAAGCAAGACCGAATTTCGTAGGCCATTATCAGCCGCGCATCCCAGCCGACTTGGGTTACTATGATTTACGTCTAACCGAAGTCATGGAACAACAAGCTGCGCTAGCCCGCCGCTATGGGATCGAAGGATTTTGTTTTTATTATTACTGGTTCGATGGTAAACGCTTGCTTGACCGTCCTATTGAACAAATGCTAGAAACTGGCAAACCTGATTTTCCATTCTGCTTATGCTGGGCAAATGAAAATTGGACACGTCGGTGGGACGGGCAAGAACACGAAATTCTAATGGCACAATCACATTCCGACGAAGACGATACGGCAGTGATACTTGATTTGATCCGCTATTTCCGCGACCAGCGTTATATCAGAGTCGATGGACGTCCACTAGTTCTGGTCTATCGAATCACCTTATTCCCGGATTTTGCCGCTACAGCCGCTCGTTGGAGAGCCGTCTGTCGTGAACAAGGGATTGGTGAAATCTACATAGCTATGGTCGAATCTTTCGAGCTAGTTCATGCAAAAAAACATCCGAAAGAATTTGGTTGTGACGCGGCGGTAGAATTCCCACCCCAGGGTCTTGCGGATCAAAAGCAGGCATCAGGTGCAATAATCAATCCAGACTTCGCGGGGAGCGTAGCCGATTACCGCGATCTTGCGGTTCGTTATGCAACTCGGGAAACACCTGCATACACACGCTTTAAAGGTGTTACACCTGGCTGGGACAATTCCGCGCGCAGACAAAATAACAGCTTCTGTTTTGAATATGCAACTCCTGGTGCATTCCAGGCATGGTTGGAAGAAACAATTATTCAGACACGACTTCAACAATATGGTGATGAGAGATTAATGTTTGTCAACGCATGGAATGAGTGGGCAGAAGGGGCTTATCTCGAGCCTGACCGTCGCTTCGGACATACTTATCTGGAAGCAGTTAAAAACGCATTCGACGCGACTAGAATTCAACAATCTGGTTTCAATAGCAACAAAGGCAGCCAGTCATGACCCATAAAAATAAAAAAGCAGCACTGATCGGACACCCTTATGCCCCAATTGGCATGGGCGAACATTTACGCAACAGTTTTCGCTCATTTACGAGCGTTGGGGAGTCGCCGACACTAACCGATATTTATAAACTAACGCCACCTGACGCTTTTCAAAAGCAAGAATTGGGGGCATCAGCCAGTGATATTGCTCAAGATGTCAATATTTTCCACATTAATGGTAACGAAATAGACCAAGCACTTAAGCACTTGGAATACACCAGAGAATGGAAAGGCTATAACATTATTTACCCGCTGTGGGAGCTAGCAAAATATCCTGAAGAATGGGCTCAGCACTTGAATCGTTTCGATGAAATTTGGGCACCATCAAAATTTATTTACGATTCTCTCAAAGAAGCATGTTCCAAACCAGTCGTACACATGCCCCTCGCATGTGAAGTTCGTCTTAATACCTTTTTGGGTAGGCGTTATTTCGGTATTCCTGAATCAGACTATGTTTTTCTATTCTATTATGATCTACGTTCATATTCAGCGAGAAAAAACCCTGAAGCAATTATTAAAGCTTTCCGAAAATTACTTCAAGACCGTCCATACGGCCATGCTCATCTTGTTATAAAGGTCAATGGCGTAGAGACCAACCCGGAAGCTTTTAACCAATTGTGTATTGCACTGAGTGATATCCGCATTCATGTAACGCTGTTTCAAAAAACGATGAGTAATGATGAAGTGAAAAATCTTTTGCGCTGCTCTGACTGTTTTATATCTTTGCATCGCTCTGAAGGCTTCGGCTTTGGTATCGCGGAAGCAATGACGCTCGGCAAACCAGTTATAGCAACAGCTTTTTCAGGCAATCTAGACTTTATGGATGACCATGTAGCCTATGGTATCGACTACAAGTTGATCCCGGTAAAAGACGGCGAATATCCACATAATACCGGTCAACTATGGGCTGATCCAGACTGGGAACAAGCAAACTTTCACATGACCAATTTGCTCGATAATCCCGGACAAGGTCGACTTCTGGGCAAATTGGCACGCAAACATATGGAAGCGAAATTCAGTTATCGAGCCACAGGATTACGTTATATTGACCGTCTGAACGACGTCGTGAGTGCTTAGCTCTTAAGCAATTAACCTAAAAATAGTCAAATAAAAAACCAATGATCAAAATAATCATTGGTTTTCAAAAGACCAGCACCTCCAAGCTGACAATGAAGAATAACGATCGTCATTTATGAAATTAAACTCACTCGCTCGGTCGACCTCACTCTATCCGTTATTGCTCAGCTTCCTGGCTTTCTATATTTTTTTGGGTTCTTTGCTGGGATCACCTATTTTCGGATCTGATGAGTATGCCTATTTTATCAGCGGAAAATTTATCGATCAGCTTAATACAATCTATCAACTAGACCCAGGTTTGCAACAAGTATCAAATATTTTATTTTTTCAACTTATACATAAAATTTTTGCAATCTCGTGTGAAAACTTTATATCAACTTTCCGCGTGATTCATGCACTTGAATACTTACTTTCAGCAGCGATACTGTATCGGACTTTCTTCAAAATATTTGGTGCCAAAAATGCCTTTTTCGGCGCTCTGATATTTTTACTGTTTCCAACATCAATCTATATTCAGGCAGTTATGCCAGAAATAGATTTGATACTAATAAGCACAGTTCTATGTTACGTAATAGTTACGCGCTATCCGTCGCGACCGCAAACCACAAGTGTCCTTGCGGGCTGCTGTATTGGCATTTCAATGCTGCTTAAGCCGCATGGCATCGCGTTACTAGTCGCCACTTCACTGACCATCACGCTGTCTGCGACACCTTTGTTTTCGATACTCAGTGCACTGCAATCATTGAAGCGCATCGTATTACTACTAATAAGTACGTACCTGAGCATTATTCTTTTTTGGCGCTTGAGCACTGACGCATGGGCATGGAATCCAACCGTTGTTCTTGGTCTTGGATTTTACGGCAACTATATTGGAGCTGCACCTACAAAGCTTAAAATCATTCAAAAAGCTGGTTCCGCGCTTTACTACGCCTATGCACATTTTATGGTGCTGGCAATGATATTTACGCCAGCTATTGTATTAATGTACGTCTCGATTAAACAACGGATAAAAGGGAGCTTTGGCGAAAGATCGATAATCGTCCCCGATACATATTTTCCAATTCTATTCATCACTTTGATGCTCGCTGCACATATAGCAATGGCATCATGGTTTACGGCTGGCGCCGCATCTTTAAATGATGGAGAAGCGAATCGTCTTCATGGCAGATATTTAGGATCCGCGATTGCACTATTGCCGTTCCTGTATTTTCATGCGTTAACGACCTTCGAGAAAAAAGCATTGCGGACAACCAATTTCATCAGCTTAATATCGATATTAATCTGTGGTTTTTTTCTATTTAGGCAAGTAAAGATTTTCCCATGGGATTATCCACTTCTCTTCGCTTTCTTTAATTCAAGCAATCACTATCAATGGAATTATTCTGGCGTCCATTTCATGAGCTGCGTCTTACTGATAATAATGTGCCTGAATGCTACAATTTCTCTTGTAAGAACCGATATTTATAAACGCACTTTATATCTTCAGATATTTTTGATAGCAATGATCGGTTGCTTACAGACATATGGTTGGGCATACTCTCATACCGCAACGAATCGTCCACTAAGCGAATACGCATCTGCAATTAACACTATCGTTGGCAAAGGTAAGACGCATGAAGGCGTTTTAGTCACAGATGAGCGCTATGGTAGTGCCTCATATGTTTTGTTTGGACTCGCTAGCGCTCCTAAGGTGCTAGATAAACCGCCTGGATCTCCTGTTACAAAACTTGATGTTGGCGATGCTAGTTGGGTCTTGTTTGCCAACGAATATCAAGCCGAATTCGACTACCATGATGCAATCAAAATGGGACGTTTTACCTTATACCCTCTGAAATCAGAACCTCTTATTGAAGAGAGAAAAAAAACTGCTCTTCCATTTGGACAAGTGTTGGATATACAGCTAGGAACAGGGAAAATAAATTGCCGTCTGAATGGCTTCAACCTCGCAGAGGCATGGGGCGCCTGGACCAATGGATCAAGAGCAAGCGTTGAACTGCCTTTCACGATTAAGGGAAAAGTCAGGCTCAAATTTTTTTCTTGGACAATCCCGGCTAACTGGGCTACGCCTTTAACCATTTCATTGGGCAAACAATCATCAATGGTGAAACTATCGGATAGTGGTAAGGAATATGAAATGACGATGGATGTTAAGGAACCAGTAGATACACTGATACTTGAATCTGCCAGCTCACTCCCCACTAACTCACATCGAATTATGGGAGTTGCTCTCACTCATATCGCAATAGAAAATGATTAGTTTTCATTTTCAACTCTAAAGAAATTATTTACGAACAGTATTCATCTAAAAAATTATGAAAACAATGTTTCCTGATGAAGAGCCCAAGATTGGCGTAGTTATTCCTAGCTATAAAGTGACGCGCCACATTTTGAATGTGATCGCTGAAATTGGTCCTGAAGTAACACGCATCTACGTGATCGACGACTGCTGCCCAGATAAGTCAGGTGATTTTGTTGAGACTAACAACACCGATAAACGTGTGCGTGTGCTGCGACATACAGTCAATCAGGGTGTGGGTGGTGCTGTCATGACTGGTTATCAGGCCGCCATAGCAGATGGCGTTTCCATCATCGTCAAAGTCGATGGAGACGGTCAAATGGATCCAAGCCTCATCGGTAGTTTCGTTGCCCCTATCGCCCTAGGTGAAGCCGATTACACAAAAGGAAATCGTTTTTTTGACCTGGAAGAAATTGGTGCGATGCCACCAATGCGCTTATTCGGAAATGCCGTACTATCACTGATGACTAAAATTTCCTCAGGTTACTGGGATTTGTTTGATCCAACAAATGGCTACACGGCTATCCATGCAGATGTCGCCAAGCATTTACCATTTAAAAAAATTAGTCAGCGCTATTTTTTTGAAACCGACATGCTATTTAGGCTCAATACCCTCAAAGCTGTTGTCATTGACGTGCCTATGAACGCTAAATACGCCGACGAGGTCAGTAATTTAAAAATTTCGAAAATTGTTGGCGAATTTTTATTTAAACATGCCCGTAATTTTATCAAACGTATTTTTTATAATTACTACCTGCGGGACTTAAGTATTGCGTCAGTAGAGTTACCTTTAGGTTTATTCTTGCTCTTTTCTGGATGTGGTTTTGGCATTTATCACTGGATTAATGCAGCTCGTAGCCACATAACGACACCAACTGGCACCATAATGCTTGCTGCATTATCCATCCTTATGGGAACGCAATTAATTCTGCCACTTCTTTCTTACGACATTGGAAACGCTCCCCGACGCCCTCTCCATATGAAATTAGGAATGCGCAATCGCTTTCTTCATAAAAGAGATAATTCTGTCAGACCTGAAAAATTATGAAATATCTAAAATTTTTGCGTGATAAAGCGGTAGTTTATCCGCTTGCGACCATAGCCAGATTGGAATTCGAGTCATTTATAATGGGATTTCTATCATTGGCTCCTACTTTGCTCGGCGTTTTGTTGCGCGGATTTTTCAGTAAAATACTATTTAAAGAATTGCGTGGTTTTCCTTGGATACAACCACGCTGTACGATTGTCCATTCAGAGCGCATTCGTATCGGCACCCATTTCGCTGTCAACTCTGGTACGTATATCAATGGCGTTGGAGGGATAGATTTTGGGAACTTCGTACTTATCGGTAGTAACGTCACCATTTCATCCGGTGAGCATCCAATTGCAGGTAGTGAAACACCAATCTTTTCGCGTGTTTCGATTCCAAAAAAAATTGTCATTGGCGACGATGTATGGATTGGAGCTGGGGTTGTTATTATGCCGGGAGTAACTTTGGCTAAAGGAACCGTCATCGGCGCCAATGCCGTAGTGACCAAAGATACCGAAGAATATGCGATTTGCGCTGGCGTACCAGCACGTAAAATCGGTGACCGCCGAGATAAACCTCTATCTCCGGCTTAATTGAATATGGTTCTTCTTCGATATATTTTGGTTGCTGGTATCGCCTATGGTATTGACCTTGGTGGTTTCATTTTACTTATTCATATTGGATATGCTCCATTGATCTCAAATATCCTCGTCAAAATTGCGGCGGCGATCTTTGGTTTTTTTGCACATCGTTACTTTACCTACTCGATTTCTGACAAAGAAAATATCACTACCCATGCGATCCGCTATTTTGGTCTGGCACTATTTTATACTCCACTGTCATCATTAGTACTTTGCATAATAATGCAAGTCTACTCGCATGCGGTATTTGCCAAAATGATTACGGATGTTTCCTTATTTGTTTTGATGTACTGGGTCACATCCAAATTTGCATTCGTCAAATCAAAACCAGCTTTCCATGAGGAAGATTCCGCACTGATGCCTAATATACGGAAGGATCAGCAATGAAAATTGCCATTACTGGTGCGAATGGATATATTGGTGCGCGACTAGTTAGCCGCGCATTAACTGACGGACATTCGGTGGTTGCCTTGGTACGGCGTCCCCTCCCACGCACAGATGTGATCTCGCTTGCTTATGACTTGAGCTCAAAGTTTGTACCGCCATTACCAGACGATACCAATATTATCATCCATCTTGCTGCGAATACGGTGGATAATGCTGGGGTAGCGAGAGAAGAATTGCATGCTGCACAATTGCTTATTGAGGCTGCCCGAAAACATTCGGCAGCACTCATCTTTGTCTCCAGCCAAACTTCACGTGCCGATGCACCGACACAGTATGGTAGAACCAAATGGCAAATCGAACAGATCATTCTGGCCGCTGGTGGTTCTATTGTCCGTCCGGGACAGGTATACGGTGGAGTTCAGCAAGGCTTATTTGGTCAGTTAGTAAATACAACTGCGCGCCTGCCAGCGATTCCACATTTACTGCCCGGTCCTCAAGTTCAGCCTATCCATATCGACGACCTGATCACAGGCTTGCTGAGGATTGCCACAGCCCCTGAGAAATACTCCCGTCTTATCTGTCTGGCAGCCCCAAAAACACGACCATTCAGCGAATTTCTCAATCAAATTGCTGTTGTACGCCTACGCGTTTACCGCCCTCTGCTCCCAGTTCCTGCCGCACTGCTACTTACTGCATTTAAGTTGTTGCGCAAAACAGATCAAGCAATCCGTTTTCAATCTCTGTTGCAACTACCTGTGATGGAAACAAAAGCCGACCTGCAGTCTTTGCAACTCGAACTACGGGATCTTCGATTAGGTATGCATCGCAGTGGAAATTCTCAGCGACGCTTACTTTTACTTGAAGGAAATACTTTTTTTCGCTACATTTTGAGTCAATCCGTACCACTATTTTCTATCAGGAAGTATGTACGCGTGATTATGACTCTGCGCAATGGACATCCTTTGCACCTACCGCAATCGTTTCACAATGCACCGTTTTTGCTTGCTTTAATCGATAAGGGCGTTATCGCGAATGGTAATTGGCACGCCGAGCTAACCTGGCGCCTTGATGCCGCGACATTAATTGGAGAAGCCAGCACTATCGGAGCCCGAAGCTTTTTGGGTATTCCTCACTCACACGGCATGCTGCGCAGTGTGCTTGCCATCAGCGCGACTCTCGTAGCTGAAACACTCTGGCGTTTGCTAAGCTTATCTCTTAGTAAACTCATTACAAAATATTTATTGCCATCGTTTGAGGATTGAACATGCCCACTAATTTTGATGTCCTCATTGTCGGCAGCGGCCCTGCAGGTGTTTCCGCAGCATTTCCATTGCTCGAAGCTGGACTACGAGTGTTGATGGTTGATGGCGGGAAAAAAGCATCTCTCGAACCACCTTCAGACAATTTTTTAGCTTGGCGCACCCACGATATTTCACAGGAAAAATGGATGCTGGGCAAAGACTTTCATGCCTTGCGCATGTTGGATGCAACATCACCAAAACTACGCGTACCAACACTCAGCTACGCATTCGAACAATTTTCTGAATTAAATCGGATCTCTACTCATGACTTTATCGCGGTCGGATCCTTAGCAACCGGCGGCCTGTCTAATGCTTGGGGCTGTGGTGTGGCACGTTTTTCAATCAAGGAACTCGCTTCTTTTCCATGTGACACTGCTACGATGCAGACTGCATACAATGAGGTGGCACAAAGGATAGGCATTAGCGGTGGAAAAAATGATGACCTTTCCGATTATTTTGGACTCGATGACTGCTCAGATGATCCACTTGAAATAGATAAACCACATACGTTTTTATATGAACGCTACACCAAAAAGCGGGAAAAACTTGTCTCACTCGGCTTTCGAATGGGAAGATCGCGTGTCGCCGTCCTCAAAACCGATCGTGCAGACAGAAAGGCCTGTAATCTAAGCGGAAATTGTCTCTGGGGCTGTTACCGCAAAGCCTTGTATTCCTCCAGCGATGAGCTAAGCGCACTACAACGCTTTCCAAATTTTTTTCACCGTCCTGGCTTTACAGTTACTGCCGTCAACAGCACACAAGGTGCGTGTTGCGTCGATGGTTACTGTTCAGTATCGCAGACCAATATAACCATTAGTGCAAGTAAAATTTTGTTGGCAGCAGGTACCTTGGCGACAACTAGGTTGGCACTGCAGGCATTAAAGCTAACCAATCCGATCAAGGTTTTATCCTGCCCTACCGGCGCGTTTTTATTGTGGATACCCCAATTATTAGGAGCAACCAGAAGCGCTGGATTCGGTTTAGGACAGTTGTCTTTCAACTTAACTCTAAAGAATGGATTGAATGGCTTCGGTTCTACATTTAATCCAACAGGTATTCCTATGACGGAATTCTTACGCCACCTACCTCTCAAACGTCGCTTCGGAGTGAGCTTATTAAGCAATTTGCTCAGTTCCTGCCTAGTCGGAAACATATTTTTACCTGGAAGTCTTTCCATATCCGAGGCGCAACTTCAAGAAGATGGAAATTTGAACATTCGTGGCGGGTATAATACTGATGTAGACAAGCTGATGAGTGAATCAGCTGAACAACTTAGGAAAGCCTTTCGTAAGTTAGGTGCAATAATACTGCCGATGAGTTTTACCGTGGGCCAACCCGGAGGTGACATTCATTATGCTGGTACCTTTCCGATGAAACTTGCACCTGGACCAGGAGAAACAGATCATTTAGGAGAGCTGTTTGGGCTGAGTGGAATACATGTGATCGATGGCGCAGCATTACCAGTGCTGCCAGAGAAATCGCACACACTTACCATCATGGCAAATGCAACGAGAATTGGACATGGATTGACGCGACAATTTAAATTTCCTGATGGTTGGATAAAAAATCGGCTTTAATAAAAATATTATTTTTTTGCTTTTATAAGCGGAAACTTAAATTCAACGCACTGACTATCTTCTTTAATTGTAAGTTATGAAAAAAATAGCACTCATCACAGGCATCACCGGTCAAGACGGCGCCTATTTAACTGAATTATTGCTGGAAAAAAATTACACCGTTTACGGTACGTATCGACGCACTAGCTCGGTCAACTTCTGGCGCCTGGATGAATTGGGTGTCACATCTCACCCGAATCTGCATTTGGTAGAATACGATCTGACCGACTTAGGTTCCACCATAGCCTTGGTTCAAAAAACACAACCAGATGAAATTTACAATCTGGCAGCCCAAAGCTTTGTTGGTGTAAGTTTTGAACAACCTAGCACCACAGCCCAGATTACTGGTATTGGCGCTCTTAACTTGCTTGAGGCGATCCGTCTGATCAACCGCAAGATTCGGTTTTATCAGGCATCCACATCGGAAATGTTTGGCAAAGTTCAAGCCGTACCACAAATTGAAAGTACGCCATTTTATCCGCGTAGTCCGTATGCTGTAGCCAAACTCTATGCCCACTGGATGACAGTTAATTACCGCGAAAGCTATGACATTTTTGCTTCCAGCGGGATCTTGTTCAATCATGAAAGCCCTTTGCGTGGTCGTGAATTTGTTACACGTAAAATTACTGATGCGGTGGCTAAGATCAAACTCGGTCAACTCGATTGCCTGGAGTTAGGGAATATCGATGCCAAACGCGATTGGGGCTTTGCCAAAGAATACGTCGAAGGTATGTGGCGTATGCTTCAAATCGATACGGCGGACACGTTCGTGTTAGCCACTAACCGTACCGAGACTGTGCGAGACTTTATCCGCATGGCGTTTAAAGGAGCCGGTATAGACCTCGATTTCAGTGGCTCAGCAGAACAAGAAATCGCGGTTGACGTTGCTAGCGGAAGTACCGTCATGCGTATTAACCCAAAATTTTATCGCCCTGCTGAAGTCGAATTACTGATTGGCGATCCAGCTAAGGCCAAAGCCGCACTGGGCTGGGAACCGACAACGACGCTTGAACAGTTATGCGGCATGATGGTAGAAGCCGATTTGCAGCGCAATCAAAAAGGAATGTCATTTTGAAAATTCTGGTAACTGGTGCCGATGGTTTTACAGGTCTGCATTTTTGCCAGCTTGCTCGTCAACGCGGGCATAGTGTCACTGGTTTGCAGACAAATCTGACCGACCACGTTAATCTGCATGCGGAATTAAAAAGGAC
This sequence comes from Undibacterium sp. Dicai25W, assembly GCF_049340505.1. Lineage (NCBI taxonomy): Bacteria > Pseudomonadati > Pseudomonadota > Betaproteobacteria > Burkholderiales > Oxalobacteraceae > Undibacterium > Undibacterium sp. Dicai25W. The sequence goes on along the minus strand of NZ_JBMPOQ010000001.1, from coordinate 36,338 downwards.
TGCACCAGATGCAGTCGTCCATTTGGCCGCCATCAGCTTTGTCGGTCATGCCGATGCCAGCGCCTTTTACAATGTCAATGTGCTGGGCACCTTGAATTTACTAGAAGGTTTAAGCCTGCTGCCAGAAAAACCTAAGCGCGTTTTACTGGCTAGCAGTGCGAACATCTATGGCAATTGCGAGGTATCGCCGATTTCTGAGTCACAGCCTGCAGCACCAATTAATCACTATGCGATGAGTAAATTAGCCATGGAATATATGGCTCGCACTTATCTCGATCGTTTGCCTCTGTTTTTTGTCCGGCCGTTTAACTACACTGGTCCGTCTCAGGCTACCTCATTTCTGATTCCTAAGTTGGTACAACATTTTTCTGAGAAGGCTGCGCGGATTGAATTAGGGAATCTGCACGTCGAGCGTGAGTTCAACGATGTCCGCTTTGTATGTGAAGCATATCTTAAGTTATTAGAAAATGCAGTTAGTGGTGAGGTTTATAATATCTGTTCAGGTCGGCCTATGAGTTTGCAGTCTGTTATTGCACTGCTTAAAACAATCACTGGTCACCATCCCCAAATTGCTGTCAATCCAGCGTTTGTTCGTGCTAATGAAATTCACCGACTTTGTGGTGATCCCTCTAAACTTGAAGCCTGTGTTGGCCAATTAAGTGTTCCAGATTTCGGTGATACATTGACCTGGATGCTCACTAATAATGGTTCTGTCAACTCACCTATATCTATATGACCAAAATCATCTCCGCCAATCTAAACGGCATCCGCTCCGCTGCAAAAAAAGGGTTTTTTGAGTGGATGGGAAAAGAAGATCCAGACTTTGTTTGTGTGCAAGAGCTCAAAGCGCAAGCGCCGGATATGACGGATGAATTTTTGGCACCGCATGGCTTTCACGGGCATTTTCATTATGCTGAGAAAAAAGGTTACTCCGGTGCGGGTGTATATAGCAAGAAGAAGCCTGATGCCGTACACATTGGTTTTGGCAGTGCGGAGTTTGATCCTGAAGGTCGCTACGTGCGCTGCGATTTTGGTGACTTATCGGTGATCTCTGTTTACTGTCCATCGGGCTCTTCTTCGGAAGAAAGACAGGAAGCTAAATTCCGCTTTATGGATGAATTTTTTCCACATCTGGAAAAATTGATTGCTGAGGGTCGTGAACTGGTCGTGTGTGGCGACTGGAATATTGCGCATAAAGAAATTGATTTGAAAAACTGGAAAAGCAATCAGAAAAATTCCGGCTTCTTGCCTGAAGAACGTGCGTGGATGACACGTTTGTTTGATGAGTTAGGCTGGGTTGACGTGTATCGTCATCTGCACCCTGACACCACTGCGGAAGCTTATACGTGGTGGAGTAATCGGGGTCAAGCGTGGACAAATAATGTTGGTTGGCGTATCGATTACCATGTCGCAACACCGGGTATTGGGCGTAAAGCGAAGTCGGCGGCGATTTACAAAGAAGAGCGTTTTTCTGACCATTCACCGTTAATCATTACTTACGGTTGAAATTTTTTGTAGCGCGGGTTGCCACCGCCCTATAAAGATTGCCATTCCTGCGTGTTTTTAGCAGGAATGGCAGTATCTACCGATCAAATTATTGTTTGTGCTCAACCCGGTTCAAATTCAAACCATGATCAATCGCTGTGCCGTGACTAACAAGGTAGGCTTCCAAAGCATCGAGATCGCGCCCGATGATTTGACGGTTACGACCTTGTTTAAACACTTTAAAACCATCCCCACCGTCAGCTAAAAAATTATTGGCGACGACGGTGTATTCTTGGTTTAAGTTCAGTGGCTGACCTTTAATTGTGACGTTGCTGATTTGGATGTCAGAAGCATCTCCTCGTTTCCATGAATAGGAAAGCGAGTCTGATGCAAACAATTTTTTGGGTTCATTTGCGGTTTTATCGCTCCATTGCTGCTGCAAAATTTCCATAATTTGTGCACCACTCAGTTGCATCCTGATGAGCATATTTCCAAATGGCTGGACGGCGTAAATATCCCCAAAAGTAATGTTGACCGGCGATGCTTGAGAGCCTGAGGGTAGATCGCTACGAATACCGCCTTGATTCATAAATGCGATATCTACATTCCCAAGTTGGCTCGCGAAATACAAATGCGCATCGGCAATGACATCACCCAAAGGACTATCGAAATGTTGAGCATCGCTTGTTCGTAGCAATGGTTTGTTGAGTGTCACCACTGGCCGCAAACGCATTGCTGCCGTTTGTGTTGTCACTTGATTGACTAATTTTTGCGCAATGGGATCGACCGTAATTTGCTGCTGATCGATCAGATGATTGACTGCAACGGCGTTCACAACTTGATGAGTTTGCTTGTCTATTGTTAAAGTTGATTCTGTCAAAAATGCGCCGTAGCTACGCCCTTGAACTACTAAACGACCGTCAATTTTGCAGGTATAACCTTGATGTGAATGTGCCGAAACCACCAGGTTAATTGCTTTGTCTAATTTTTTACTGATGTCAATAATCGGCCCCTGCAAGCCTTCGCAACGATAGCTAGGATCATTCTCGTTTCCTTTGTACATCGCTCCTTCATGGATCAACACGACGATGGCATTCACGCCTTGTTTTTGTAACTCGGGCACATAACGATTGATGGCGCTTGCTTCATCTTCAAAACGTAACTGCTTGACCGCATCGCCTGCAACCAGATTGGGCACGTCGGAAGTCACGGCACCAATAAAGCCTACCTTTACATCACCGACCTGGCGAATCACATAGGGTTTCAGCCACGATGAGTTGCTTCCCACTTGATATACATTTGCGCCAATATAGTCATAATTCGCACCATGAAATCCCATATAGGAGCAGCCACTAGTTGGGCAAGTACCTTGAATTTTGCGCATCAATTCGTCAGGGCCACGATCAAATTCATGGTTACCGACGGCGGTCACTGAGAGATTAATTTGATTCAAGGCTTCTATCACCGGTTCATCTTGAAGTAATGCTGATCCCATCGGCGAAGCGCCCATCAAATCACCAGCGCCAACCAAAATACTGGCGTGCACTGCCGCCCGACGCTCTTTAAGCTTACTCGCTAAATAGGCATAACCACCGGCAGGAACTTTGATGAATTGACCTGGGTGTTGAATATCTGGTTTGCTGGCAAGGTATGGAACGGGCTGGTCTGATTGTAAGTTACCGTGAAAATCATTGATGCTGAAGATGGTAATGTCTTCATATCTGGCGCTCTGGCTAAAATTGCTAGTGGCACAAGCTGACAAACCAGCGAGAATTAGCACGGTTGAAATGCGTCGAATCTGATTCATGGTTTTAACGTTCTTTAATCTCATTGTGAAATAAGTAAATGGTATTCACTTAACGAAAAAGGTCTGCAACATGTCATTGTTGCAGACCTTTCGGTATTCAATGGTTTGCTGACTTTATGTCACAGCAACTTGGGCTTCTTCAGATTAGAAATCCGCAGAAACAGTTACCGATGTAAAGCGCGGAGAACCCATGTAATAGAATACGTTCTTAGCTGACGCAGCGCCGTAAGGCAAAGCATTCAACACGTTGAATGTTTGAGGATTACGATACTGTTTGTTCGCGATATTGCTGACGTTCAGACGAATCGTTGGCTTTTTAAACATACCCGCATTTGCGAACTGATAGCCTGCATCAAAATCCAACAACGTGTATGCAGGTACCAATTCATCATTGGTCATGGTTGCCCATTGTTTGCCAGTGTATTTAGCTTTCAGACGAGTGTACCAGGCATTGGTTTCGTACTGAGCGCTCAGACCAGCTTTCCATTTTGGCGTATCAGTCATTTGTTTGCCATTAGTTGGCAACATGACGCCGGATGAAAGGATATCGTTTTTAATTTCGCTATTAATATAACCAGCGGAACCATAGAACGACCAACCGTTGACTGGCGTGTTACCCAATTCTAACTCAGCGCCTGTAGAACGTACTTTACCTGCGTTGATTAAAATAGTGTTTTGAGTTATCGGATCAGTTGTTGATGCTAAACGGTTTTTAAAATCAACAGCATAGATCGTTGCTTGTGCAGTGATTTTATCGGTCTGCAGGCGATAACCCATGTCCAGATTGTAGGATGTTTCTTTAGTTACATCGGTACTAAATACTGGCGCGCCGTTGACAATCGATACGTTACCGCTAGTCGCGTACGCAAAGTTGCCTGGTACCTTCATGTTTTTCGCAAGACTTGCGAACAATTGATTGTCATGGTCAATCTGATATCTGACACCGATTTGCGGCAACAAGTCAGAGTATGTGCGTTTGATATTGTATGCAACTGGCTCGCCTTCACTAGAATTATTAGTGAAATCACGCTTCATTGTCGGAGCACGGAAGCCTGCATTCAAGGTCAGTTTATCATTCATCAAACTAACTGTATCTTGCGCAAAGAATTGGTACGCAGTACTAATGGTCTTCCAATCGCGAGACTGGTAAGGTGTTCCATCAGGACGAGTGATACGATTATTGCGCAGCCATATATCTGCTGCAACACCATTGTTATCAACAGGAACCATAGGTCCAAATTGCTCATGGGTTGCACGCTCTACCCAAAAACCAGCAAGAATCTGATGGTTATCGATTGTATGAGTAACTGAAGCAGTGATACCAGGACGATTTGTGCGAGTCACGCTGCTTGTTGCTACGATGACTTTATCTAACATATCGCCATCACCATTCAAATCAACGCCTGCATTGACTTTACCTGTTGAGGTATTGAGGAATTTGTTTTCCGTCATCAATTTTTGTTGATTGCTACCAGTACCGAAACCATACCAGTAGTAAGGCAAAATCTTGATATCCGTATTTTCATTCAAACGGAATTTTCCAGTAACAGAAGCGATAACGTTCTGGAATGGATTTTGTGTCAGCTTATAGTAGGAATCGCCAAATGCCTGGTTCGCATCAGAGCCTGCTTTTCCAGGTGATGCTGGAGCGTGACCAACCCATGTAGTCGAATAATCGTAGTTGTAACCGTTTTTTTGCAGATCAGCCAAATTAAATGAACTGATATTCTGATTGATTGCGCGGTTATACAAAATAGTACCGTTGATCGAATTGAATCTATCAAAGTCTGTACGGAAGCCCATATCTACGTGGTAACGATCGGCGCCGCCTTGACCCTTCCACTTGTCGGAAGTTGCGTGAGAAGCAGAAATAAATAAGCGTGTCTTTTCATCAGACAACATGCCTGTGTCATAGCGCATATAGGTTTTGAACATATTCAGTTCGCCAACCGTTTGCATCACACGGAAACGTTTTTCTTTGGATGGATCACAAGTTGTGATACCAATAATACCGCCAGTTGCGCCGATTTGCGGGGAGTCTACGTCAGTAGAACCTTGCGTAACGAATTGGGTACAAGTATTTTCTTGATCAACAAATTCTTGCGGATATACGGAGAAAGAACCAGAGTCATTAACAGGCACGCCATTGATAGTGACACCAATTTGATCGCTGTTAAAACCACGCAATGTCAAGCCACCGCCAAACAAACCAGTTGCATCGTAGTTGAAGCTGTTGACTGAAGGCATCAATTCCAAGGCTTGGTATGCGTTACCAGTTGGACGCTGTTTCGCCAGTTCTTCCGCAGTAATCGTGCTACGTGCTTTCGGCGCGTTTTCTTGCACCATCAAGCCCATACCGACTTTTTTACCGGTAATAGTCACTTGTTTGGAATCAACTGGATCATTGTTTGTTTCTGTCGCTTCTGCTGCATATGCAGAAGACATGCTCATACATACCAATTGGCATGCAATTGCGACCATCGACATGCGTGGCAAAAACGCTGACGATTTAGTGGTTTGTTTCATTGACTGCTCCCTGATCTGATTTTAGATAAATAATAATTAATTTTAAATTTGCATCAAACTTGGTCTGTGGTTTCAAGCGCAAGAGCTAGCTTGATCACATTTCCTTCACCACACATGCTTGCCAGATTTATTGGCTTTATTGCTTTAATATAACTATTCGCCGACCGTGATATCGCCTATTACTGAGATCGTCGTTTAGACGCGCAAACGATTGCTACAATGATCGTGGATTGTTCCGTCAATATTGCGCAAACGATTGCTTATTCGGTAAAAAAAACAGACGAAGGCATAAACTCGTCTATTTTGTACGATATTGGTTCTTAAAAAGAATTTATAAAACTACAAATTCCTACAAATTAGATATATCGATATACGAAAAAGTCTATCACAGAAGTTTTCTGAATCTTGCAGAGTGTTACATCCAATTATGAAAGGATGATGACAGGACAAGGAAATTAGCTGAAAAGTGTCACAAACAAGCCACAAAAGTAATTTTTGACCAAGTTTTTACCTTAAGGAGATGAAAATAGGTAACAACTAGTAGCACCATGAAACATTACGATATTTGACAGTATTTCTTTTTTGGAAATATAAGCTGTCATAATCATCATTATCCTGTTCAGGGATAAATCACTGGTTCGATGCCCTTTACGTTCGGACGATATGGTGCAAGCTGGTTGACATTAAAACCATGTGCCTTAGCGTATAGAGGCATGACTTCCGGCAAGTGTTTTTGAATTTCAGCAATCCGGTTATTTCCTGCAGGATGCGTCGACAACCATTGCGGTGGTGCAGATTTATTAATCATGCCCATTTTTTGCCACAGCACAATACCGGCGCGTGGGTCGTAACCAGCACGTGCGGCGATATCAAGGCCGACAATATCTGCTTCGGTTTCGTCTTGCCGCGAGAAAGCCAACATACCAACCTTTGCGAGAGTTCCTGCCGCGGCACCAGCAACACGCGAATCGTAACCTTTCAAACCGGCAAAAATCTCCGCCAACTGTACGCCAAAGTTAGCAATCCTCGCTTTGCCTTCACGTTCTGCACCATGCTCACGCAAGGCATGGGCAATCTCATGCCCCATTACAATAGCGACTTCATCGTCAGTTAGTTTCAGTGTATCGAGGATGCCAGAATAGAATGCAATTTTTCCACCCGGCATGCAGTAGGCATTGACTTGTTTAGAGGCGAGTAAATTGACTTCCCATTTCCAGTTCTTGGAACGGGCATTCCAGCTCAAAGTGTATGGAATTAATTTATTGGCGATGGTACGCAAACGAACCACTTGCGGGAAGTCATCCGGGCCAAGCGCACGTGCTTGCTGCGCCTGTTGGATGACCTGCGCGTATTGCATAGCCGCTTGTTGTTCGAGAGCGCCTTTTGGCACAAAATTGCGTGCCCATGACATCCCCCCCACCTTCACGCCGTCGTCACGTGGTGCATCTTGTGCTACGGAAAATGGAGCACTGACAACACTACACACGAACAGGCCAAGCAAAACCCATGACGACATTGATGGTGAAACAAATTTCATGACCAAGCACCGTAAATAATTGATACTAAGATGGTAGCAGAATCATTACACCAAAGGGCAACCTCAGCCTCAACGAAAGCCACTTAGGCACTTCGTTTGCGCAAACGAAATACCGCCAGACTACCGCGCCAGTTCGGCAATACATGCACTGGTTTACCTTCATGCAAAGCCACGCACTCCAGGACTTCCAGTCCGACTTCGTTGGCTAACTCTGCGAAGTCATAAATCGTTGCGCAGCGCACGTTTGGTGTGTCATACCACTGGTAAGGTAAAGATTTGGAAACCGGCATTTTCCCCATGAATAAAGCGGTGCGGTGCGGCCAATAACCAAAGTTGGGAAACGACACGATGGCATCTCTGCCAACCCGTGCAATATCTCGCAGCAAGGCTTCCACATGTTTCATCATTTGCAAAGAATTCAGACATAACACAGTGTCAAAAGCATTATCATCAAACATGCTCAAACCGTTTTCCATGTCTTGCTGAATCACACTCACATGGCGCTTCGCACACGCCAACACCTTGTCATCGGCGATCTCGATGCCATAACCAATGCAATGCTTATCCGATTGCAGATAATCAAGCATCACACCGTCGCCACAGCCAACGTCAAGCACATGCGTTTCAGGTTTTATCCAGTCGGCAATAAATGCCAGATCCGGACGTAATTGATTTAATTCTGAAAAATTCATACGGATGTTCCTTGCAATTGTGCGTCGATGCGATCGAAGTACGCAGCGATGAGATTCAAATAGCGTGCATCATCGAGCAGGAAAGCATCGTGACCATGTGGCGCATCAATTTCAGCATAACTGACGGTACGTTTATTGGTGATTAAAGCGCGTACAATTTCACGGCTACGTTCTGGAGAGAAACGCCAATCCGTCGTGAACGATGCCAATAAGAACTGTGCTTTTGTATTCCCCAGTGCCTTACTTAAGTCACCATTTGTATGGCGTGCCGGATCAAAATAATCGAGTGCTTTGGTAATCAGCAAATACGTATTGGCATCAAAATAATCAGAGAATTTATCGCCCTGATAACGCAAATACGATTCGATTTCAAAATCAACGCCATAACCAAATTGATAGTCACCAGACTTGAGATCACGGCCAAATTTTTCCGCCATATCGTCATCGGACAGGTAGGTAATGTGACCTATCATCCGAGCAACTCGTAAGCCGTTGCGAGGCACCACGCCATGCGCATAGAAATCGCCGCCGTGAAAATCCGGATCGGTCAATATCGCTTGTCGTGCAACATCATTGAAGGCAATATTTTGCGCCGACAACTTGGGTGTGGAGGCAATCACCACACAATGTTGGAGGCGATCCGGGTACAGAATACTCCAGGCCAAGGCCTGCATACCTCCCAATGAACCACCCATCACCGCGGCAAACTGCTGGATCCCCAATCGATCGGCAACCCGCGCCTGAGCATTGACCCAATCTTCGACCGTCACTACCGGAAAATCTGCTCCATACGGCTTACCAGTATTCGGATTGTTATGCATGGGTCCGGTAGAGCCAAAACAGGAACCTAAATTATTGATGCCGATCACAAAAAAACGATTGGTATCGACTGGCTTGCCGGGGCCGACCATGTTGTCCCACCAACCAATATTCTTAGGGTCGTCGGCATAATAACCAGCCACATGGTGCGATGCATTTAGGGCGTGGCAAATCAAAACGGCATTGGATTTATCGGCATTCAGGCTGCCATACGTTTCTACCATCAAGGTATATTCAGCGATACTGGCACCACTTTGCAGTGGTAACGCCTGCTCGAAGAAAAACGCTTGCGGTGTAACAGCGCCAACAGATTGATGTGAAACTGACATACACACTTCCATCGAGAAATTCTCGTTAAAAAAAATCAAGGAAGGCTAAAAGGTGGGCTGAATGTGAGAGAGAGAAAAGCTGCATTCAAGCTCGCTTTAGCCGTATTTATTGTCTGATATTTCCAGACTGCGCCCGCAAGCTGATTTTCAAATCGGCGCACTTTTTACATCAAATTTGTTATGAAGAACCTGCATTGCATCGCTGACGAAAAGCAGTCAACATGCGACGTTATAAACTTAAAGCAATGTTTTCAAATTCTTAGTCGTTAAGGATAACCAAGTCTGCCACGGACGTCAAACGCCAACTGCCAACGCACAACATCAATGCACAGTCTGCCCAAGCATTTCCATCGCAGCTAGCGTCTCCCGTATCACCACGGGTTCGTAACTGCGTAAGATCTTTTTTACATACGGCTGTACGTTTTCCAGATGGGTGTTCAAAATTGCCTGTTTAATTTCTGGCAATAGTGCCGCTGGCATTGATAATTCGCGGAAACCCATACCGGTTAGCAAGCGGGTCAGGCGAATATCTCCCGCCATACCGCCACAAATTGAGACTGGAATTTCAGCTTTCTCTGCAGTCGTGACGATGGTATGCAAGAGTTGCAAAATAGCGGGGTGTAAATCGTCATACAGATGCGCCACTTCGTGATCAGCACGGTCAATCGCCAACGTATATTGAATCAAATCATTGGTACCTATCGACAGGAAATCGAGTTTTTTGACAAACATAGGCAAAGCCAATGCTGCGGCAGGAATTTCTATCATCGCTCCGACTGGTACATTGGCATCGAACTCTTTTGATTCAGCCTGCAATTCTTTTTTGGCCTGAGCAATCAAATTCAAGGTCTGGTCGATTTCAAAACTATGCGCCATCATCGGTATCAAAATCTTGACTGGGCCAAAAGCAGAGGCACGCAAGATCGCGCGTAATTGCGTCAAAAATAATTGTGGTTCGGTGAGGCAATAACGGATTGCACGTAATCCAAGTGCAGGATTCAGAATATTGTGTTCTGTCGTATCGAGCGGTTTGTCAGCGCCAACGTCCAGCGTACGTATCGTGACGGGACGGCCTTTCATGCCTAATACGGCAGCGCGATATGCTTCAAATTGCTCTTCTTCGCTTGGCAGTTTGTGCTCTTGCCCACTGCGTTCCATAAACAAAAATTCGGAACGGAACAAACCCACGCCGCTCGCTCCTGCATCCAGCGCATGCGCTGCATCTTCGGGCAATTCAATATTAGCAAGCAAGGTCACTTCTACGCCATCCTGGGTTATCGCTGGCGTTTTCTTCAGCTTGCCTAATTTTTTTCTCTGCTTTTGTAGAAGAACCTGACGTTCGCGATATTGTTCCAACACCAAAGAGGTCGGCGCCACAATCACCACACCGGCATCGCTATCGATAATCAACCAATCGTCTTGCTCAATCAGATGTGAAGCATTGCCCATGCCGACCACGGCTGGAATGCCGAGGCTACGCGAAACAATCGCGGTATGTGAATTCTGACCACCTTCGTCTGTCACAAAACCAGCAAACGCGACATCGCGAAATTGCATCATATCCGCCGGAGATATATCTCTGGCGACGACGATCATATTGGCGCTGCGCTCATCGATGCCATCAGAACGTGGAACAGAATTGGCGCTACCAGTCAGCACCTTCAAAATACGTTCAGCAACTTGTTGAATATCGGCTTTACGTTCGCGCAAATATTCATCTTCAATTTCATCAAACTGTGCAGATAGTTCGTCTACCTGGGTGACCAACGCCCATTCAGCATTGTAATGACGCGAGCGGATGATATCGAGTGGTGCTTCCGACACCATAGGATCGGACAAGATGAGGACATGAACGTCAATAAACGCACCAAGCTCTGTCGGTGCATCCTGAGGCAGATCGGCCCAGATCGATTGCAATTCTTTATGCACCTGCGCAATGGCAGCCTGTAAACGTAATACTTCTGCCTCAACCTGTTCCTGGGCAACGAGGTAATGTTCAACATCCAATGCAGCAGGACGTAAGAGATGTGCCCTGCCTATCGCAATACCGCGAGAAACTGGGATGCCTTGCAAAGTAAATGACGCCATGCTTTGTCCCCAATCTGCTATTTATTCAGATCCATCTATATGTGACGGACTTTTGTGCTGCTATCAAGAACTTTCAGGATTCCTGATGTCGTGATTTACTCGCCTTCACCGAATTTATCATTGATTAATGCTTGCATAGCGGTAAAGCATTCTTGCTCATCACCGCCGTCGGTTTCCAACAAAATTTTGCTGCCTTTACCTGCTGCTAACATCATTACGCCCATGATGGATTTCCCATTCACACGACGATTATTGCGGGTAACCCAGACTTCGCTTTTGAACTTACTGGCGAGTTGGGTGAATTTTGCCGATGCACGGGCATGCAAACCCAGTTTATTCACGATTTCGATTTCTTGTTGAATCATTTTTTACTTTCCACTTAATTGGGGGACAGCCGAACCCGATTATCGATACGAACAGCGCCATTTTGCCCACCTGCCAAGGCCATTTCAACGACGACATCAAGGTCGTCCTGGCGATAGGTGATTGCTCTGAGCAACATAGGCAGACTAATACCGGCAATGATTGCCACCTGATCAGGTTCACCGAGTTGGCGACAGCAATTGGATGGTGTACCGCCCATAATATCGGTCATCACCAACACACCCGAACCATCGTTGAGTCGTTCTACAGCAGCATGCGCTAACTGATTAACTTCGTCCGTATTCTGATCAGCGATCACGTCGATCGCTTCGATCCGTTCAGGCTTGCCACGAAAAACATGCGCCGCTGCTTGTATAAAAGCAGAACCCAAGGGAGCATGTGTCATCAAGAGTATTCCGACCATAATTTCTTTACCCTGGGAGTATGCGAAAAAAATAGCCGCATACTCAGTTATTTCATCAAGGCAATTAAAATACTCGACGGGAGTATATTAAATGCATGTGTAAAATGTGTGTCAAACACTTGTTTTTTTGTAAGGACTTGTGACGGCTACTTCGAGTGCATCAATGAACATCGCAGCAACATCAAAACCTTTTTGCTGCGTAATTTCTTGAAAACATGTCGGGCTGGTGACATTAACTTCGGTCAGACAATTACCGATCACATCTAATCCTACCAGCAACAGACCTCTTTCATATAGCTGTGGTGCTAAAGTCTGCGCAATCTCAAGATCGCGTTCCGACAAATCTTGTGCTACACCCACACCACCTGCTGCCAGATTTCCGCGCACTTCGCCATTCTGCGGAATCCGCGCCAAAGCGTAAGGCACTACTTTACCGCCGATCAATAAAATCCGCTTATCGCCATGCACGATTTCTGAAATATAGCGCTGCACCATGATGGTACGAGTACCGTTCAGTGTCAGTGTTTCAATCACTGAACCGAGATTCATGCCATCTTCACGAATACGGAAAATACCAGCGCCACCCATACCATCGAGCGGCTTGAGGATAATGTCCTGGTGGGCACGGTGGAATGCGCGTATGCGTTGCTCATCGCGCGTAACCAGAGTCGGTGTTGTAAATTGGCTAAACTGGGCAATACTCAATTTTTCGTTGTGATTGCGGATCGCTGCTGGTTTATTAAAGACCCGCGCACCCTGCTGCTCTGCCATTTCCAGCAAGTATGTGGCATAGATGTATTCCATGTCGAACGGTGGATCTTTGCGCTGTAAGACAGCATCAAAGCTGCTGAGGGGCATAGAAACCGCTGTTTCAGCACGATACCAGTCTTCACTATCACCAGTCAGCGTGATTTTGCTGATATTCGCAATCACCTGACCGCCTTCCAGCGCCATATCCTCAGGGCCAAATGCATAAATCTCGTAGCCACGGCGATGGGCTTCGCGCATCATCGCGAAGGTGGAGTCTTTGTAAGTCTTGAACTGCGATAACGGGTCAGTCAGGAAAGCGATTTTCATAGCAAAGTTCCACAAGCCGGGGCTGCCGGCAGTTTAATAAATTTCGGGGTTTGGATCAGTTTTTTCCATCTCTAAAGACGCCGCCAATAAGGCTAATCGCGCGACCACGCCATACATGTAAAAGCGATTTGGCGCCGCAGTGCCAGGCTTAGCACGCATATCCGGCACGGCGTGTTGTTGCGCAAACGCCAGTGGCACAAAATGCATGCCCGGTGTATTGAGATTTTCATCGACGCCACGTTCTTCATGGAAGCGATAAAAACCACCCACCACATAGCGATCTATCATGTACACGACCGGTTCGGCGACGGATTCCTGAATCTGCTCAAAAGTATATACACCTTCTTGCACAATCACGTCGCGCACTTCCATGCCGCCTTTGACCACTGACATCTTGTTACGTTGCTTGCGGTTCAGATCGCGTACTTCATCGGAATTGTGGACCGTCATGATGCCCATGCCATAGGTACCAGCATCCGCTTTGACGATCACGAAAGGTTTTTCTTTAATACCGTATTCTTTGTATTTTTTACGGATTTTTGCCAGGATAGTATCAACCGCGGCCGCCAACGCTTCTTCACCCGTGCGCTCATTAAAATCAACGTTTTTGACTTTGGTAAAAAACGGATTGAGCATCCAAGGATCAATATCGACCATCTTGGCAAATTTTTTCACCACTTCATCATAAGCAGAGAAATGATTGCTCTTACGACGCAAAGCCCAGCCAGCATGCAAAGGCGGCAACAAGGTTTGTTCGTTGATGTCTTCTAAAATCGCCGGAATACCTGCCGACAAATCATTGTTGAGCAAAATAGTACACGGATCAAAGTTCTTCAAACCCAGCCGACGTCCATTTGCTGAACGTTCCAAAGGTTCTAAAATCAGTTGCGTGCCATCAGGCAAATCGATCGGGGTGGGTTCTTTGATATCAGCAGACAAAGAACCAAGACGCACATTCAGCCCGGTCTGACGGAAAATCTGCATCATCCGTGCCACGTTTTGCAGATAAAAAGTATTACGGGTGTGGCTTTCCGGAATCAACAACAAATTTTTTGCATCCGGACAATATTTTTCAATGGCTGCCATCGCAGCTTGCACGGCGAGAGGCAACATCTCGTTAGCGAGGTTGTTAAACCCGCCAGGAAATAAGTTCGTATCAACCGGTGCCAGCTTAAAGCCTGCATTGCGTAAGTCTACTGAGCAATAAAATGGGGGCGTATGCTCTTGCCATTCCATACGAAACCAACGCTCGATGGCAGGCGTTGCTTCGAGGATTTTCTTTTCTAAATCGAGCAAAGGCCCATTCAGAGCCGTGACGAGATGCGGAACCATATTGACCTTTTGATGAGCTGCCTGTTATATCGGCAGCTTGGGCAAAATATACGTAGCAGACTACCGATGTCTTGATGACTGTCCTAACTTGGGGTGAAACGACAGGAATCAAGGAGGAACAACCTATATCCCTACAGTCATCAGGCTGATTTTGCCAGTAAGTTGAAATGTTCGACCACAGGGGCTTGCGCAAAAAATGGACCTACAATCGCACGCCACTGCAAAAATGCCGGTGACTCACGAAAATCTACCGTGTGATTTTCTAAAGTTTCCCAGTAAATCATCAGCACGTAACGCTCTGGCGACTCGATACCGTGATTAATTTTAAAGCCGCTAAATCCTTTTGCATGACATATCACTTCATTAATACCACGTTGTATTGCGGCATCAAATTCAGCTTGTTGTCCGGGATGAATACGAATATCAGCAATTTCGAGTATCATTTTTAGCTCTTGTTAAGTGTGCAAGTTAAGTGTTTAAATTAGTCGTTACAGCAATGTGTCATCAGGACGCTAAGGTGACATTACTTCAGACCACCTGAATTATGGCACCAAATAGGTCAAAATCAGCTGAAAGTCAGGCCAAAGTCAGACCAAACCCTGATCACTCAGTTCTTTTTTCAAATATGCATAAAACACGGGCGCAGCGACCAAGCCTGGTACACCAAATAAAGTCTCCATCACCAAAATAGCCGTCAGCAGCTCCCACGCTCTGGCATTGATCTGGGCACCGATGATGCGGGCATTCAGAAAGTATTCGCCTTTATGTACCAAGACCATGAACACGAGTGAAGCGATTGCGATATTCAGAGAGTGCGATAAAGCAACGATCACGAGTACGGTGTTTGAAAATACATTACCTGCCACCGGAATCAGACCCGCAAGAAAGGTCACCGCTATCATCGTTTTGGTTAATGGCAAATGTACACCAGATAAGGGTAAAATGACCAAGAGATAAATCGCTGCCAGAACCGTGTTAATGAAAGAAATTTGTACTTGTGCAAAGACGATCTTTTCGAAAATCCGTCCTAAGGTACCTATCCTTTGCTGCAAGGCGGCGGCAAACGGTCTGAGATCTGAATCGTCGATGGTTTCGCGCAAAGCGACCATGCAACCGATGATCATGCCTAGCAACAAATGCACGATAAGATGACCTGCTTCCGGCACCAGTAACTTTGCTTCTCCTGCGTGTTCACGCAGCCATTGCGTAATCATTTCTTGCAAAGCACCGACATCTTCTGGAAAGTTAGTACTCACCCAGTCAGGCATTTGACTACGTGATGCCTCAATAATATCCGCCAGTTTTTGTAGCAAACTATGCAAATTTCCACCGTCGCTACGTAAAAACAAATGCATACCCCAAGCTGCCAGCATCACGCTGATGATCAGCACGGCAGCCAACAAACCTACCGCAATTGCACGTGGCCGACGCTGATTAAAAGTGCGGGCGATAGCAGGGGCCATCAAGTGGATTAGTGAATACATCAACAAACCGGAAAACAGAGCCACTAATAAGCCAGCTTTCAAAACGATAAGCAGGCCGATCCCAATCAGAACATATGAAGCAATGACAGAAACATTATTTTTGGTGCTGACAGTCATCGTTGCATCCTTATTTAATGAACCAAACCAGTTAATCCGACAATGGCACCAAGCCACAAAGCGAGGGAAGCTAGTGTAGCAACCGCAAATCCGGCGCCGCGTTTTGAAGGATCTTTTAAATAAGCCAGAGCATACAAAATACGACCTACGACCCACACAACACCTGCAATTGCCGCAGTCTTATCACTAAACCAGAGCGCACATAACCACAATGCCGGAAAAAAGAACACCAGTTGTTCCACGGTGTTAGCCTGTACGCGCAAGGCACGCTGAAAATCTTCCGGACCTTCAACCGAAGGTGCCTTTACGCCATATTTCCCGCGCGCTTTTCCGACGGTAACTACGTTCCAGAAATACATCGCTAAAACAACGACTGTTAGCCAGGACGTCCATAAAATTTGCATGATAGCTCCATTGGAAATTCGATTGATCAGTGTGGTCACGATCTTAACCTAACATCGCTACTCATATGTGGATGATTGAAATACTTGCAAGAAATTTGTTTTACGGAATGAATAGAAATAGCTGGCTGATGATTTGAGCAAGTATTGAAATAAGCCAACCGATCACAAACTAAACCGACAAACGGCCTGATTCGACAACCTGCTCAGGCAGTAACAGTTGCACTCGGCCGGCGATTTAATATAGGTAAGATATACATTAGGACATCATGTCAGCAGCGATATTTTGTACAATGAAACTATTATCGCGATGACGATCGGAAACTTTTTTTTGTTATTTGTCTTCTTTTTGGGAACTTCGCGCGTTAAATACTGACCAAATGATGACAAATGTACCGGAGTAAAAAATGAAACTGACACTGAAGCAACTTACGATTTCTTCATCTCTGCTAGGTATGGCATTCGCAATGCCTGTAGTTCATGCCGCAGATTTTGAAGAATATGCACGTATCGTCAACGTCGTTCCTCAAGTTGAACAAATGAACGTTCCTCGCCAAGAATGTCAGACGGTATATGAAAATGTTCAACAACCACAAGAACGCAGCAATACCGGCGGCATTATCGGCGGGATTGCAGGCGGTTTGTTGGGCAGCCAGGTTGGCAATGGTAACGGTCGTATTGCCGCTGCCGCTGCTGGTGCGATTACCGGCGCCATTGTTGGTGATCGTGTCGATAACAACAATAATGCACAGCCAGGCTATACCACCCGTCCAGTTCGTCAATGTCGCAATGTTGATAACTGGCAATCACGCACTAACGGTTATGCGGTCACGTATGAATACAATGGTCGCAGCTATACGTCTGTCATGCCATACGATCCAGGTTCACGCGTGCGTCTGAGAGTGTCTATTACACCAATTCCTTAAAGCCGGAATGCTGGAAAATTAGTTAATTAAATAAAAAAAATGCCGCCTTTTGCGGCATTTTTCACAAATATTGCCGTAAAACAAGTTTAAACGAACACTATATTGAGCAGAAAGTGTGCAGGTTTATAGTATGATCTTGCAGCAAACTTCACGCACATCTTCCGTCTACAGCTCATGAAAAACATGTTAAAAAAATACGGCTGGCTGATTTGGCTATTTGTTATTCTTGTTATTGGATTCACTGGCACTTCCCTCGCCAGTTTTTTTATTTCCAAAACAACACTGACGAATACACTCAATGAGCAGAGTTTACCTGTGCTCAATGACAGTATCTATGCAGAAACTCAAAGATTAATGCTCCGACCAAACTTCATCTCAGGTCAAATAGCAAATAGCACAGTTGCCCGCGATTGGCTACTTAATGGTGAAGAAGAACCAGAGCAAATTAATCAATATTTGAAAGACCTCAAAAATAAGAATAATGCCCTGACAAGTTATTTAATTTCAGATCAGACGCGTCATTTGTATAACGGCGTTGGTATCGCCAAAACAATGAATAGTGCTGATCCAATCGACAATTGGTACTTTCAACTCAGAAATCTTAAAGCGCCGTATGAAATTAACTTTGATTCAGATCCTCTCACCCATGATCCGACCAGTTTCTCCGTCAACTATAAAGTAGCTGACACAAATGGAAAGTTAATCGGTATTGTTGGCTTGTTCGGCATTAAGCTCAATCTCGATAACTTAAAAGGCACCATTGACGCTTACCAGCAAAATTTCCACAGCAACATTTATTTTCTCAATAAGCAGGGCGACATTGTATTTTCCACTGCGAAAGGTAATGATCGCCATGACAATATCAGCGGCGTCAACGGCATCAAAAATATTTCAGCACAAATTGTGGCGAATCAAAAAAATACTGCCACGTCTTTAGAATATAACGCTGATGGAATTTCACACCTTGTCAGCATCAGAAACATACCGGATTTAGGCTGGCAACTTGTCATCGATAAAAATCTCGATGACGAGCTTAAACCACTGGTCAATGTCCTGCTAGTTAATTTGGCTGTGGGTGGCGTCATGACACTGACACTGATGGTGCTGGCATTCTTCACCATCAAAAAATATCAGAACAAGCTGGAAAAATCAGCGACCACCGATACCCTGACAAATCTCCTAAACCGTCACGCGTTTGATTTTATTTTCCAACAAGCATTACTCGATGCTGAACGCTCTCGCCAACCGATGTGCGCAGTGTTACTGGATATCGATTTTTTTAAGAAAATCAATGATAAGCAAGGGCATCAAGTCGGCGATCACGTACTCAAAGAAATAGCAGCGATTGCTAAGCGATCACTGCGTGAGAGCGATGTCATTTGCCGTTGGGGAGGTGAAGAATTTTTAATTTTATTGAAAAATTGCACACTCGAAAAAGCGACCTCGATTGCTGAAAATTTGCGTGCCACGATCGCCAATAACGATTTTTCACGCACCACCGACCTGACGCGCACGCGCTTAAGCATTACAGTCAGTATGGGTGTGGCTGAATGCCGCGATAGTGAAACTGAAGATAGCGTCTTTGAACGTGCCGATCAGGCATTGGCGCAAGCCAAAGAGAACGGCCGCAACAGCGTTTATTTTTCTGAATAATTTTTACGTGCCGCCAGCGCTTGCGTTGGTGGCGTAAATGCCTGATACAAGTCCCCGGCCTTCGCATCCCAACTACTTACAACAGCTTGTTGACGCGCAACTGTCTGCATATCACCGCGTGCAATCGGGCCAGTTAAGGCCTCGGCAGCGCCCAATGCAAATACGTTTTCCATCGACTGCCGCGCCAAAGGTGCTGCCATTGCCAGCGCCAGCTCTGATGGTATTCCAGCTGCCTGGTAAGCGCGTAATGCTGTATCCAACAATGTCACCAGATAGTTACTGGCAAACACCGACCCGGCGTGATACAGCAATTTAGTTTCGGCACTGATTTGCACAACTTGTGCACCAATCGCCTGTATTGCTGGCAACAACACGGCAAGCGCTCGCTGATCTCCTTCAATACTGCAGATCGTGCCGGGAAAATTTTCTACCACGTGTTGCAGGTTCGCAAAACTAGCGACTGGATGAATACTGGCCACAGCGGCACCTGTTTCCATCGCTGCCACCAACTCCGTCGATGCCTTAGAACCACTACAATGAAAAACAATACTGTCGGCATTCAACACCCCTTGCTCTTGCAACATTTGGCAAGCGGGAATGATCTGATCATCATTAACGGCCAACATCCAGATGTCTGCCTCCTGTAACTGCTTGCGATCGGCTAATGCAGCAACGTTGTCTATACCAATAAATTCACAGGCATTTAAGGCACTTTGAAGATGACGATTCAAAATCTGTACAACGCTGAAAACGCCACGATGTTGAAAGCGACGACCGAATACTTTTCCAACCTTTCCTGCACCAATAATCGTTAATTTTTTCATCATGATATTTGTTTCTACAGCAAAAGTACGCAAACGACATTAGTGCGAAGCCAGGCACCCATCTTATCCGGGATCAAACATCGCCACGTAAGCGTGATCAAAGCAAGCATTTTTCTTGTTTATTGCGCCACATATCTACGTTCTGTTATACCCTTACATATATTAATTTGATAATGCAGATTTGCAAATAATTTGCCTCAGAGAATTTTTCATTGCTCAATCGCGTTTAGGCACCCATATGAAAATATCTAACTTAAAAGTTAACACTCGACTGATCGCAGGATTCTTTATTGTCCTTTGTCTATTGTTGATGATCACATTGCAGGGCATCTGGCGCTTACACAAAATTGATCAGGACATGAAAATGATGGTCAATGATGTGATGCAAAAAGAACGCTTATTCTCAGAATGGTCAGCCAGCACCAACCTGAATGGCGCCAGAACTATGGTGGTCGCAGAGTCTAACGATCCAGAACGCCAAAAACACTTTGAAGCCCTGATCAAAGAAACCAGCAGCCACATCAGCGAAATACAAAAGACACTGGAAACATATACTAAATCACCGGAAGAAGGGCAACTCATTGCTGCAGTAGGTGAACAAAGAAAAATTTATCTGGCAGTCCGCAACGATATTTTTCAAGAGAAAAAATCCCATCCGGAAAACATAACGCAGTTATTGCAAAGTAAACTGGAACCAGCCTTAAATAACTACGTCGATAGCATTAAAAAACTTTCCGCTTACCAGAATGCCAGCATTGCTCAATTATCCACAATTACTAGCGCCGATTCCTCAACATCCCGACTCGTACTAGCAGTATTAGGAGCTCTCTCCATTTTGGTGGGGATGGTAGTCAGCACCCTGATCACCAATAGTATCAAAAACCAGCTAGGTGGCGAACCAAGCGAGGCAATTTCAATTGCCGATCATATCGCAGAAGGGGATTTATTTACGCGAATTGATATCAAAGCGGGAGATCAAAGCAGCATGCTACATGCCATTAATAAAATGCGCGATAGCATTGCTGACATCGTCAGAGAAGTCAGTCAAGGCACTGACCTGATCACGGCTGCATCACGCGAAATTGCGTCTGGAAATATCGACTTATCGTCCCGAACTGAGCAACAAGCCCAAAGCCTGGAACAAACGTCCCTATCAATGGAAACACTCACCAAAGCGGTGAAACTCAATACGGAAAATGCCGTTGCCGCCAATACGCTAGCACTGAATGCGGCTGGTGTCGCAGAAAAAGGCGGGCTGGTTTTCAGTCATGTGGTGAATACGATGAGCTCGATTCATGCCTCATCCAAAAAGATTGCCGATATTATTGGCGTCATTGATGAGATCGCTTTTCAAACAAATATTCTGGCTTTAAATGCTGCGGTAGAAGCTGCGCGTGCAGGCGAGCAAGGACGTGGGTTTGCCGTCGTTGCCTCCGAGGTACGCAATCTGGCGCAACGCTCTGCCAACGCAGCAAAAGAAATCAAACATCTGATTACATCGTCTGTAAATAGCGTTGATGCAGGATCAAAATTAGTTGATGAAGCAGGTGCGACGATGAATGATATTGTGACCAGTATCAAGCATGTGACCGAAATCATGACGGAAATTACCAGCGCCAGTCAGCAACAAAGCGCAAATATTGAGGATGTTAATTTATCCGTCAAGAACATGGATAAAGCGACGCAACAAAATACGGCCATGGTAGAAGAAGCTGCTGCAGCTGCGGAATCTCTATTAGATCAGGCGAACAACTTATCACAAGTTGTCAGCCGGTTCAAATTGCAGCCTGTTTAGATCAGGATGTGCGAAACTTTCTTGCGAACAAATTACCAACGGCGGTAACCATAACCCCAGCCAGGTGCAACGACAACTGGGGTGGGAGCGACAACATAGGCGCGTGGCGGAGTCGCGTACACGGCGCAGCCGCTGGTCATGGCAGACGCTGCAATGATTGCTAATAAAGTGATGCCAGAGAAAGTGGGGACACGCATGATGGGCTCCTTTAACGCTTAATTAGGGGTAACCAAGGATTGATTACCGATATGTCGTTAAGCGTTTGGCCGTCACTTTGGTTGACCGACTTTATGTATGCGTATGTAGCAAGGGATACAACAAATGTAACGTAAAAACTGGCTGGCACTTTTTACAACGTCAGCCGTAAAAAACGCAAGCAAAAAAATACACCCATGGAGTATTTTTAAATGTCATTGCGAATATTGATCTGCAAAAGCATTTTGAAAAAAAACTAGGGGAGTATCTTCACGCTGCTTTGACGATTAATTTGATTCTTTAATCAGACGTCCGCTACTTTTTTGGATAGGGCGGGCATTCATGGAATACAAACGATTGAAAATCCCGATCTGTTCCGGCGACAACTCTATCGGTTCTTTCATGACCATCCACAACACGCCCTCTGTGCATGGTGGTGTCGTCAGCGATCCCATATAGGTATAGTATTCGCGTTTCTGTGGCAAAACCTTATTCAGATCAAGCGGCGTCAAAGCCTCCTGAGGAATCGTCTTTTCAAGTGGCAGATTATTCCAGACTTGCTGGATTGCGCTATGTGGCTTGCCACGTTCGATCAAAACGGCAATCACGGCATATTTTCCATCTGCATCTTTGTGCACCAGATGCACAACCATTTCGAAACTTTTGCCGTTAATACGTTCTTCCGAGGGCTTATGAAAATGGAATTGCACCAATTCATAATTACGCCCCATTACCGTAATGTAATTGCCGGCACCAACATTGACCTGTACCGTGTGGCCATTATCGATGACATTAAAGCCAGAAACGCGGTAATCGAATACAATAGGATCCAGATCGACGCGGATACCGTCACGAATATCAATCGGTGATTGACGATCTCCGATATCGCATTTGCTATTAGCCGGACTTAATTTCCCCCAACTCAGAGGCCCCGTCTCGCCTTGATAACCCCAAGCGCCAGCGCCGTGGGCATCCATCGCCGCAGCAATTGCGGCAGCGCCATGATCTGACATTGCCGATGCTGACGCCACCATCTCGGCTTTTGGTTTCACTGGTTCGGCGCGCCGTGGAGTATAGACTGGACGCATTACTGAACGTGCCGAGGCGCGTGAATTAACCTCTTCTTTTTCTTTGCGTAAAACGGCTAGTCGCTCGGCGATTTTTGCAGCCAATTCATCGGCAGCGAGCGCTTCCTTCGCAGATTCTTTTGCAGCGTCTTTACTTTCTTTCCCTTCCTTGCCTTCTTTGGACGATTTGCGTCCTTCTTTTTCTTTGGCAGGAGGTGCTTCTTCTTTCTCTTTTTCCTTGTCTTTTTCCTTCGTCGACGACTGCTTTATCGGTTTGGAAGGCGGTGACGACGAAGGCGACGAACTTTCGTTCGCCGATGCGGATATCGCCAACAACAAGGAAAGCAGTAATACGGAGTAGCGGCGCATAATCGACAGAAGTTGGATGGGATAGTCCGGTTACGGCAACTCTGTCTTTAAACTTGAATCTTTTTGATGCGTTCAGGACACACTACGATTATTCAAGGAGATGCAAATGGCTTGCAACCTGCCATTAAGCCAATTTGCATCATTGTGTTGCATCAGATGTGAAACTCAGGCTGCCAATACGCGGGCTTTTGCAGCCTGGTATTCGTCTTGCAAACGTTTGACAATCTCGGCAACGGTAGGAGCGTCATCCATCAGACCAACGCCTTGACCAGCGCCCCAGATATCGCGCCAGGCTTTGGCTTTATTGCCACCCGTACCAAAATCCATCTTCGTCTTATCAGCGACCGGTAAATTGTCAGGATCAAGCCCCGCCGCGATAATTGATTTTTTCAGGTAATTGCCATGCACACCGGTGAACAAATTAGTGTACACAATGTCAGCAGCGGTGGATTCCAGAATGGCCTGACGATACGCATCGTCCACATTGGATTCTGGCGTTGCCAGCCAACGCGAACCAATATACGCAAAATCGGCACCCATTGCCTGCGCTGCGAGCACCGCATCACCCGTCGCAATTGAGCCTGACAATGCAATCGGTCCCTTAAAGAACTTGCGCACTTCTCCAACTAAGGCAAACGGTGACAAACCACCAGCATGGCCACCGGCGCCAGCAGCAACCAGGATCAAGCCGTCAACACCGGCCTCTAATGCTTTTTGAGCATGACGAATTGAAATCACGTCATGCAAAACGATGCCACCATAACTATGAATCGCGTCCAGCATCTCTTTTGGCGGTGCGCGCAGCGACGAAATGATGATAGGCACCTGATGCTTGACGCACACCGCCACGTCATGCGCCAGCCTGTCGTTTGACTGATGGACAATTTGATTGACTGCAATGGGACCAACTTTGGCATCTGGGTTGTTAGCCTGAAATTGAGCGAGCTCCGCCGTTAAATCGGTCAGCCAGGTATCAAGCAGCTCAGCAGGACGCGCATTGAGTGCCGGAAACGAACCAACAATTCCGGCTTTGCATTGCGCAGCAACCAGCTTAGGGCCGCTGGCGATAAACAAAGGAGAGGCGATCACGGGTAAAACGAGGTTTTGCAAAATTTGGGGCAGATGCGCGTTGCTGGACATAGATCTATCTCGATACGTGTAGGTATTTGTTGGGACTGAATGGGATTTGTAAGAATTTTATGAAGACGACTGATATCATGTTATCAGAAAAAACATAGTTATTTACCGCGGGGCTGACACAATAACACCCCAGTGCGAACCATCTTCATTTCACTCCAACACGCAGCCAAGGAATCCTTATGACTTACCAGTGTTTTGACTTCAGTATCGACAATAAAATCGCCCATTTGCGTTTTAACCGGCCCGATAGCCTCAACACTATGCAGCCGGTATTCTTCAGAGAATTGGTCGAAATCCTGCAGCAATTGCAAAATCAGGCCTCCGCCCGGGTGCTGGTGATTTCATCCACTGGCAAGCATTTCACTGCTGGGATGGCCTTGGATGTCTTTGCAGGTGGCGGCATTTCACTGGACGATAACAATGCTATTGGGCGGGCAAATATTGCGTTGATACTGAAAGATATGCATCATTCATTTAACCTCATTGAACAATTACGCATGCCAGTCATCGCGGCGGTTCAGGGTGGTTGCATTGGCGGCGGCGTTGATATGGTATGTGCAGCGGATATCCGTTTGGCAACGACCAATACCTTTTTCTGCATACAAGAAATTAACATTGGCATGACCGCCGATCTGGGCACCTTGCAACGCTTACCTAAGCTGATACCGGAAGGGATAGTGCATGAAATGGCCTATACTGGTCGTCGTCTGAATGCCCAGCGTGCACTCAACTGCGGTCTGGTCAATGACGTATTTGAAACGCCAGAAGCGATGATAGAAGCCGCGTTGCAGATGGCCAAAGAAATTAGCGAAAAACCACCAGTCGCGATCTGGGGCAGTAAGCAAGCGATACACTACGCGCGCGACCATAGCACGCACGACGCATTGCAACAAATGGGTTGGTTGCAATCAGGCATATGGCAGAGTGCGAATTTAATGGAAGCATTTATGGCGAAACAACAAAATCGCCCAACCAACTATCCTGATCTCGCACCAGTGCAAGCATTTAGCGATTCACCCTATCAGCTGAAATAACCCAGATATTACTAACAACTTAACAGGTGCTCCCCCTCAAGACGGGCAGCGCCTGCTTTGATGAGCTCCTGTATCAGCTGTGGCAATAAATGTTCAATGGGTAGCGCCAAATG
The DNA here is from genome assembly GCF_049340505.1 of Undibacterium sp. Dicai25W. NCBI lineage: Bacteria > Pseudomonadati > Pseudomonadota > Betaproteobacteria > Burkholderiales > Oxalobacteraceae > Undibacterium > Undibacterium sp. Dicai25W. The sequence continues at coordinate 10,741 of NZ_JBMPOQ010000001.1, read as the reverse complement.
CGCCGCAGCGATACGCATCATGCGAACCTGATTCAGGCAAGCAGACAACTGAGTCAGCGTCATTTCGCGTCTGTCTAACAACATAAAAGCCATCAATACTTTGATCGCGTTTCGGGCATTTCTTTTTGGATCGGCGGACAGATAGTCGAGGCGACTACGCGCTCTGCCCACGGCAGCTTGCTTATCCGTAAATGCCGCACCGTGACCAGGAATCACTAAACGAACATCTAATTCTTCAATCAATTGCAAAGTCGCATCTTGCTCAGCAAAGCCGGACTCACCTTCGAGCTCAGGAAAAATTACGCCAAAGCCGTTTTCCCACAACGCATCGGCCGAAATTAATATGCCTTCTTGGGCACAATACAAGATGACCGAATGCGGATCATGGCCGGGAGCCGCTAAGACTTGCCAGGACAAATTCGCCAGTAGCAATTGATCACCCGCTTTAAGCACGTGGTCAAAGCGAAAACGTGGACATTCCTGTCCCGTGGCGGTAAACGATAATTGCTCTTCATCCCAATTTGTTACAGCGTGCTCCTCAGCTTCCGGAATCAAAGTCTGACAGCCATAAGTGTGCTGCAACAAAGCATTCCCGCCACAATGGTCAGAATGCAGATGCGTATTGATCAGAAAATCAAGTTGCCGACCTTGCAAAGCGTGCTGCACCAAAGCCAACGTCTGTGCAGCGTGGCTGACATAACCAGAATCAACTAAAGCTGTTTGGGTATCGCTGATGAAAAGAATATTATTGGATGACAACCAGCCACGCTGAAATATCTGCATACCATGCGGGAGCTTCAGCGTTTCGTCATCCATGAAGTCACTTTCAAAAAATGCCGTAAAAAAGAAACAAAAACCCGGCAAAGATCAATCTACCGGGCTATAAAATCATCTCAAAACATCCGGTGTTTTACTAAACGCCAGACCTGCAATTTGCTCTGATTGCTGGCAGTGCTCCAAGCAGTCAATTCGTCAATGGTACGAAAACAACCCGCGCACCAACCTGCCTTCTCATCCATTTTGCATACGCCGACACACGGTGAGGGAACTGGCTCAGTCGCTAAGGCGGTTTCGGGATCAAAGTCGTACAAAATACTCATAATACTTATTCAATTCAAGAAAGTAAGGCAATGTCCACTACAGGGGCATTGGTCATTGCAATTAATTGTTGTGGTGTCAGGGCAAATACAGCATGCGGATGACCAGCTGCGACCCAGACTTGAGGATATTGCAACAAATCCTGATCGATCAGCATGACGCTTTTTTCGACATGACCGATAGGACATACGCCACCAATCACATAACCAATTTTTTCGCGAACAAATTGGGCATCTGCCTTACCCAGGGCACCAACCATTGCCGCAACTTTGTCCACATCGACCCGATTGCTTCCGCTAGCAACGACCATGACGGCAGCATTATCCGAAAGCCGACGGAACACGATAGATTTAGCAATTTCTGCAACACTACAGCCCAATCCTGCTGCCGCTTCAGCTGCAGTTTTTCCAGAAGCAGGCAGTACGACGATCGGTTGATCGTGGCCAATTTCAGATAATAGAGCAGCAACTCGCAAAGAAGAATCAGGTAATTTTTGTTCAGTAAGGATGGTATTCATATTCGCGATATTGAAAGTTCACTCCGGACCAAGCTGTGGACTGACCACGACGGCGTGCAAAAACGTGTTCTTGGCGGGTTGCACCCGTCCTACCAGGTTGTCAGTTATAACACGGGAGGGAAAACTTTGCTTTGGTAAGCCTTGAAGGCCGAAGGGCTTAACCGCCCCAGCTTTCTAATAGCTCGCGGTGTTGCGGTGGGAAATCAGAGCACTTCATTCCGGCACGGTATTCATTGCCGCTCAAGATCGTGTAAAGACAAGTTGCTTTGCAAACGACCTGCGTACGCGATGAGGCATCTTTGTGACTTGGTACTTCCATCATCATCTGGTAGACCTGTTTTTCTTTGAGCATCACACTGGTTTGTAGCTGTATGCCTGAAGCGGAAAAATTAATTATTTTTGCTGGCACAATTCTACCCACCGCTACTTGAATAGCGGCGCGCCAGGCAACCGAAAGACGTGGTGAATTTCGAGAATCACTCATAAGTAAGACGTTCTGAACAACTGTGTGAAAATATAAGCCATGAAGCAAGCCCGAGATTGTAACAACTTATAAGCGAAACTTGATGGTTGAATCAGGAAAACATCGATTTTTTCATCTCTTATTCTGCTTATTACTTCTTGATCAAGTAAGCATTACGTACTCTTTAAGTACTCTTTAAATACTCTTTAAATAACCAAGTACAGACTGTGCGCTGTGCTTGCCACTGGCGAGGCAAGCGGTGAGCAAGTAACCGCCAGTGGGCGCTTCCCAATCGAGCATTTCACCTGCGCAATATACACCCTGACGCGCGAGCAACATACCGTACTGATCTAAGGCCTCAAATTTGACGCCACCTGCGCTACTAATCGCTTCGTCGATTGGACGGGCGGATAGCAAACGAATTGGACATTTTTTTATAGTACCAGCAAGTGCATTCAGCGACTGCATTTGTTCTTTACTCAATACTTCATGTATTAAGGCAATCTTGAGACTATCTAATCCCAATTTAGTCTTCAGATAGCTCGCAAAAGAACGCGCACCCGGTCCGCTGCCAAGTTCTTGAAGCACACGCTCCATACTTTTATCGGGCAATAAATCCAGCTCCAGTATTGCTTCTCCGGCACAATTAATTTCTTCACGTAAAGAAGATGATAAAGCATAAATCAGGCTACCTTCAACACCTCCAGCAGTGATGACAAATTGCCCCTTACGCATACCCCTATGATTGCCACGAAGCTGCGCCGCAACGGTAAGTAATGGTTTTCCGGCAAATTTATTTTTAAAAAAATCTGTCCATGCAACATCAAAACCACAATTCGCCGCCTGGAGCGGCGCGACATCAATACCTTGCTGCTGCAGTAGTGCTACCCATTTTCCATCCGACCCAAGGCGCGCCCAGCTGCCCCCGCCAAGAGCGAGTATCACTGCGTCCGACTTGACGAGAGATGCACCCGCGGGGCTATCAAAACGTAAGGATTGCGCATCATCAGTCCATCCTAACCAACGATGACGCATATGAAATTGCACCCCTTGTTCACGTAAGCGATGCAACCATGCGCGCAGCAAAGGAGCTGCTTTCATATCCACAGGAAAAACCCGTCCTGAACTGCCAATAAAAGTCTCTATACCCAACCCCTGTGCCCATTCACGCACAGCCTTACCATCAAAATTTTGCAGCATTTTCTGAAGATTTGCGGCGCGGTTACCATAACGGGACAAAAACGTACTAAATTCCTCAGAATGCGTCAGGTTCATGCCACCCTTACCGGCCAACAAAAACTTTCGTCCCACTGTTGGCATTGCATCATACAAATCAACCCGTATTCCTTTTGCTGAAAGTACGTCAGCGGCCATCAATCCTGCGGGACCACCGCCAATCACAATGACATGGCGCGCGGATGCAGTAGGGATGTCTTGGTTCGTTGTTTGCATGGATAAAATAAAAGATAACTAACGGCTGTAGTTGAAGAGCCAACGCAGTATAGAAAATACACTCAGGGGCGTAATGATACGCCTTCCTGCGAAGCCTGTGATTGTCAGGCGACAGTGAGATGGGGTTTCAGTCGAAAACGACGATGGGAATCGATGCAGACGAAAACTATTTTGGCTAGCTTATGAAAATGTTGCAATAACAATCACATAAGTTAGCCGCACGTCATTGGCTCAGAGAACCAGAAAGCGTTTTATTTAAGCCAGCTTTGTTGATAGTGATTGCGATAATCATTTGCCGGATCAAATACATTTTTTGCGCCTCCGTCGTAGGCAATATTTTGGGCGGTTACCAGATGTACCGGCGTCACGTAGCCGCTTGGAGCCTGACCAGTCATGGCACGATTCAATTCGTCGACGAGTTGCCACGCATGCATCACCAGCGGCTCTGGAACGGTTCCAGTTTGTATATCATTAGCGCGGATACGTTTGTAGGCTGTTGGTGAACCGTCTCCCGCTGATACACCCACCAATTTATTTGCCGCGACCAAAGGAGCAATCGACGATGCATTGAGGAGGTCAAAATAATAGTCGTTAACGGCAATCACGTGTGTCCATTTGTTGCCATGGCGCTTCACTAGGTTGTCAACCACCGATTTCATTTTCAGATAAGCATCACTCAAAGCAACGTCTTCTACACTTAATAAACGACAGCCTTCGCATTGTTTAATAGTTTCAATAATCGCACTGGATTTGGCCAACATATAGGGATTAGTCGAATCGGTGAATACGACAATGCCAGCTTTATTATTTGATTCAACCACCGTGTACAAAGCAGCCAATTGCGCGACTTCTTTTGGGTTGGTGGTGATATTCGTAAATAAACCATCGACGGGACCGCTCTTAACCGATGCATGCCAACCAACAACAGGAACTTTAGCTTTAGCTGCGGCAGCCATGCCTTTTGCCTGCGTTGTAACGTCGACACCTGCCAAAATAATGCCGTCTGCCTTCATATCTAATGCCTGTGCGATGATCGCTGCGCCTTGGTTGCAGCGCCCCCGACAATCAATCGACAGCGTTTCCCACGCTCCTGCGGCACCTGCTTCGCGCACACCATTGAAAACACTCGAAATTCCGGCATCACTCATATCGCCGGCAATAAAAATAATTTTCTTTTTCTTTTGAATTTTTGGGCCATCGAGCGGACCTTCCCATCGATTTTTTAAAGCCTCAGCACGGGCAACTTTCGCATTCGCGCTACTCAAAAACTGCATAGGATTTTCTTGGGCATAGACGCCTGAGATGAAACAAAACGCAATAAACAACGCTGTCAGGCACTTACTTTGAATAGTAATCATGGTTCCAGATCGGTCAGGTTGGTAGCGAACCTGCGTTGTTGAGCGCAGGTAAAACATTTTATTTTTGAAACAAATACTTACATCTGCGCGATGATTATTACAGAAATTTTTCCATGCAAATAGAGTTTCACTACCAACGACAAATCGATAAAATTTTATTTACAAAAACAATAAATTATCAATATAAAAAATGGATAATGTTTTTTAAATTCATTAAATATTTTTCCATTCACAATAAGATGTTTATTGCACAAGAGTAATTTACAACAATTAATTGGTGGTAGATATATTTGCCAAACTAAAAAGTGCGGACAATCGATATGATTAACAGGTTTAACCATGAATTTACTGCCAGATAATCTGGCCAGAACCGCGATGCTCCACATGGCGTCTTATTGGATTACCTAAAATTCGTAAATTGCCACTTCCCAATGCAAATGCTGAGATTTCAGTATTCACATACACTGCCACATCCGCAGAGCCGGTCAGATTGAGAGTGCCTTGTTGTGCTCGCATTGCACTAGCGTTGAGTCCACCGGCGCCAGACACTTGTGCATCAAAATTTTTTGTTTGACCGTAGAGCAAAATTGTTCCCTTTCCTTGTGAATTTATTGAGATAGTTTGCATGTTTTGTAACCGCAGTTGTACTGTTCCACTTCCTGTCGACTTCATTTTCAAATTGACATAATCGGCATCTAAGATGAAATTGCCGCTACCACGCAGGTCGAGATCCAGGTTATCGCCTTTAAAACCGATGACGGAGCTATCACCATTCGCAGAGCACTGCAGTTTCTCTATCTTTGGTAAATGTATTTCCACGATAGTTTTCTGCGTTTTTCCCGCTGCAATAAAAATACCTTTGGTTGCTATATATAAAGTATTACCGTCAATTATCGTGGTGACTTTCGTCACTAAGGATGGGTCACCGGTGACATATAAATCGGGAACGATGGATGGTTTTAAAATAAACTGAATTGGTCCACTCATCACTACATTCGTGACGCGGGCATCAATAGGTCTGCGCTCTCTTGCATATCCACCGCCCACTTCAGAAACAGCTTGGGCATCAGCTACCAGTACCGTTTCTAATATCGTGCACAAGCCGATATAAATGAAAAAGCGAAAGATACGGCCGGATAGAAAATTTTTCATCATTGACTCCTTAACAAACACCAACGCAAATCCAAAATAGTGCCTTTGGCAGGTTCCGCAGATATACATTGAATATGCTCGAAGCACGTCATTGCAACCGTTGAATAAGAACTTCCATGCATTGCAAGTGGATCATTTGACGAGAGCATAAGGGCTAGATATAGCAAAAGCGAATAGCTTGCGACAGTATGTGAAAAGTTGAGGACAGAACGAAAAAAAGGCGACTCGTTTGGATCTTAGATGTAGGTTTTGCAAAAAACAGACGTAAAACGTAGCGGATTCAAAAGCGGGGCTGCAACGCAACCCTGCTTTTACTGCTTTTACTGCTTTTACTGCTTTTACTGCTTTTACTGCTTTTACTGCTTTTACTGCTTATTCTGCTTATTCTGCTGAGTCACATTCTAAGAATTGTTCTTCTTCAGTTGACCCTTTAAGTGCAGCAGTCGACGCATTGCTTTCGATCGCTGTAGTGACGGCGTCAAAATAGCCAGTGCCCACTTCACGTTGATGTTTTACTGCGGTAAATCCTTTGTATGATGATTCAAATTCCCTTACCTGAAGCTCAACGAACGCGCTCATCTGCCGTTGAGCATAACCGTAAGCCAATTCAAACATAGCGTGGTTGAGACTATGAAACCCAGCTAAAGTAATGAATTGAAATTTGTAACCAAGAGCGCCAAGTCTGTTTTGAAACTTAGAAATGGTTGCATCATCAAGATTTTTCTTCCAATTGAAGGAAGGAGAACAGTTATAAGCAAGCATCTTCCCTGGAAACTTGTCGTGGATGCGACGAGCGAACTCCTCCGCAAAATCCAGATCAGGTTTGCCAGTTTCACACCACACCATGTCCACATAAGGGCAGTAAGCTAAAGCACGCGAAACTGCTTGATCCATGCCGTTACGAGCGCGGTAGAAACCTTCTATGGTGCGTTCGCCTGTAAGGAACGGTTGATCATTTTCATCAATATCTGAAGTCACCAGGTCAGCCGCTTCGGCATCGGTTCTTGCGATGAGAAGCGTAGGTACACCCATGACATCCGCGGCTAGGCGTGCTGCAACTAATTTAGCGATGGCTTCGCGAGTAGGTACCAACACTTTCCCTCCCATGTGACCACATTTCTTGACAGAAGCAAGCTGATCTTCAAAGTGAACACCCGCAGCACCGGCTTCGATCATGGATTTCATTAATTCAAATGCATTGAGCACACCGCCAAATCCGGCTTCAGCATCAGCAACGATAGGCACAAAATAATCAATCTCCTCTTTTCCTTCATTCCATTGAATTTCATCAGCACGTTTGAATGTTGCATAACCACCTTAGGTACAGAATCAACTGAATACAGTGACTGATCCGGATACATTTCACCATTAGTATTGGCGTCACCTGCGACTTGCCATCCAGAAAGGTAGATTGCTTTGAGACCCGCTTTTACTTGTTGCATTGCCTGGTTACCTGTAAGCGCACCCAAACTGTTGACGTATGGCTCGGTATGAAGCAAGTCCCATAATTTTTGGGCACCCTGGCGTGCCAAGGTATGATCGAGTTGCAAAGACCCCCGCAACGATACGACTTTTTCTGCGGAATACGGGCGGAAGACATTTTTCCAACGTGGATTGGTCTCCCAATCATGTTGAATTTGTTGGGCTTGATAGGCGCGTGAAAATCTTTTAAACATATAAAATCCCTTACGAGTTGGTTATTACTGGTTGTTTGTTGGCGAGGCACATAAAGGCAAGCACCTTGTCACCCACGTTCACGCAGCTTGGTATTGCGCAGTTTGTTCCCGGTAGATGCGTGCCAGAGCAACAGCATCGAGATCACCAAAGCCTGCGGCACTGGCTTTACGGAACACTAAGTTGGCAGCCTCAGTCATATGGCAGGGGACACCATGTGTTTTGCAGTGCGCAATATGATTGGCAGAGTCTTTGATTAATTGATTGATTTTTACTCGTGAAGTCTCGTTGCCGTCCAACATATAGCGCGCCTCCCTTATACCTCGTGCCGAGAAGGGAGCGGTTGATGCAGCGATCTCTAAGTAACGTTTGGCATCTTTACCTGATGCCAAAAGAAATGCGATCATTTCTGCCATGGCTGCGTATTCGAGAGCGAGTTTGCTGTTAATAAGCAATTTTAGGGAGATTCCATCAAGTGGATCTCCTGCATGGTTGATCTTTTGTCCCATCGCCATGAGAATGGGCTCCACTTTAGAAAAGGCTTGCTTGCTTGCACCTGTGGTAAATATCAATGTCTTGGCATCGGCTTCAGGTAGTGATCCTGACATTGGTGCAGAGACAAACTCGACATCCTGCGCTTCCGCCGCTTTCATCAACCTTGCTTCGTGCTCAACGGTTAAGGTTGCACATTCAATTGCGACGGCCCCTTTTGAAAGTGACTGCATAGCACCAATTTCGGGATCAAGCCACACGTACGCTGACGCGGCATCATCCCAGACCATTGCAATAACAAAATCAACACCCACCGCAGCCTCGCGAGGCGTAACAAATGCTTTAGCGCCCATCGCAACTATAGGTTCACAGGCATTGCCTACAACGTTGTAAATGTGGAGCGTATGCTTAGCTTCAATCAATGCTTTTGCCATGCGCGATCCCATTGCACCCATTCCTAGTAATGCAATTTTAGACATATCATATTTCTCCATAAACTATTGGTATTCTGGCGGCAGACAGTCTGGGAAACAGAGCAAGTCGCCGCTTCTCAAAAATAGCGATCGTAGATCGAACGATCAAATGACTTGTGCTTTGCCAGTTTGTCGTCTCATCTATTGATGGAATGCCCTGTAGCTAAGGCGGATGAAGCGAAAGGTAAGTGCAACGTAATGATCGATATACAAAACGCTGACGCGGATCTTTTCTTCCTTGCTCACCAAATCCTTGAACTGATTGCAATCCGTATCTCGTTGATCTCATGTACCAAAAGAAACGTTCAGACTCGCCACTATTTTTTAAGATACTTCTTTGACATGTTTTGGAGAACTTTGTAGCTGGGACTTTCAGTTCGTTGTCGATCAGGCTTGCAGTACTGCGGGGAAGGCTGATGACCTTATTTTGGCTTGCTCGAGGCGGATTGGATAATTGAATAACTGCAGGCCGCACAACACGGCTTTTTAATTTCGTGTACGTGTCATTACTGGAAACTTTTTCGTGTTATCGCAGGGAACTTAGCAAGCAGTGTTGGATAAATTTTCCCCTGTTTTGACCGCGAAATAGAATGATGCTCGTAGCTACTCGCGCGTATAGGATTAGGGCACAAGGCGAGTCCAAAAATAAAGACTTTGCACAAGGAAAAGTGGTCGACATCACCGACTAGCATTTGCTCTCCCAATACAACATTAATATAAATTTCGTTACTTAACGATACTTATTATAGGTGCAGGGAAACAAAAAAGTAGTTATCGGTTGGGAGGAATAATGTAAGACTTTATTTCTTTCATTACATTTAAACTGCAAACAAAATATTGCTAGAAAAAATGTAACAAACTGAATCTAAAAAAGCAGATTGACGAGATGAGTGCGGGGGCAATCATGGGAACACGTGTGCGACGGCTCCGGAAATGCTTACAAATAAGCTCGTGGCAAAAAAGAGCAAAGCCCTGAAGAGGAGAGAGACAAAATAAGCGAGAAATTAAGTAATCAAAGGAAAATTTAACAGAACTCCAGATCACAAAGCACGTTGGCATAAATAGGATTGCTTAATGCAAAAGTCGGCACGCGTCGTAAGTGCGGAGCCAGGTCAATTGTAAAATACGCGCATCGTTACTAGCTCTATGTCGACCAACATTAAGGTCAATTTCAACCTGCCTTTTTGTCTGATGCCACAGTTCTTCCTGCTTGGGAGAAATAATTTCTCTAAAATCCGCCAAACGAAATCCAGGTTGAAGGTCAGCCGCATCAAACAAGCGAGCAAGCCAGACGTAATCATGTGCCCAACCGTCGGTATATACGGTGTGCCCAGCTAAAATGAGGTTCAGGGTTACAGCGACATTTGCTACAGGTCGACCTCGTTCAACCAACGTTTCGCGAGGGATTTTATGCACTTGCGCAGCGCTTTCGTCCCAGTGCTCCCAATCCTCCTCAGGGCGAATCAAGGTACACCACCCTTCACCGTGGCGCCGTGAAAAACCGACTTCAATTGGATAGCTGCCAGCACCAAAGCCAGATGCTTCGATATCCATCACGATAGGAACGGTCATCATGGCTTGTTCTCCCCCGGAAAACGTGAATTAGTCTGGACTATACTCAGTTTTATACGAAATATGAGAGTCTGCAAGGTCTTTAAACATATTTGTAGTCACGACGAGAGAAGTAGATATGGTCTTAGTGATTTGTCATTGGCGAGTACACACCGGATTGAGTCCGACTAAAACGATTTGATTTTCTCCGCTCAAGCCCTCCCGTAACACACAGAAAAATCGAATTCTTGCGTAGATCGGGCGTTGAGCCGCACGGCAGATGTAGAGCGTAAAAGCGAGTCATTGTGGGGCGAAGAACTGAGAACGGTGAACGGAGAATGGGATTTGATAACCTGAGTTATCGTAGAAGAGTTTCTGAATCACAAAAGCAAAACCCCTCACTGTTTTCACAGAGAGGGGTAGCATTGGGGAGCCTGACGATAACCTACTTTCACACTGGTTGCAGCACTATCATTGGCGCAGAGTCGTTTCACGGTCCTGTTCGGGATGG